>DATJMP010000089.1:0-104847 GCA_035508655.1 Bryobacteraceae bacterium
CGCGCTGTCCATTGTAGGCGTGCTGCCTGCGCGATTCCATTTCCCGCTTCAGGCCGAATTGTGGTTCCCCATGCCTTGGGAGAACACCAGTAGGTCGGCGGGCAATTATCGCGTCGTAGCCCGGCTCAAGCCGGGCGTCACTGCCGAGGCGGCGCAGGCTCACATGTCCGCGGTCGGAGCCCGCATGCAACAGGCCTTTCCCGCGACGCACAAGAATAAATCGTTCACCGCGACACCGCTACAGGATCTATTGGTCGAGCGCAGCCGCATGACACTCTGGCTGCTGATGGGAGCGGTGGGCCTGGTGCTGCTCGTTGCCTGCGCGAACGTCGCCAATCTCCTGCTGGCCCGCGCGACGGCGCGCTCCCGCGAGATGGCGCTGCGCGCGGCTTTGGGCGCGGGCCGCGGGCGCCTGGTGGGCCAATTGCTCATCGAATGCGCGATTCTCGGCCTCGCCGGCGGTGCGCTGGGGCTCGTACTGGCCTTTGCGGGAGTGGATACGCTGCTGCGGCTTGCTCCGCCGAACCTGCCGCGGTTGGACGAGATCCGCGTGGACCGCGTCGCGCTTGTCTTCAACCTGGCGGTCTCGCTCGGCTCGGCCGTACTGTTTGGCCTGTGGCCCGCTCTCCGCGTCGCCCGCGTTGACCTGCACGATGCGCTCAAACAGGGCGGCACGCGAGGCGTTTTAGGAGGCGGCCGCGGCGAGTGGGTGCGCGGAGCGCTGGTCTCGGCCGAAGTCGCGCTGGCCCTGGTTTTGACCCTTGGCGCCGGCCTGCTTTTCCGCAGCCTGCTCGCGCTAAATGCAGTGGATCTGGGGTACCACACCGAGGGCAGACTGGTGCTGACTGTCAGCATCCCCGCCAAAACCGAGGCCCAACACCTGCAGGCCGGCGCCACCTTCGAGCGCATCTTCGCCGCGCTGCGGGAACTGCCGGGCGTCAACGCGGCCACCGGCGTCATGGGACTGCCGGGCGGCCCGTACGGCTCCGACGGCCTTTATGCCGTGGAGGGAATGCACGATTTCACGGAGGCCCAGTTTGACCGGCTCCCACACGCCGGATTCCGGCTCACCAGCCCCGGTTACTTCGCCGCCATGGGCGTTCCGCTTCTCGCCGGCCGCGATTTCGACGAGCGCGACCTATACGACTCCGAGCCGGTCGCCATCGTCAGCGCGTCGCTGGTGCGCCAGGTGTTCGAGGGCCGAAGCCCGCTCGGGAAGCGCATCAAGTGCGGACTTGATCGCAATGTGTGGATGCGCGTGGTCGGCGTAGTCGGAGACATGCGCAACGAAGGCCCGGCCGTTCCACCCGCTCCGGAACTTTACATGGCGTACCGCCAGCACCCGTACCATGCCAACGACCTCCACGTCGTCGTGCGTGCCCAGGGCGATGTAGCGGCCGCCGCGCGGAAGACGATCGCCCGCATCGATTCCGCCATCCCCGTCAAGGTCAGCACGCTGGAACAGTTCCATAGCGACTCCATCGCGCTACCGCGCTTCCGCGCCCTGCTCCTGATCGTCTTTGCGGCCGTGGCCGCGGTGCTTGCCACCGCCGGTGTTTACGGCATTATGAGCTACGCCGCGGCGCAGCGGCAGGCGGAGATGGGCGTGCGCATGGCGCTGGGAGCAACCGGCGCGGATATCATCTCGCTCCTGGTCGGAAGCGCCGCGCGCCTGGCCGCCATCGGCCTGGTCTGCGGCCTTGGCATCGCCCTGGTGGCCCGGCGGCTGATCGAAGCGATGCTGTTCGGCATTCGTCCACTCGATCCGGTTGCCATTATCGGCTCCCTGCTCGTTCTGAGCGCGGCGGCGTTGGTGGCGGCTCTCCTTCCCGCGCTGCGCGCCGCCAGGGTCGATCCGGTCCGGGCGCTGCGCGAGGAATAGGCGGCCAGACACGGTGAAACGGCTTCAGACGAGACATCCATGTCTCAAAATTATCCGTAAGTTCTTGATTCTATAAGAGGGGGCGAGACATCAATGTCTCGCGGAGTTTTTCTACACCCACTGAGAAGCCGGCTTTATTCCGTCCGCAGTGCTGTTACCGGCGAAATCGAGGCGGCGCTCGTCGCGGGCACCAGTGCGGCGATGAGCGCGCAGATTCCCAGCGCGCCGGCCGCCAGCAGCAGGGCGGCGGGATCCCAGAACGACACGCCGTACAACTTGGTGGAAATCAGCTTCCCGGCCCCCACGGATAGCGGAAGCCCCAGCCCCAAGCCGATTGCCACTCTCGCAAAAGCGCCTCGCAGCACGTGGCGCACCACCTCGACCGAGTTCGCGCCCAGGGCCATGCGAATCCCGATCTCGTTGGTTCGCTGCGCCACCGTGTACGCGGTGACGCCATACAGTCCGACCGCAGCCAGCAGCAGCGCCACTCCGCCGAACAGCGCGGCCAGTGTGGCTACGGCGCGCTCCTGGTCGAACGTCAGCGCAACCTGTTGCTCCATCGTCCGCACGCTGTTGATCGTCAGGTTCGGGTCGATTCCCGCCAGCAGCCGCGTCAGTTGCGGCTCCAGCACGCCCGGCGGAACACTGGTCACGAGCATAATCCCCTGAATGAAGTGGGAACTGCGCTCGAGCCTCTGCATGAGCTCGTTTTTGTAATCCACATACTGCGCCAGCGGCACGTAGAACATCGGCCGCGCCGGACTGGAGAGTGCAAAGCCGGCGAATTTCGCATCGCGTACGATCCCCACGATCGTAAATGTGCCGGAGTTCTCTGGCAGGTCGAGACCGAAGTGCTGGCCAAGCGGATCTTCGCCGGGCCGGAAAAACCGCTTTACGAAAGTCTCGTTGACGATCGCCACGGGCGCCGTGGTTTCATTATCGGCCTTGCTGAAGTGGCGTCCGCGCAGCAGGCGAACGCCGAAGTTCTGGAGGTAATCCGCGCTCACCCGGTCCCAAGACGCGCCCCCTTGATCATTGAGCTTCGGCGCGGGATGGCCGGATACCAGAATAAGCTCGCCCCAGTTGTTCGTAAGCGGGTTGTACAGCGCCAGACCCGATCCCGCCACCCCCGGTAAGCCATTCAACCCGTCCTCGATCTGCCGGCAAAGCGCGGCGAGACGCGGCTGCGTGTAAGTGGCCAGCGGCGGGTTGAGCGAGACGACTACGCGGCCATCCGTACGATAGCCGAAATCCTGGTGCTCCAGTTTGTCCAGGCTGCGCGCCAACATGGTGGCGCCGGCCACCAGCACTACGGACAGCGCCGCCTGCACGATCAGCAGCAGCTTGCGCGCGAATCCCGAGTGGTCCGCGGTGGTGCGGCCGGCTCCGTGCAGGGCTTCGGCCGGATCGGTCCGCGTGGCAAACCATGCCGGAGCCGCGCCGAAGACGATTCCTGTCAGCAGCGATACGCCAAACGTCAGCGCCAGCACGGTGGGCGAGGGCACCACGCTAATAGGGAGAAAATGCGCGTTGCGGAATGCCAGCGCGAGCAGCAGCCGCGCGGCGGCGGCGGCAATGGCGAGGCCGGCAATACCGCCCGCGAGCGCCAGAATCGTGCTCTCCCACAGCGCCTGCATGACGATCTGAGAGCGCGTCGCCCCCAGCGCCAGACGGAGCGCCGTTTGCCGCCGCCGCGCCACTGAACGTACCAGCAGCAGGTTGGCCACGTTGCTGCACGCAATCAGCAGCACCATCACGCAAACTCCCATCAGAATCTGGAGGCTTCGGCTGTACTCTTCCTTCATCACCGCCACACCGGCACCGGCCGGGACCACGTTGATCACCTGTCGCGGAAGCAGCTTCACGATGTCCGGCATCCAGTTGGAGGGATAACCGGAATCGTACTGCATCCATTGCCGCAGCACGCCCGTGAGACGCGGCGCGATGCCCGCGGTCGATGCCCCCGGCCGCAAGCGTCCGATCGCCCGCAGCCAGGCGCTGACCGACTGCCGCAAAATCGATTCATCGCCCGAGATGACCGGCTCCGCTTGCAGGGGCAGCCAGAGATCGGGAGGGTCGGCGGTCAACGTTTCGCCGAAGAATCCCGGCGGCGCAATTCCAATCACCGTGAACGGATGGCCGTTGACGAGCAGAGTCGAACCGACCACGGCGGGATCGGCGCCGTAATTCTCCTGCCAGCTATGGTGGCTCATCACGGTGACCGGCGGGGCCGAAGGCCGGTCGTCGTCCGGCGCCAGCACGCGCCCGCCGAACGCGGCCACGCCCAGCGTGCGGAAATAATTGCCGGTGACGTATTCGGAACGCAGCGGCCGCGCCGCTTCGCTACTGTGCTCGCGCCGCACGCTCAGGCGCCCATGGCCCGCCTGAAACGCGGCCACCTCTTCGAACTCCGGAGTTTGCGCTTTCAGCCGCTCAAACAGCGGGAACGAAAACATTCCCCAGCGGTCCTGCGGCCCGCCCTCCACGCAGCAATCGTCGCCATCACCGATGCGGTAGAGCATCGCAGGATCCGAAACCGGCAGCGACCTCGCCATCACCTCGTGCATCAATGTGCTGATCGCGGTAGTGCCGCCGATCCCCAGACCCAGCGTCAGCACGGCGGATGACGTAAAGACGGGCGACAACCGGAACTGCCGCAGGGTGTAACGCAACTGAGCCAGCAAATTTTGCATTCGATCTCCGAGGAGCGACGAGGCGCGGCTTCTCGCAATAAGAAACGAAGGCCGCAGTCACGAAGTTCACTTCGCTCTCTGGCCTATACTCCCGATTCGAGAAAAGGTTAGCCGCCGGAGCGCGGCGGCTAGCTCCCGGCGATCGCTTCGCGCACCGCTCTGGTCAGATGCTCCGGCGTAAAGGGCTTCTGCAGATAGCGGATATTGTGTGCCAGCGGCGCCGCCGGGCTGAACCCCTCCGAATATCCCGAGACCACCACTACCTTCGATTCGGGGTGCAATTCGCACAGATCCGCGGCCAGTTGCAATCCGGTCATTCCCGGCATCATCATGTCGGTCAGCAGGAGATGGATTGCACCGCGATGGTTGGCGGCGACGGATATCGCCTCCTGGCCGTTCGACGCCTCGAGCACATCGTAGCCGGTCCCTCTGAGTAGTTCCGCCACGAACCGGCGCACCGCAGGCTCGTCTTCCACCACCAGGATCGTGTTGGTGCCGCCTAACAGCTTAGGTATGCCAGCCTCGGCCGGACCGGCATCTCCGGCCGAAGATGCTTGCGGCAGGAAGATGCGAAACGTAGTTCCCCGCCCCGGCTCGCTTTCCAGCGCAATCGCGCCGCCGCTCTGACGGACCGTTCCATAGACAGTGGAAAGGCCCAGTCCGGTGCCTTTGCCCTTCTCCTTGGTGGTGAAGAACGGCTCGAACAGGTGGGCGCGCACAAACTCGTCCATGCCCGCGCCGGAATCGGCCACCGTGAGCACGACATAAGTGCCGTGCGGCACGTCCAGGTGCGCCGCCGAATCGGCGCCGATGTCGGACACGGCGGTAGCGATCGTCAGCCGTCCCCCATCCGGCATGGCGTCGCGCGCATTGATCACCAGGTTCATCAACATCTGGTGAATCTGCGCCGGGTCGGCCACGATGTTATCCCCTGCCGGGCACAGGTCTTCCGTGATGTGGATGTTCTCGCCGATGACCCGCCGGCTGAGCCGCACCACCTCGCTCGCGATGGCGCCGAGGCTCACCACCTCCGTCCGCGTCATCTGTTTGCGGCTGAAAGCCAGCAGTTGCTGGGTGAGCCCGGCGGCGCGTTCTCCAGCCTGTCGGATCATCTCCAGGCTGTCACGGGCCTGCCCTGCCTTCTCGTAGCCAATCAGCAAGTCGCAGTAGCCATTGATCACGGTCAACAGGTTATTGAAATCGTGGGCAATGCCTCCGGCGAGCTGGCCGATGGCCTGCATTTTTTCGGCCTGAGCGAGCCGCGCCTCCAACTCTTTCCGTTCGGTGACGTTTTCGGCCCACAGGTCGAAATACAGCGTCTGGTCCTCCGCGCCGTGCACCCGCCGGCCGCCGATACGCACCTGAATCTGGCGGCCGTCGCGGCACCGCCAGCGGCTATCCAACCCTTGCGCAGTCTCCCCACCGGCGAGGCTCAGCCGGAAACGTTCGAAACCGTCGGCTTCGAGGAAGATCTGCGGCAAGTCACGGATCAGCAGGTCCGCTTCCGAGCCCGGCGAGTAGCCCAGCATCTCCAGCATCGAACGGTTCACCTGCAGGAGTTGGCCGGTTTGGGTGGCACGGCATATCGCGTAAGGCGCTTCTTCAATCAGTAATCGGTAATTCTGTTCCGATAGCCGCAGCGCCTGTTCCGCCAGGCTGGCTTCGGCCGATTGAGGCGCCGGAACGGGCTGCGTGGCTTGTGCAGAAGGATCGCCCCTGATCTTATCCATGACGGATGAGCACGGTTATTCGCGCTGCGGCGTGAGATCCTCGGCCGGAACGATGCGCGTGAATGGAATCTGCCCGCGTTCGTTGGCCTCGCGCACGAGCTCCGGATTTGCCGCCTCAAACAGGCACATGCACTTGCTCTCCCCGGGAACGAACGTCGAGCGGATATACCGGACCTCGTGGCCTTCGGCAGTCAGTTCCTTGCCAGCCTGAATCGCTTTCTTCTGTGCCTCGGCGAGCTGCTCCATCGAGATCCCGGGCAAATCGCGCTCCACCATGTAGACCGGCATCGCTCCCTCCTCCGCTGTATTGTACATGAACACACCAGGTTCGGCCATGTTTCAATTTTCTAGTAGGAACGGCCGTTCGCGACCCGCACCCGCCGGCGCGGGGGTGGCTTCGTCGCGTGAACGGCAGGCAGCAAGGAGGGCGGCCGGAGGGTCGCCCCACCGGCCGCCGCATGGTTCTTACACCGGGACGGGCATGCCGGCAAACATGCGGGAGACGCGGATTTCTTCGGCCGCGAATTTGGGCATCGGCTTGTTGTTGGTCTCGATTTCCATGGAGACGTAGCCGCGGAAACCGTTATTGGCGAGAATGCCGAACAACTTCTCCCAATTCGCTGGTTCGCGGCCGCCATCGGGGGTGCTCATGGCGGTCTTGATGTGCGTGCTATGGGCGAGGTGAGCGCACTTGGCGACGTCGTTGTAGCCGTCTTTGCGGAAGTTGCCCACATCGATATTGACGCGAGCGAAGGGGTGATTGCCGGCCAGCTTGATGATGTTCAGGATCTGGTCGGCGCTGCGGGTCAGCTCGTCGTCATCCTCGACGGCGACGAAGATCCCTTTTTCGGCACCGTAATCGAGAAGCGGCTTATAAACCTCGACCGCCCAGGCCACCGCCTGCTCTTCGTTTGCGCCCTTGGGGATGCTGCCGGCGAACACGCGGACCATGCCGGCGCCGAGCCGGTCGGCGATATCGATCCATTTCTTGCCGAAGGCGACTTCCTTCTGGCGCAGCTCCGGCGTTTCGTGCGACATTTTCACCGGCGTGCCGACGGTGTAGATGTACACGCCGTTCTTATACGCCGTGCTGCGCATCGAGGCCAGCCACTGGCTGGATGGATTGGCGGGCGTTTCCCGGACCATCTCCGAAACCATCTGGGAGGCGATTCCGGGAGGGAACTTGAGCAGCGGCGGAACGTAGTAGCCCGTCAGATCCAAGCCCTGGAGGCCGTATTCCGCTGCCTCCCTCACGAGGTCTTCATAGGTCATCTGTCCCGATTCCAGCTCACCGCGGAAAGTCATCGCGACGACTCCGGGTTTCAGCCGTCCGGAATAGTCGACGGGTTTAGTGGCAGGAGGGATGGGCATGGAGGGCCCCCCGCGGCCGCCTCTGCCCCCACGGCCCCGTCCTGCCTGTTGCATGCCCTGCTCCTGCGCGCGCACATACTCGGCGAAGCCGGCCAGGGCAGAGAAGGTCTTCAAAAGATTTCGGCGATTCATATGCCTCCTTTCAGCAGATCCGCGGAACGCCAGCAGCACTCGATGCGCTCAGCGGTATCCCCGGCCATGGCCGGTATTCAGACTGGATGACAACTCCCGGCAGCGCGGTTCTGAGTACCCGCGCTGTCCTCTCTTCTAGTCCCGCTGATTCTATACAACTGGCCGCACAATTTCAACATCATGGCCGGCGTTCGAACAAGTCGTCCGTTCGCGGCGCAGCCGTGGGCGGTCACGGCGCTAGAATGGGTCTCCGTGACCAGACTCGTTCTCTTCCTCTTCGTGGCGGTATGCCTTTCCGCCCAAGACTTGCCCAACGGCCTCTATGCCGTGTTTCATACCGAGATGGGCGACTTCACCGCGCGCCTTTACGAAAAAGACACGCCGGTGACGGTGAAAAACTTCGTGGCGCTGGCGCAGGGCACCAAGCCGACCCGCCTGCCCAAAACCGGGAAAATGGCCAATGTCCTGCTATACCAGAACATTACCTTCCATCGCGTGCTGCCCGGCATGATGATTCAATCCGGCGACCCCACGGGAACGGGTCGGGGCGATTGCGGCGTCAACGTTCCCGACGAAATCCTCCCGGGCCTGCGCTTCGATGGGGCGGGCAGGCTCGCCATGGCCAATATGGGCGATCCCAACACCGGCGGGTGCCAGTTCTTCATCACCACCAATTCCGTGCGCGAATGGGACGGCAGGTACACGATCTTCGGGATGGTGGTGGAAGGGCAGAACGTGGTGGACAAGATCGACCACCAGCCCGTCCGCGGCGACAGACCAATCACCCCGGTCAAGCTGCTGAGCGTCACGATCGAGCGCATCGGTCCCGAGCCGGTAAAGAAGAAGAAGCACAAGTGAAGGTTGCGCCCGGCGCCGCGGCCGTCTCGTGGTAGAATTCCCTAACCCGCAATCTCACACTGGGAGGGCATCTTCAATGGCGCTCACCATCAGCAATCTATCCAAGACTTACCCCAACGGCGTTCGCGCGCTGAAAAACGTATCTCTTACTATCGGCAATAATATGTTCGGGTTACTCGGCCCGAACGGCGCCGGAAAAAGCTCGCTCATGCGCACCGTCGCCACCCTGCAGGAACCCGATTCCGGCTCCATCGTCCTCGATGGCATCGACGTGCTGGCACAAAAGAACGAGGTCCGCAAAGTGCTCGGTTACCTGCCCCAGGAGTTCGGTGTCTATCCGAAAATTTCGGCTGTCGACATGCTTCAGCACCTGGCCGTCCTGAAAGGCATCACCTCAGCGGGAGAGCGCCGGGAAATGGTGGATGCCCTGCTCCAGCAGACAAACCTGTGGGAAGTCCGCAAGAAAGCGCTCTCCACTTATTCGGGCGGAATGAAGCAACGCTTCGGCATCGCGCAGGCTTTGCTCGCCAATCCTCGCCTGATCATCGTGGACGAACCCACCGCCGGCCTCGACCCGGCCGAGCGCAACCGATTCCTCAATCTGCTCGCTTCCATAGGCCGCGAGGTGACCGTCATCCTGTCCACCCACATTGTGGACGACGTTCATGAGCTCTGCTCGCGCATGGCCATTCTGGCCAACGGAGAAGTGCTGCTGGAGGGCTCGCCGGGCGAAACGCTGGCCTCGCTGGAGGGCCAAGTATGGGCCCGCATCGTCGCGACCGACGCCGAACTGCATACGCTCGAATCCGAACACCACGTCATCAGTACGCACCTCTCCGGCGGCCAGCACGAGGTCCGCGTGTTCGCGCCTTCCTCGCCCGGCCCCGGTTTCGAAGCCGTTCCGTCGGTGCTCGAGGACGTCTATTTCCTCCATCTCTCCCGCCACGCCGTAAATTAGGGATTGCGCCGAGGAAATCCGTATGGCCATGTTCTTAGAATTTTTCAGCTTCGAGATGCGGTTCCGCATTAAAAGCATCTCCACGTATGTCTACTTCCTGGCGTGGCTGGCATTTTCGTTTCTCTGCGTGGCGTCAGAGAGCTTCGGCCCGGTTGGCAACTCCAACGGCAAGGTGCTGCTCAACGGACCTTACGCCAACTCTTACAACGATTTCGGCTCCTGTCTGTTCGGCCTGATTATTGTCGCCGCCATTTTCGGCACCTCCATCCTCCGCGATTTCCAGCGCGATACATACCAGATTCTCTTCACCAAGCCGGTCTCCAAGTTCGCTTACCTGGGCGGACGCTGGGCGGGCTCCTTCGTCACCACGCTATTCGCCTTCTCCGGCATGCTGCTCGGCACCTGGCTCGGAACATTTGCTCCCTGGGCCGATCACGTCCGCATCGGCCCCAACCATCTGGCCTGGTATCTCCAACCGTTCGTTTCCATCGTGGTGGTGCAGATCTTCTTCATGGGCTCGTTGTTTTTCGCCGTGGCCGCACTCACCCGCAAGATCGCCGTCGTCTATCTCCAGGGCGTAGCCTTCTTCATGGTGTACGTCATCGGCCTCACGGTCTTCTCCGCGACGCGTTCCCTTGAGCATTTCTGGTCCGGCATCCTCGATCCAGTCGGGTTTATTCTGTTCGATGACATCACGCGCTATTGGACCGTCATCGAAAAGAACACCCTTCTCCTTCCCTGGAACTTCAGCGGCAATTCTCCGGGCGTCTTTCTTTACAACCGTCTGCTGTGGATTGGGATCGGCGTGGCGTCTCTGGCCGGCCTCTGGGCGCTCTTCCCCATGTCGGTGGAAGCGCTCACGGCACGGTCCCAAGGGAAGCGCGCGGCCAAGGAGCGCGAGCGGGAAGAGCAGGAAGAGCGGCCCGTGCGCTCGCTGGTCACCGCCAAACTTCCGCGCGTCCGCCAGGTATTCGGCCGCGGCACCACTTTCGCCCAATACCTTTCGCTCACCCGCCTGCGCCTGCACGCGATCACCCGCGAGGCGACATTCTGGGCCATCAGCGGCCTGCTGGTTGTGTTCGCCGTCAACAATGGCCAGTTCGCCGGCCGCGTTGGCGGCGTAGACGTCTGGCCGGTCACGTATCTGATGTTACAGGCGGTGGAAGGGGGCGCCATGCTGTTCTTTTACATCATCGCCACCCTCTACGCCGCGGAGCTGACCTGGCGCGAGCGCGACAGCCACTTCGACGGCATTCATGACGCGCTGCCCATGAGCGTCACGCCGGATTGGCTTTCCCGCCTCACCGCCATCATGGTGGTGGAAGCATTCCTGCTCTTTGTGACGATGCTGGTGGGCATCCTCATGCAGACGATCGCGGGTTATTACCACTACGAGATCCTGCAATACCTCAAGGAGCTGTTTCTCGTAACTTATCCGCAAATCGTGGCCTTCACGCTCTTCGCCCTGTTCATTCAGACCGTTGTCTCGAATAAGTTCCTCGGCCACGGCATCGTCATCGGTATTTTCGTACTGGTGCCGATCCTATTTAACTTTGGCTGGGAAAACACTCTATATCTTCCGGGCGCCACTCCCAGTTACACCTACTCCGATATGAACGGCTACGGCCACTTCGTGGCCGCGCTGTTCTGGTCCATTACTTACTGGCTTTCGATCTTCGCTCTTCTCGGCCTCGCGTCCATAGCTCTCACCCGCCGCGGCTCAGATGATTCCTTCGGCGTCCGGATGCGCCTGGCCTGGCGCCGCGCCCCACGCCTTGCCCCGGCCGCCGGGATCCTGCTTCTGGCTGCCGCCGGATCCGGCTTCTGGTACTACTACAATGCTCACGTCCTGAACGAGTTTCTGAACGCGAACGACCGCCGCCGGATTCAGGCCGATTACGAGCGCCAGTTTAAGAAATACGAGCTGCTGCCGCAGCCCAAGCTCACCGCCGTCGACGCCAACATCGACATCTACCCGGAGCGCCGCTCTTTCAGGGGTACCGGCCGGTTCACGCTTCAGAACAAAACCGCGGCGCCCATCCAGCAAATCCACGTCACCGACGAGCATCAATCCGTCTCCAATGTGACGTTCGACCGGCCATTCCATCTGGTCAGCCGCACTCCTCGCGATCTTTACTCCATCTACACGCTCGATCAGCCACTCGGTCCCGGCCAAACGCTGGCGATGACGTTCTCGGTCAATCACACCACCCGCGGCTTCCGCGACGGCAATGAACTGCCCGAATTCGCATACAACGGCACCTTTTTCGATTCCGGCTACTTCCCCCAAATCGGCTACGACCAGGGCTACGAGCTTGACGATCCGCGCCGCCGCCGCGAGCAGAAGCTCGGCCCGCTTGAAGAAATGGCGCCGCGCGGCGATGCCGTCCACTCCCGCATCAATCTGTTCACGCCGAACTCAGACTGGATCACTTACCACACGATCGTCAGCACCTCGGCCGACCAGATCGCCATCGCTCCCGGCTACCTGCAGCGTTCCTGGGAACAGAATGGGCGCCATTTCTACGAATACAGCATGGGCGGCACTCACATCCTGGATTTTTACGCCTACCTTTCCGCCCGCTTCCATGTCCGCAAAGAGACTTACTCGGGACCGAATGGGCCGGTCAACCTGGAGGTCTACTACGATCCCGCCCACACATACGACATCGACGATATGCTGGCCTCTTCGCGCGCCGGCCTCACTTATTTCCAGACCCGTTTCAGCCCCTACCAGTTCGCGCAGTACCGCATCATGGAGTTTCCTCGTTATCGCAGTTTCGCGCAGTCCTTCCCCAACACGGTACCCTTTTCGGAAGGCATCGGCTTCATCGGGCGCATGCTGCACAAGAACGATATCGACTTGACTTACTTCGTCACCGCACATGAGTTAGGACATCAATGGTGGGCGCACCAGTTGATCGGCGGCCAGGTGCAGGGCTCCAATATGATGTCGGAGACCCTGGCTCAGTACTCGGCTTACATGGTAATGCAGCAGAAGTACGGCAAGGATTACATGCGCAAGGTCCTACGCCATTTTCTGGATCGCTATCTGCGCGGCCGTTCGAGCGAGGTCCGCCACGAGCCGCCGCTCGCCCTGGTGCAGCGTGAGACCTATGTCTGGTACGAGAAGGGCGGCCAGATCCTGTACACCCTGGCCGATTATATCGGCGAAGACAAAGTAGACACGGCTTTACACAATTTCCTGATGCAGTACCGATATGCGAACGCCCACAACCAGGTGGACGCCGCCGGCGATTCCCGCGATGCCGAGCAGGCCTACCCGGATACCCGCATGCTGGTGGATGCGCTCTACGCCCAGACTCCCGCCGAGCTACGCTACCTGGTGGACGACGGATTCAACCGCATCGTGCTCTACGACAACAAGGCAATCTCGGCCACTTCGAAGAAACTCCGCGATGGTAAATACGAAGTGACTCTGAATGTCCAGGCGCGCAAAGTGCAGGCGGATGGCAACGGCGTAGAATCGCCCATGCCGCTGGCCGACTATATCGACATCGGCGTCTTTTCCGGAACCAAGGATGAACCCAAGCCGCTTTACATGAAGCGCGAGAAGCTCACCCGCGAGCACGAAACCTTCACGATCACGGTCGACCGCCAGCCCAGCCTCGCCGGCATCGACCCGTACAACAAATTGATCGACCGCATTTCGGACGACAATTTGATCTCCGTGACCAACCCGTAGCTGTTCGTGCCGGGCTTTCGTCCGGCTTGCGGGGGGCAAAAGCCCCGCAGCGCGGCGCCGAGGCGCCGCCCTACAATAAGGTCGTGAACCCGCGTCATCCCTCCCGCCGCGACCTCCTCGCCGCCTCCGTCGCCTTGCCCGCAGCCGCAAGGGCGCAGACCAGCCGCCCCGCCGACGGATACGTCGAGGTCCTGCGCCCGCCGGATCTCGCCATCGCCCACCTCGAAACCGGTCCGGTTGCTCTTACGCGCGCAGGCAACCGCTGGACCGCCGCGGGCATCTCCGTCGAAGCCGAACCCTCCGCCGCCGGCATGCCGATCCGGATCGAAGCTCCCGAAGCTCCGCTGCTGCGCGTGCACCTGCGCTGGCACGCCGCCGTGCCCGAGCGCTGGCGCATTCTGAACGACCAGTGGGAGCGCAGCTACGGCGACCTCGAATGGCGAGGCCTGGCTGCCGGCCGCGTCCTGCCCTGGTATTTCCTGGCCTTCGACGGCCGCGCCACGCACGGCTACGGCGTTGCGACCGGCGGTTCCTGCTTCGCCTTCTGGCAGGCCGATCCCGCCGGCATCTCCCTCTGGCTCGACTTGCGCAATGGCGGCTCCGCCGTTCGTCTCGGCCCACGCGTTCTCGATGCCGCCGTGGTGCGCGCCCGGCGCGGATCGCCGGAGGAATCCGCCTTCCAGTCCGCCTGCGCCTTCTGCCGCGCTCTGTGCGCTCGCCCGCACCTTCCCGCCGCACCTGTTTACGGTGGGAACAACTGGTATTACGCCTATGGGCGCGATTGCTCCGCGGAGGCCATCACGCGCGATGCCGGCCTCATGGCGGACTTAGCGGGCGCCGCGTCAAACCGCCCCTTCATGGTGATTGACGACGGCTGGTCGCTCACCAACACTGCCGGCCCATGGGAGCGCGGCAACGCCCGCTTCCCGGATATGCCGGCTCTCGCCGCCGGCGTGAAGCGCCTGGGCGTTCGCCCCGGCATCTGGCTCCGCCCGCTCTACACCACCGCCAACGTTCCCCGCTCCGCCCGCCTCCGGCCTGATGCCGCCGCGCTCCACCCCACGCTGGATCCCACCGTGCCCGAAAACCTCGAAACCGTTCGCCAGGACGTCCGCCGCATGGCTTCCTGGGGTTTCGAGCTGATCAAGCACGATTTCACCAGCTTCGATCTTCTCGGCCGCTGGGGCTTCGCCATGGCCGCCGTCCTCACCGATAACGGCTGGCATTTCGCCGACCGCTCCCGCACCACCGCCGAAATCGCGCTGGCCCTCTACCGCGCCATCCGCGAATCGGCCGGCACCTCTCTCCTCATCGGCTGCAACACCTTCGGACATCTCGGCGCCGGCCTGTTCGAGCTCCAGCGCACCGGCGACGACACCAGCGGCCGCGATTTCGACCGCACCCGCCGCATGGGCGTCAACACCCTCGCCTTCCGCGGCCCGCAGCACCACGCTTTCTTCGACCTGGACGCCGATTGCGCCGCCGTCACGCCCCAGTTGCCCTGGCCCCTGGCCGCGCGCTGGCTCGACCTGGTGGCGCGCAGCGGAACCGCGCTGTTCGTCTCTCCCGACCCCGCCGCTCTCAACCCCGAGTCGAAGCAGGCCCTCCGCCGGGCCTTCTCCGCCGCTGCCGGGCCGAGGGAGCTTGCCGAGCCGCTCGATTGGATGGACACCACTGCGCCCTCGCGCTGGCGGATCGACGGCCGCACAGTCACTTACGATTGGTACGGCGCCGAAGGGGCGTCGCCGTTTCCGCGGTAGGCGGGATTTCGCTGCTTTCGAGAGGACCGCTCCCTACGGTCGCGGCTCGGAACCGGCGATATACTGAATCACCATGAAGTTCGCCGCCATTCTGCTTGCTGCCGCATCCGCCGTCTTGGCGCAGACTGCCCCTTGGGAAGAGCTGATCGCCGCCGCCCGCCGCGGGCCGACCGCGCCCGGGCTCAAAGATCTGATCGTCCACGCTCTTTCTCCGCACGGCGGCAATGCCGTCTGGGGCCAGGATTTCCTTTTCGTGGCCGAATCGGCGTCCCCTGCCACGGTCTCGATCGATCAGCAGCCGCCCGCCCGCATGGCTTCCGTCCCGGGCTCCAATTTCTGGATGCGGCTGGTCAAGATGCGCACGGGCGTCACCCACTCCTATCAGTTCTACGCCGATGGCAAACCGCTCGGCGCCCGCGGCGACGCCGTCGGCTATAACCCCGATTCCTACCGTGAGCCCGGCGTTCCGCGCGGCACGGTTACGGAAAAGCGGACCATCGTCAGCCGCATCTATGACGGCATGAAGGCCGATTACTGGATCTACGCTTCGCCCGGCGTCGACCCGGCGGTTCCCTCCGCGCTCATGGTCTGGCAGGACGGCCAGGGCCTGGTGGGCGACGATTCCCGTTCCCGCCTCTTCATCGTCACCGAAAATCTGGTTTACCAGAAGCTGATGCCGCCTATGGTGCTTGTGCTCATCGCGCCCGGCTTCTCGCCCGACGGCCGCGCCATGCGTTCCATCGAATATGACACCGTGAGTGACCGTTACCCGCGCTTCCTCATGGAGGAAATGCTGCCCGAAGTGGAGAAAGTCTACCGCCTCCGCCCCGACGCCTACAGCCGCGCCATCGCCGGCGAGTCCTCCGGCGGCATCTGCGCCTTCAACGCAGCGTGGCTGATGCCCGAGCATTTCAGCCGCGTGCACAGCGGCGTCGGCAGCTTCACGTCCATCCAGTGGCATCCCGAGGAAAAGCTGGAAGGCGGCAACGTCTATCCCTTCAAAGTCCGCAAGGAGCAGAAGCGCAACATCCGCGTCTGGATGAGCGACGGCTCGGACGATCTCGAAAACAACCACGGCTCCTGGCCCATGCAGAATATCCAGATGGCCAACTCGCTCAAATTCCGCGAGTACGATTTCCATTTCCGCTTCGGCGCCGCGGCTCACGGCGGCTCTCAAGTCGCGCTCGATCTGCCCGAATCGCTTACCTGGCTTTGGCGCGATTACGACCCCTCCCGAACTTCGCAGGAGTTCACCATGGACCCGGCGGAAAAAGACAAACCCTTCTTCCGCGTCAGCATCTCGAATCGCGACGCCTGGTAAGGAACGCGTCTCGCGCCTTTCAGAGCTTCGGCAGTTGGCTAGCGTCCCACCCGCCGCCCAGAGCCTCCACCAGCAAGACGTTGTCTACCATCCGGCTGGTCAGGATCTGGACCGCTGTAAGCTCGTCGGTATATAGCGTAGTCTGCGTCGTGATGACCTGCAGATAATCGGCCAGCCCCTGCTGGTATTGCTCGGTGGTCAGGTCAAGAGAATTCCGCGCCGCGGCCACCGCCCGATCCTCCGCCCCCTGTTCCTCCTGCAGGATGCGCAGCGCGGCCAGGTTGTCCTCTACCTGCTGGAACGCCGTTAACACCGTCTGGCGGTAGCTGGCAACCTGCGCCTCGTACGCCGCCTGCGCCTCCTCCAGCAGGCCGCGGCGGCGTCCGAAATCGAGCAGCGTTCCAACGGCCTGCGGCCCGACCGACCAGAAAATCGTCGGTGAGGTGAAGAGCTGTCCAAGCTTCAACGCGGCCGCGCCCAACACACCGCTCAACGTCACCGTTGGATAATAGGCGGCTTTGGCTATCCCGATCTGTTCGTTCACCGCCGCCATGGTCCGCTCGGCCGCGGCGATGTCCGGCCGCCGCTCCAGCAATTGCGACGGCAGCCCGACCGGCACCGAAGGCGGCGGCGTGTTCCACGCCACTTCCGGAATCGTCAGTTCCGCCGGCGGCCGTCCCATCAGCACCGCAATCGCATGCTCGAAAGCCGTCCTCTGCACGCCCAGGCCGATGAGTTGCGCCCGCGCGGTGTCCAGTTGCGTTTGCGCCAGCGCGACATCCGCCGCCGACGCGATGCCGGAGCTGTACCGGTCCCTGGTCAGATTCAGATACTCCACGTAGAGCTTCACGGTCTGCTCCAGCAGCTTCGTCTCCGCATCCAATCCGTGCAGGGAGAAGTAATCTTCGGCCAGCGCCGCCTGGTAGGAAAGCTTGGCGTTCTCGATCAGTGCCGCGTCCGCCTGCGCTGTATCTTTCGCCGCGCGCACGCCGCGCCGCAGGGCACCCCAGACGTCCAGCTCCCAGCTGAAATCGAGCGGAACGGTGTAAAGCTGGTTGATGCTGCCTCCGCCGCCCTTGCCCAGCACCGTGCCGTTGGACCCTGTCACACCCACTCCGCCGCCGCTGGAAAAGGTCGCCGTCGGACCGATCGTCAGAGTCGGGAACAGGGCCGAGTGGGCCACTTTGACGGCGGCTTTCGCTTCACGGTACTGCGCCTCGAACATCAGCACGTTCTGGTTGGAGATAGCCACATGCTCCTCCAGCGCGTTGAGCGCCGGATCGTGATAAATCTCCCACCACTTGCCCTTGATCACCTCCGCCATCGGCGTGGCCTGTTTCCACTCTTTGTATTGCGCCGGCGGCGGTTCCTTATAGGCCGGCGTGACCGGCGCCGAAGGGCGTTTGTATTTCGGACCCACCATGCAGCCGGAGGACGCTGCAACCAGCAGCGCGGCGCATGCGAGCCGCCACCGTCCGAGCCGCGACCGTGAGGGAGCGGTTCCCACGCTATGTTCCCGCGCCCTCATGCTCTGCGCCTCCGCAGGCGGTCCATGTACAGGTACACCACGGGCGTCGTATACAGCGTCAGCAACTGGCTCACAATCAGCCCGCCGATAATCGTGATGCCCAGCGGCCGGCGCAGTTCCTTCCCGATGCCCAGCCCGATGGCCAACGGCAGCGCGCCCAGCATCGCCGCCATAGTGGTCATCAGGATGGGGCGGAAGCGCAGCATGCAGGCTTCGTAAATGGCGTCGCGCGAACTACGGAATTCTTCCCGTTCGGCCTGCAGCGCAAAGTCGATCATGAGAATCGCGTTCTTCTTCACGATTCCGATCAACAAAATGATCCCGATGATGGCGATGATGGTCAGCTCCACGTGCAGCAGCATCAGCGCCATGAGCGCGCCCGCAGCGGCGGAGGGGATGGTGGACAGAATCGTCACCGGGTGGATCAGGCTTTCGTAGAGGACGCCGAGCACGATGTACACCGCCGCCAGGGCCGCTGCAATCAGGACCGGCTCATTGGAAAGCGATTGCGTGTACGCCTGCGCGGTGCCCGTGAACTCCGTCCGGATGGTGGCCGGCAGGTGCACTTTCGCCGCCGCGCCCTGAATGGCCGTCACCGCATCACCAAGGGCCACGCCGTTCTGCAGGTTGAAGGAAATGGTCACCGAGGGAAACAGCCCCTGGTGACTCACGGTGAGCGGCGCCAGCGCGGCCGAATAACGGGCGATCGAATCGAGCGGCACCTGGCTGCCGTTCGGCGCGCGCACGTAGATCTGGTGCAGGGTCAGCGGAGTCTGCCAAAATTGCGGCGCCACTTCCATCACCACGTAATACTGGTTCAGCGGCGTATACATGGTGGAGACCTCGCGCTGCCCGAACGCGTCATACAGCACGTTATCGATCAGCTGCGGCGAAATGTTGAACCGCGCCGCCGTGGCGCGGTCGTATTCCACCATGGATTGCAGCCCCTGGTTCTGCTGGTCCGTATTGACGTCCGCCACCAGGCGCAGCCGGCGCAGCTCGTTGAGCATCGGCGGACCGAACCGATTCAGGTCGACTTGGTTGTCGCCCGTCATGGTGAACTGGTATTCCGCCGCCGACATCCGCCCGCCGACGCGCACGTCCTGCGACGCCACCAGATACGCGCTCACGCCGTTGATGCGCGCCAGCTTCGGGCGCAGCCGCGCGATCACCTGCTGTGCGCTCGCGCCGCGCTCGCTGAGAGGCTTGAGCGTCATGAACATCCGGGCCGTGTTGGCCGCGCTGCCGAAACTGCCGCCGGTGAAACCCAGCACGTAATCCACCGCCGGATCCGCCTTGATGACGGCCTCGATGCGGAGCAGCAGCTGTTCCATCTGCTGGAAGGAGGTGTCCTGGTCCGCCTGCACCGTCCCCATCAGACGGCCGTTGTCCTGCTCGGGAAAGAACCCCTTCGGCACCTTGACGAACAGGTAGCCGGTGAGCACCACCACTCCCACCAGCACCAGGAGGGTCACCGGAGCGTCGTCGAGGACGATCGCCAGCGTGCGCCCGTATTGCGCCACAATCCAGTCGAAAGCCCGCTCGCTGGCCCGGTAAAGCCGCCCGTGCTGGCGCTCGCCGGTCAGAAGATAGGCGCACATGGTGGGGGTGGTCGTCAGCGAGACCACCATGGAAACCAGAATCGCCATCGAGAGGGTTACCGCGAATTCGTGGAACAACCGCCCCACGATCCCACCCATCAGCAGAATCGGAATGAAGACAGCCACCAGAGAGAGGCTGATGGAAACTACGGTAAATCCGATTTCGCGCGCGCCCACCAGGGCCGCCTCGAACCCGCGCCTGCCCAGCTCGTGGTGCCGCATGATGTTTTCGATCACCACGATGGCATCGTCCACCACGAATCCGGTTGAGATCGTCAGCGCCATGAGCGAGAGATTGTCCAGGCTGTAGCCCAGCAGGTACATACCCCCGAACGTTCCGATCAGCGAAACCGGCACAGCCACGCTCGGAATCAGGGTGGTGCGCACGTCGCGCAAAAAGGCAAAAACCACGAGGATCACCATGATCACGGCGATCACCAGCGTGATCTCCACTTCATCTACCGAGGCGCGGATGGTCTGCGTCTGGTCCATGGCCACGTGCACATCGATTCCTTGCGGGATGGACGCCTCCAGCTGAGGCAGTGCCTGCTGGATCTTGTCGACGGTATCGATCACGTTCGCGCCCGGCTGCTTGAAAATGATCACCAGCACTGCCGGCTTCCCGTTGACATATCCGGCCGTGCGGACATCCTGCACGGAATCGATCGCCTCGCCGACGTCGGAGATCTTCACGGCGTACCCATTCCGGTAGGCCACAAGCAGCGGCGCGTAGTCCTTCGCCTTGAAGATCTGGTCGTTCGCCCCCAGCTCGTACCTCTGCGACCCGTCGGAAAAATAACCCTTGGGCGTGTTCGCATTGGCGCCTGCCAGCACGCCGCGCACGTCTTCCAGCCCGATGGAGTACCGGTTGAGCTGAAGCGGGTTCAGTTCCACGCGCACGGCGGGCAGCGAGCTGCCGCCTTCGATCACCTGCCCTACTCCCGTGATTTGCGACAGCCGCTGCGCCAGCACCGTGGATGAGGCATCGTAGATGGCGCCCTGGCTCAGCACGTTCGAGGTCAGCACCAGAATAAAAATGGGCGTATCCGCGGGATTCACCAGCCGGTAGGTGGGATTATTCGGCAGGTTCGCAGGCAGATAGCCGCGCGCCGCGTTGATCGCCGCCTGCACGTCCCGCGCGGCTGCGTTGATATCGCGGCTCAGGTCGAACTGCAAGGTGATCGAGGTACTGCCGAGAGTGCTGGTCGACGTCATTTCCGTGACGCCCGCGATATACCCGAGCTGCCGCTCCAGCGGCGTGGCAATGGAAGACGCAACGGTCTCCGGGCTCGCTCCCGGGAGCGAGGCTGCCACGGAAATGGTCGGGAAATCCACCGCCGGCAGCGGTGCCAAGGGAAGCAGGAAAAAGGCGGCGCCTCCACCGATCGCAATCGCCATCGTCAGCAGCGCCGTTCCCACCGGCCGGCGGATGAAATGCTCGGAGACGCTCATCGGCGCCTCCGCCGTACCCATGTCGCCATACGCCCCATCTGCAGATAGATCACCGGCGTCGTGTACAGCGTTAGCAACTGGCTGATCATTAGCCCGCCGATGATGCTGATGCCGAGCGGCCGCCGCAGCTCCGCCCCCATGCCCGACCCCAGCGCCAGCGGCAGTGCCCCCAGCAGCGCCGCCATCGTCGTCATCATGATGGGCCGGAAGCGCAGCAGCGATGCCTGGAAAATGGCTTCACGGGGCGGCATCTGCTGTTCCCGCTCCGCCTCCAGCGCGAAGTCGATCATCATGATGGCGTTCTTCTTCACGATGCCGATCAGCAGCACCAGTCCGATCAGCGCGATGAAGCTGAAATCCTCGCCCGTCAGCATCAGCGCGATCAGCGCCCCGACACCGGCCGACGGCAGCGTCGAGAGAATCGTCAGCGGATGGATATAGCTCTCATACAGCACGCCCAGCACGATGTACACCGTCACCACGGCTGCCAATATGAGCACCGGCTCGCGCACCAGAGACGCCTCGAATGCCGCCGCCGATCCCTGAAAAGCTCCCTCCACGCTCACCGGCAGCTTCATCTCACGTACCGTCCGCTCCACTTCGTCCACTGCTTCGCCGAGCGAAACCCGCGGCCCCAGGTTGAACGAAAACGTCACCACCGGAAATTGCCCCTGGTGGTTGATGGCGATCGGCGAGCTGGATTGCCGGAACGTGGCGAAGGTGCTGAGCGGCACCTGCTGGTTATTGGGAAACGCCTGCGTGGAAGTGGCCGGCGCGCCATTCAGATGAGCGCTGCCGGACGCCGCTCCCGCCCCGCCGCTCGGCAATGTGGTGGTGGACGTGGCGGTGGAAGCACCCGTCGTCGTAGCCGTGCCGCTGGTTGCCGCTGTTGCCGCCGACGACGAAGTCGCCGTACCCGATGCGGCCAGCAGCGACGTCGCCGGTGAACTTACCGGCAGCGTCACGCTCAGGGTGGTGTTGGCGGTCGCCGATGCGCGCGATCCCAGCGTCGTCGTCGTGGGCGCAGTCGAGGTGCTGGTATTGGACGTCGTCAGTGTGGAGCTGGCGGCAGCCGCCGCAGACGACGAAGACGGCCCGAATGCCTGCGTGGTCGCCGTCCCGCCCGCCACGGTTCCGGCTCCGCCCGTTGCCGCACCCGATGTCGAAGAGACCGCAACCGCCGTCCGCACGTACAGATCGTGCAAGTCAATTGGGTGCTGCTTGAAATCATGCTTCAACTCCAGCACGACGTGGTACTGGTTGAGATCCGTGAAGATGGTGGAGATCTGCCGCTGTCCGTAGGCATCGTACAGTGTCTGGTCGATCATGGAAGCCGTCAGGCCGAGGCGCGACGCGGTGTCGCGGTTGTACACCAGAGACGTCCGGAGTCCCGCGTTCTGCTGGTCGCTCGCCACTTCGCGCAATTGCTCCAGGCGTTTCAGCCGCTCCACGAGCCGCGGCGCAATCTCGTTCAGCTCCTCCTGGTTCGGGTCTTCCAGCGAATACTGATATTGCGCGCGGCTGATGTGCGTATCCACCGTGATGTTCTGCACCGGCTGCATGTACAGTGCGATCCCCGGCACCTTCTCCACGTTCGGCTCGAGGCGCCGAATCACGTCGCTGGCGCTGATACCGCGGACGGAAAGCGGCTTCAGGTTGATCAGCAGGTGTCCCGAATTCAGCGTCGTGTTGGTGCCGTCCACGCCGATAAACGACGAAAGGCTCTCCACCGCCGGGTCCTCGAGCACGACCTTAGCCAGCGCCTCCTGTTGCCTGGACATCGCCGCAAAGGAAATGTCCTGGTCCGCCACCGTGATTCCCTGAATCGCGCCCGTGTCCTGCACCGGGAAAAAGCCCTTGGGAATGATGAGGAACAGGATTACCGTCAACGCCAGCGCTGCTCCAAACAGCAGCATCATGAACACCTGCCGGTCCAGCGCCCACTCGAGCGTCCGCCCGTACTTTCCGATCACCCAGTTGAATGCGCTCTCGGACCTCCGATAGAACCGGCCCTGCTGCGCCTCTGGGGTGTGCCGCAAGAGGCGCGCCGACATCATGGGCGTCAACGTGAGGGAAACCGCCGCGGAAACCAGAATCGTCACTGCCAGCGTGACGGCGAACTCGCGGAACAGCCGGCCCACGATGTCGCCCATGAACAACAGCGGAATCAGCACGGCGATCAGCGAGACCGTTAGTGAAATGATCGTGAAACCGATCTGTTCCGCGCCCTTCAGCGCGGCCTCGAGGGGCGGATCGCCCTGCTCCACGAAGCGCGAAATGTTTTCGATCATCACGATGGCGTCGTCCACCACGAAGCCTGTCGAAATCGTCAGCGCCATCAGTGTCAGATTGTTGAGGCTATAGCCCAGCAGGTACATCACCGCGAACGTGCCGATCAGCGAGAGCGGCACCGCCACGCTCGGAATAACCGTTGCCCTCAGGCTGCGCAGAAACAGGAAGATCACCAGCACCACCAGCCCGATCGTCAATACCAGCTCGAACTCCACGTCCTCCACCGACGCCCGGATTGTCACCGTCTGGTCCGTCAGCACTACCGCCCGGATCGACGCGGGAAGCAAAGCAGTCAGCGTCGGCAGGAGCGCTTTGATCGAATCCGCCACGGCGATGGTATTGGCGCCGGGCTGTCGCTGGATGTTCAGAATCACCGCCGGCGTGGTGTTCATCCAAGCCGCTTCGTTGATGTCCTCCGGCTCCTCGACAATGTCCGCCACATCGGTGAGCTTTATAGGAGCGCCGTTCCGGTAGGCGATGATCAGCGGCTTGTAATCGTCGGCCGAAAGCAACTGGTCATTGGCTTCAATCGTGTACGCCTGGTGCGGCCCGGAGAAGCTTCCCTTAGCCAGGTTCACGTTCGCCGCCGAAATCGCCGTGCGCACGTCCTCCAGGTTCAGCCCCAACGATGCCAGTTGCGTCGGATTGGCCTGGATGTGCACGGATGGCTTCTGCCCGCCGGTGATGCTCACTAAGCCGACCCCAGGCAATTCGGAGAGCTTGGGAGCCAGATGCGTGTCGGCCAGGTCCTCCACGTTCGGCAATGGCAGAACGTCCGAGGTCAGCGCGAGCGTCAAAATCGGAGCTTCCGCTGGATTGATTTTGCGATAGATCGGCGGCGTGGGCAGATCCGTGGGCAGATAGGTGTTGGCCGTGTTGATCGATTGCTGCACCTCCTGCTCGGCCACGTCGATGTCCAGCGCCAGGTTGAACTGAAGCGTGATCACGGAGCTGCCGCCGGAGCTGGTGGAGGTCATCTGCGCCAGCCCCGGCATCTGCCCGAACCATCGTTCCAGCGGCGCCGTCACCGACGTAGCCATCACTTGAGGTCCTGCCCCCGGGTAGAACGTGACGACCTGAATGGTGGGAAAGGCCACTTCGGGCAGCGCCGAAACCGGAAGCTGCGTATAGGAAACCAGGCCCACGAGCAGAATCCCCGCCATGAGCAGCGAGGTCGCCACCGGACGCAAAATAAAGATGCGGGAGGGACTCACAGGGCTCCTCCCGGACCGGCTCCCGTCTGCGGCGGCGGCGCGCTCCCGGAGATCTCCGCGCGTACTTTCGCTCCCGGCCGCAGACGGTCGACCCCTTCGGTCACCACCAACTCCCCCGCCTTCACGCCGGACAGGACCTGCGACTCGAGCGCTGCACCCGCGCCCAGTTTGACCGGCCGGTTCACCACGGTGTTGTCCGGCTGCACCACCCACACGTACGTGGCCGTCCCGTTCATCTGGATGGCAACGTTCGGAATCAGCACCACGTTGCGCCGCTCCTCCAGCTGGAGCCGCGCGTTCACGAACTGGTTGGCGTAAAGCGCACCGTTGGTATTCGGAAACGTGGCACGCAATCGCACCGTTCCCGTGGTGGGGTCGATCTGGTTATCGATGGTCAACAACCTTCCATGGCCGAGCACGGTCTTCATCATGGTGTCGTAGGCATCCACCGGCAGACCTGTGCCGGCGCGGGACTTCTGCCGCACCGCCGGCAACCGTTGTTCGCTGATGGTGAACACCACCGTGGTCGGCGTAAGCTGCGTGATCACCGCCAGCGGCGTCGAGTTTGCGGTGATCACGTTGCCGGGATCCACCAGCCGCAGCCCCACCCGCCCGTTGATCGGTGACGTGATCCGGCAGTAGCTGATGTTCAGCTCCGCGCTCTGGATTTGCCCCTCGTCGCTCTTGACGTTGCCTTCGTATTGCGCCACCAGCGATTGCTGCGTGGCGTAAATCTGTTGCGGGATGGCATGTTTCGGCAGGAGCGCCGCGTAACGCGCCAGGTCCACTCGCGCGTTGGCCAGCAGCGCCTGGTCGCGCACCAGGGCTCCCTGGAATTGCGTGAGCTGCGTCTGAAACGGCCGCGGGTCGACTTCCGCCAGCAGGTCACCCTGATGTACGACCTGACCTTCCTGGTACAGCACGTGGATCAGTTCGCCGTCAACCCGGCTCAACACGTTCACGGTATAGACCGGCACCACCGTGCCGAGCGCATCAACGTATACGCCGATGTTGCCCAGGTGCGCGCGAGCCGCCACAACGCCCGCCGGCGGCATTGCGGCGCGCGGCGGATGGCTGGCCAACACACGCAAAAAATACAGTACTGCAACGGCGAGAACGAGCAGCACGAGCAACCACAAGAGCCAGCGTCGCAATCGCGCGCGCCACGATGGGCGCCGGACTTGGCGCGGAGGCGGGAGCGCGTGTTCGCGCTCAGTGGTTTCCAAGGGCTGCTCTGGTGTCACGGCGCTGGCCGACTCCCGGCGTTCATGGCGCACGTGAGTCTTCTCTTGGCTCTGCAATTGATGGGCCGACAACCCTTTGAAAACTCTTTGAATTGGCACCAATCGCGAGAATGTACGTTTAGTGTGCCCGCGGTCACTCCACTTTCGTGAGATTCCAAACGCGGGCTGCCGGTAGAACTACGGTGCTCGCCGTCTTCCGGCGCGCGCTTCGTATTCCAGCCTTACTGCCGCTACCCAGATCACCGCCGCCGCGTAGCCCGCCAGCACGTCGCTCGGGTAATGCATCCCAAGATAGATTCGCGAAATCCCGATCAGCAGAGATGCCAGCACCGCGGCAGCCCAAATCCAAAACCGGCGCCCTCGCGTCCCCGGCCTTGCGGCCACAATCGCCGCGGCCACGCCGAAGAAGCAGGCGGAAAGCATGGCATGCCCGCTCGGAAAGCTGTAAGACGTTGGCTCCTCCAGCCCGAAAAACACGGGCGGCCGCGGCCGGTGAAACACCAGCTTCAGCACGCCCAGCAGGGCTTCCCCGCCCGCCACGGCCACCGCAAACAGCACCGCCGCCGTCCGGCTTCCCTCGGTCCAGAGCCGCCAAACCAGCAACGCTCCGAATGGAACCAGAAAATACTCGGAACCGCAAAACGTGATAGCGCGAAAAGCCGCGGTCAGCGGAGGCGAGGCCAGCCCGTGCAGCCATCCTCGGATAGCCGCATCGAACTCGATCGTCTGCTTCCGCACGACGCGTTCGGCCAGCCAGGCAAATAACGCCAGGGCTCCGACCGCCGCCAGAAATCCCGCGAGTAACTCCCTGCCCGGCTTCGCCACTATTTCAATGTTACAGTGGCGGCCGCGAGGGCCCGCTCAGTTCGGAAGCGGCGTCTTCTCGGCATGGTCGACCACCAGCACCTCCAGTTCCGACTTTGATTCCTCCAGTTTCAGACCCAGCTGCTTCTGGATAGCGCTAAACAAGTCGGGATAGGGCGTCGCGTTCGGGTCCGGCTCCGCGTTGTCGGGCGTCCAGTCCAGCTCGACGTCGAAGGCACCATTCAGGCCCGTGCGATTGAACACCGGCTGTTTCAACTGCCGGGAAAGCATCAGCACCAGCCAGTCCATCGTCATGTGGCCATATGACAGCCGCCCCGGCCCGTAATAACGACCCTCCATCGGCCCATCGGCCGTCACCGGCATTCTCGGACCGCCCTTCGCCACCGTCAGATCCAGATGCGGAATGCGCCGCGGCTCGCGGTGCACCGCCAGGCGGAACCGCTCCTCCAGCAGAGCTTGCATCATCAGCCGAAGCTGCCCGGGCGGTGTATCCGGCGGCGCCTTGGCCACGATCTGGAACCGGTACTGCCGGCTGCGGATCCAGTCCGGACCAGCGATCTGAACCTCGTTCGTCAAGCCGTAGGCATATTGAATGCACTCGCTCAAAGTGGTGTTCGTCAGCGTGACCGTGCCGTGGCTCACCTTCCCCAGGGTGATGTTGAGCAGGCCGTCTGGCCGGACCGGTCCGCCCTCCTTGACCGACGCTACATCGAACGCCGGCTGCGCCCAGACCGCAGCCGCTAAAAAAAGCGAGCAAATCCACCGTGTCATTACGAATAAATTAGTACTATATTGTTAGCCTGTCAACTCCGCGGCGGATGCGCGCCCTAAAATGGAGGCATGATCGCTTCCGTCAATCCGGCCACCGGCGAAACGCTGCGCACTTTCACACCTCTGGACGATGTACAGATCGAGGGCAAGCTCGCCCGTGCCGAATCCGCCTGGTTCTCTTACCGGCACACCTGGTTCGCGGACCGCGCCCGCTGGCTTATGGCCGCCGCGGAAATACTGGAATCCGGCCGCGACCGCTTCGGCCGCCTCATGACGCTCGAAATGGGCAAGCCCATCTCAGGCGCGCGCGCCGAAGCCGCCAAGTGCGCCACCGCCTGCCGCTATTACGCCGAGCACGGCGAGCGTCTGCTGGCCGACGAGCCGATGGATGCCGGCGCGGGCCGCAACTTCATCCGCTACCAGCCGATCGGCCCCGTACTCGCCGTCATGCCCTGGAATTTTCCGTTCTGGCAGGTCTTTCGCTTCGCCGCCCCCGCCTTGATGGCCGGCAATGTCGGCCTGCTCAAGCACGCCTCTAACGTGCCGCAGTGCGCTCTGGCCATCGAAGAGATCCTTCTGGAGGCCGGCTTTCCGCGCGACACCTTCCAGACCCTCCTCATTACCTCGGACCAGGTGGCACGTGTCCTGGACGACCCTCGGGTCCGTGCCGCCTCCCTCACCGGTAGCGAAGCTGCCGGCGCGCAGGTCGCCAGTCAGGCAGGCAAGCAGATCAAGAAAACGGTTCTCGAGTTGGGCGGCAGCGATCCGTTCGTGGTGATGCCGACCGCCGATCTCGGCCGGGCCGCCCATGTAGCCGCCGAAGCCCGCACCATCAATAACGGGCAGTCCTGCATCGCCGCCAAGCGCTTCATTGTGGATGCGCGCATCGCCGGCGATTTCGAAGCCCGCTTCGTTGCCGCCATGGAAGCGCTGCGGGTCGGCGACCCCATGGACGAAGCCACGCAGATCGGCCCACTTGCCACGCCCGCGATTCTCGAAGATCTCGACCGCCAGGTACGCCGCTCGGTCGAAATGGGCGCGCGAGTCCTCACCGGCGGCCACCGGCTTGACCGGCCCGGCAATTATTACTCTCCCACCGTCCTCACCGACGTTCCGCCCGGTGCACCGGCCTATCGCGAAGAGCTCTTCGGCCCGGTCGCCGTGCTGCTCCACGCCAACGGTATCGACCAGGCCATCCACCTCGCTAACGACACCGAATTCGGCCTCGGCGCTTCCGCCTGGACGGCCGACCCCGCCGAGCAGCGTCGCTTCATCGACGAAATCGAGGCCGGCATGGTCTTCATCAACGGCATGGTCGCCTCCGACGCACGTCTGCCCTTCGGCGGCGTCAAGCGTTCCGGGTATGGCCGCGAGCTCAGCGCCTACGGCATCCGCGAATTCGTCAACATCAAAACCGTGCGCGTGGCATAACGCCGTCACTGCGCCGCGAGCTGGCGCCGGGCCTCGAGGTCGAACCAGTCGCCGGCATCCAAGGTGTAGTACGGGTGGCTGCCGGCGGCGGACGCGTGGGCGTCGTGGATGAAGACCTTGCTTTTGCCGATCACCTCGAACCGGTCGCCATGCACCACGATGGCGGTACCTTCGTCGATGCCGATGCCGAGCAGTTCGGGGTGGGCGGCGATCACGGCGTTGAGGTCGTTTTCACGGTGCCGCGTGATGATGTGCTGGTCGATGGCGGCGTTCTTCAGGAAGCCGAGGCCGGTTTCATAGCCGGGCGCCATCATGATGGTGTTACCTTCGCGCGCGCCGCGCACAAGGTACGAACCTTGAATCGTGGCGCCCGCCGAAGTCCCCCCAACCACCCCGCCGCGGTCCAGCACCTTCCAGATTTCGCGCTCCGTGCGCGTGTTCAGGTAGGAATCCACCAGGCGCCACTGGCGTCCGCCCTCGAACCATACGGCACGCGCCGTCTCCAGCGGCAGAACGAATTCCACGCTGTCCGCAACCTTCGGGTCGCGCGTGTGCAGAATCGTGACGTGCGTACAGCCGGCTTGCGTTAGCAGATTGTTTTGCGCCGTCGCTTTGGGCGGGTCGATTTCTTCGGCGGTCGGAATGAATACCATCGGCGCATCCTTGCCGCCGGCCAGATCGATGAAGCGTCGGATGATCTCGGGGCCAAGCGTCCCGCCGCCGGCGATAATGAGCGTTCCTTTCTCCGGGCCGATAGAAGCGGCGAACGCAGTGGCGGCAAAAAGCGAAAGAGCGAGCAAGCGACAGCGGCCCATAGAGCGTACTATAGCCGTTTCGGCCGGGAGGTGCAAAAGAGAAGGAAGTCAGAATTCAGAAGACGGAAATCCGCGAGGCGAGGAATTCTGACTTCTGAATTCGAGTTGTTACATCACTTCCAGCACCAGGCACTTCAGATAGTGCGTTTCCGGGACGGTGAGAAGGATGGGATGGTCCTGCGCCTGCGTGCGGCGCTCCAGCACGCGGAGGGTCCGGCCGGCATCGAGCGAAGCTTCGGCCACAACTTCGAGCAGCATGGCCTCGCTCATGTGATGCGAGCAGGAGCAGGTGACGAGGATGCCGCCCGGACCGAGCAGACGCAGCGCGCGCAGATTGATGTCTTTGTAACCGCGCGCGGCCGCATCCAGGCTCTGGCGCGATTTGGCGAAGGCGGGAGGATCGAGAACGACGAGCGAAAATTCGCGCCGCGCGGAGGCATAGCCCGAGAGCAGCTCAAAAACGTCGGCCTCTCGGAATTCGATATTGCCGATGCCATTGGCCGCGGTATTGGCGCGAGCGGCGCCGAGCGCAACGGCGGAGCTGTCCACCGCTTCAATCGATTCGCAGCGCGGCGCCAGGTGCAGGGCAAAGCCGCCAGTAGAAGTGAAACAATCGAGGGCCCGGCCGCCGCGGGCGTAGCGGGCGGCGGCGAGATAGTTCTCGCGCTGGTCGAGGAAAATGCCGGTCTTCTGGCCGCGAATCAGATCGGCGGAAAAGGTGAGGCCGTTCATGCGGACAGCGATGGTTTCCGGCACGTCGCCTGCAATCACCCCGGCTTGGAGCGGCAACTCCTCCTTTCGCCGTACCGCCGAATCGTTCCGTTCGACGATGCCCGTGGGAGCGAAGATCTCCTGCAACGCGGAAACGATTTCCGTCTTGGCGCGATCCATTCCCTGGTCGAGCGTCTGCACCACGAAGTATTCGCCGTAGCGGTCGACGACGAGAGCGGGCAGGAGGTCCGCTTCACCGTGTACCACGCGATAGGCATTCGAATCGGACACCACGCGGCGGCGATGGGCGTCCGCGGCGCGCAGCCGCCGCATGAAAAACTCGCGTCCAATCTCTTCCACCTGCGGCGAGAGCATGCGCAGCGCGATCTGGGAAGTTGAGCTGTAGTGTGCAGTTCCGAGCGTTCGCCCGCGCGGGTCGGCGACCCTCACGGCATCGCCCGGCCGGGCGGCACCGCGGTCGGCAATGTCGCTCGAGAAGATCCATGGATGGCCGGAATCGGCGCGCGCGGCACCCTTGCGGGTAACGCGAACGATTGGCAGATCGGCGGAGGCCTGCCCGGCCTCGGGCGGACTGGTGAGGATTGGATTTTCCAATTTTCAGCCTCCGCCCGCCAGCGATCCGAGCCCCGACCGTAAGGGAGCAGTGCCCTCGGGCTGTACGGTCGTGGCTCGGATTTGGCGACTCTTCATCGCATCGCCTGCAGACGAGCGATCCGATCCTCTGTGGAGGGGTGAGTAGAAAAGAGACGCATCAGGGTCTGGCCGGTGAACGGCTTGATGATGAACATGTGGGCGGTCGAGGGCGTAGCATCCTCCATCGGAATCCGTTTCGACCACGTGTCCAGCTTCTGGAGGCCGTTGATGAGCGGGTACGGCGAGCCGACGTATTTGGCCGAAGCGGCATCGGCATCGTACTCCCGCGAGCGCGAGATCGCCATCTGGATGAGCATGGCTGCGATGGGGGCGAGAATCATCATGAGCAGACCGCCCCACATGCCGCCGCGATTGTCGTCATCGCGCGAGCCGCCGAACCAGAAGGCCATGCGCGCCAAAAAAGTAATGGCCGCGGCCAGGGTAGCGGCTACGGAGCTGGTGAGAATATCCCGGTGCAGCACGTGGCCCAGCTCATGCGCCACCACGCCCTCGATTTCGCTATCGTTCATGAGGCGCAGGATGCCGGCCGTGAATGCCACCGATGCGTGGTTCGGGTTCCGGCCGGTTGCGAAGGCGTTGGGCGATTCGTCCGGGATGATGTACAGCTTCGGCATGGGGATGCCCATCCGCTGCGCGAGGCCTTGGACGATCGGAGCCACGCGCCGGTAGATCTCCGGGTTCTCGGCTTCGCTGAGCGGTTGGGCGCGGTAAGTAGCCAGGGCGATCTTATCGGAGAAGAAGTAGCTGGTGAAGTTCATCAGCACAGCCAGCCCCAGGCCCATGTACAAGCCCTGGCGGCCTGCAATCGCCTCTCCTCCGAAGAGGAGGAGGGCGCTCAGCAGGCCGAGAAGCAACGCAGTCTTCAATGCGTTCATGCGTGTATCACCTCAGGTTTTGGCCGGAGCGGGGCAGGACCCCGCCCGGCCCCGATGAATTCGAGAACGCCGTCCACGGCGTCCACCAGGATGATCTCGCTATCGGCGAACTCGCCGGCGAGCAGCTTCAGCGCCAGCGGATCCTGCACCAGCCGCTGCACGGCGCGGCGCATCGGCCGCGCCCCGTACTGCGGATCGTAGCCTTCGGAAATGATCACGTCCTTGGCCGCGGGAGTCACTTCGAGGCGTACCTTCCGTTCTGTCAGCATCTTGTTCACGTTCGCCAGTTGCAGGTCCACAATCTTGGTCAGGTGCTCGCGGGTCAAGCTGTTAAATACGATGATATCGTCAACGCGGTTCAGAAACTCGGGGCGGAAGGCCTCTTTCAGGGCATCGAGAAGGCGCTTTCTGGTGTCGTCGTTCGCCTTGTCTTTGCCATGAACCGAGAATCCGATGGTGTTCCTCTCCACCATACCGGTCCCGATATTCGACGTCATCACGATCACTGTATTTTTGAAGCTCACCGTGCGGCCCTGGCCATCGGTCAAACGCCCGTCGTCCAGGATTTGCAGCAGGGCATGGAAAACGTCCGGGTGGGCCTTTTCGATTTCGTCGAATAGCACCACCGAATAGGGCCGCCGGCGCACCTGTTCCGTGAGCTGGCCGCCCTCATCGTAACCGACATAACCGGGAGGCGAGCCGATCATGCGCGCCACGGCGTGCTTTTCCATATACTCCGACATATCGACGCGGATCAGCGCCTTGTCGTCGTCGAACAGGTAGTGCGCCAGGGCGCGCACGAGCTCGGTCTTGCCGACACCGGTGGGGCCGAGGAAGATGAAGCTGCCGATGGGACGGTTGGGATCGCTCAGCCCGGCGCGATTGCGCAGGATGGCATTGGCGACCAGGCGCACGGCTTCGTCCTGGCCGATCACGCGATCCTTCAGCCGGTCCGGCATATGCATCAATTTCTGCAGTTCGCCTTCCATCATGCGGGTTACCGGAATGCCGGTCCATTTGGCCACGATCCGTGCGATATCGTCCTCGCCGACTTCCTCCTTGAGCAGGGCGTTGCCCTTCACCGCTTCGAGCTCCTGTTCGGCGGACTGAATTTCCTGGCCGATTTCCGAGAGGCGGCCGTAGCGGATCTGCGCGGCCTTTTCCCAATCGCCGGCGCGGGTCGCACGCTCCTCCTCCTGGCGGAGATTGTCGAGCTCTTCCTTGAGCTGGCGGACACGGGTAATCGCGCTTTTTTCGCGGTTCCAGCGCTCCTTGAGACCGGCGGCTTCCCCGCGCAGGGTTTCCAACTCGCTCTCGACTTCGCGCATCCGGTCGTACGACTCAGGGTCGCTTTCCTTGCTGAGTGCCTGGCGCTCGATTTCGAGGTGTGAGATGCGGCGATCGAGATCATCGATCTCAATCGGCATGGAGCCGATCTGGAGGCGCAAGGCGGAGCCGGCTTCATCGATCAGGTCGATGGCCTTGTCCGGCAGGAAACGGTCGGCGATGTAGCGATGCGAGAGCACGGCCGCGGCGAGGATGGCCGCATCCTTGATCCGCACGCCGTGGTGGATTTCGAATTTCTCCTTCAGGCCGCGCAGAATGGCGATGGTGTCGTCCACCGAAGGCTCGCCCACTAATACCGTCTGAAAGCGGCGCGCCAGAGCGGCGTCCTTTTCCACGTGCTTCTTATATTCGTTGAGAGTGGTGGCGCCGATGCAACGCAGCTCGCCGCGGGCCAGCGCCGGCTTCAACAGGTTGGCCGCATCGATGGCGCCTTCCGCTCCGCCCGCGCCCACGAGCGTGTGCAGTTCGTCGATGAAGCAGATGATTTCGCCGTTGGATTCGATGATCTCCTTGACCACTGCCTTGAGGCGGTCTTCGAATTCGCCGCGGAACTTGGTGCCGGCGATCATGGAGCCGAGGTCGATCGCCACTACGCGCTTGTTCTTGAGCTGTTCGGGCACGTCGCCGCGGACGATTCGCTGGGCGAGCCCCTCGACGATGGCGGTTTTGCCGACGCCCGGCTCGCCGATGAGCACGGGATTGTTCTTGGTGCGGCGGCTTAGAACCTGCATGACGCGGCGGATCTCTTCCTCACGGCCGATGACCGGATCGAGCTTGCCCCTGCGGGCGGAATCCGTCAGGTCATGCGCATAGCGCTCGAGCGCCTGGTATTTCGATTCCGGATTCTGGTCCGTCACACGCTGGCTGCCGCGAACCGATACCAGCGCCTTCAAAATGGAGTCGTGAGTAGCGCCGGCGCGGTCGAGCAACTGGCCGGCCGGATCGCTGCGCTGGTCCGCCAAAGCCAGCAGGAGGTGCTCGGTGGAGACGAATTCATCCTTGAAATGGCTGGCTTCGTCAAATGCATGCTCCAGCACCTGGTTCAGCGGCTGCGATACATACATGCCGGGCGTCATGCCGCTCTGCCTGGGGACATTGGCGAGCAGCCGCTGCGCTTCGCCGACGACGGCATCCGGGTGCACACCACACTTTTCCAGCACCGGACGCACGATGCCTTCCTTTTCCTGCGCCAGCGCAACGAGCAGGTGCAGTGGGAACAACACCTGGTTCTGGCTGTTTTCCGCTATGCTTTGCGCCTGCTGCAGCGCTTCCTGCGCCTTTTGTGTGAGTTTATCGATTCGAAACATTTTTCCCTTTGGCCCCGAGGTCAGGGGCCGTCGGCCGGGAGGCGCTGGCAAGCCTGGCGGCGACTGGCGACGATCCGAAGGCCGAATCCCTTCCGGGCCAGGGCCCTGACGCGAAAGCCGGGCAACCGGACTTTACTCCGGCCCCCGGCCCTTCCAAATCCAGCAAACCAAAAACCGATTTGCCGGGCACCCAGCTCCCTGAACCCTGGCTCCTATTGACTTAGATGCACAACGCCGCCCGTTCGATTTTTAACTTATACGGCGACTTCCACTTTGATCTGGCGGGGTTTAGCCGCTTCCTTCTTGGGCAGGCTGACGGTGAGGACACCGTTCTTGTAGCCGGCCGCAATCTTGTCGGTATCGAAGGTGTTGGGAACAGCGAAGCTGCGGACGAACTTCCCGTAACTGCGTTCGATGCGGTGGAAACCGGTATTCTCGCTCCCGGCGAACTTGCGCTCGCCGGCGATCGTGAGGGTCTGGTTCTCGACGCGAACGTCGATATCGCTGAGGTCGACGTCCGGCAGGTCGGACTGGAAGACCAGCTCGTTTTCCGTTTCGTAAATGTCCACCGCCGGCGACCAGGGCCGGTTCGCCTGCGGCTCGCTGAGCACCCGGCTGAACGCATCCTCGAAAGCCCGAAGATTGGCGAGCGGGTCGAAATGGCTGAGAGACATTGATTTGAAAGCTCCTTTTTGAATTTTTTAGAGGCCCGATTGCCTCATCCAGATACAATCATAAAATATGAGTCGTATACTGTCAATAAAATATGAGCACAATATTTCAAGGATAGCGCCCTAACGAAAGTGAATCTGGGTTTCCGCATGATATCGGCCTACCATATGGGCGCATGAATCTGTGGCGTGGCGTATTACTCCTGATCCTGCCGGCACTTGCTGCCCATGCGGCTGAGCCGGTTCCTGCCGACCTTCTGCCCCCCGGAACTCACGTTTTGCTCGGGTGCGACATCCGGTCCCTCGTAGAATCTCCTCTTTTCAAAGGACTTAACATCGATCCGAGCAAGGCCCGGAGCAGCCTGGCCGGAGCTCCGGCGTGGCCCGGGGTCAATCCTCTTAAGGATTTGGACAGCATCGTCCTGGCGGCAGACGGGACCGGGAAGGATGCTCGAGGTCTGGCAGTGTTGCGGGGGCATTTTCCAACCGAACCACCCAAGAACGCCAGGATGTACCACGGCGTGCCCCTGCTGGAAGATCCGAAGGATCCGACCCGGAGCCTGGCCGTGCTGAATAGCGGGCTCGCCATCGCCGGCACAGCCGCCGAGGTGCGAGCCGCGATCGACCGCCGCGGAAGGTCCGCTCCGGCTCCCAAAGTCGCTGCCCGGTTCGTCGAACTGGGTGCAAGCTACGATTTCTGGGGTGTCGGCGACATGCCGGAGGGAATCACGCCCCGCGATGCGACGACAAAGGCGCTCCAGTCCATCGATCGCTTCGAGTTTGGCGCTACTTTGCGGGACGGGCTCCGGTTCCGCGGCGAGGTGCATGTAAAGACGGCGGAGCAGGCCGCCGAGATGCAATCCTCGCTGAAGATGGTCGAGGCGATGCTCAGGGCGCAATCGGCCAAAGGCGAGGGAAGCGTCGATCTGCGAGTCGAGAACAGCAGCGTGAAGCTGGAGCTGTTCGTACCGGAAGCGGAACTGCGGAAGGCGCTGGCAGCGCAGAAGGATAGCCTGGCCGGATTGATCCAGAACAGGATTCGCCCAGGCAATAGCCCCGTCGTCAACTTCTCCCCCGCCCGGCCGGTCGCCACCACGCCGCCGGCGGGCATGACCATGCCAACGGGTCCGAGCTCGCCTGGCGCCATCGTAACCAATCAGGCTGGCGACACGGTGACGGTCACGCTCCCCGGCGGGCGGTAGCCGGCGCTGCGGGATAGCCGGCCTGCCCATCCCCGAAAGGCGCTATACTGGCCGGGTATCAATAAATTGGCGAGGGGATCCTCAATGGGCGTGGCACAGGCTATTACTCCGCATGAACAGGCGCGCTCCGGCCAATCGGGGCCAGCGGCAAACGAATCTTCCGTCAGCCGGGGAAGCGACGAGGCCGAACTGGCCTGGCGTTCGCTGCATTATATGGTGATGATGCGGGAAATCGAGGACCGCATTGAGCGGAAGCTGTACCGGCAGGGCAAGATTCTGGGTGGGGTTTACGTGGGCCGCGGGCAAGAGGCGATCCCGGTGGGCACGGCGCTGCTGGCCGAACCGCAAGACATTCTGTTTCCTTCTCACCGCGACATGGCGGTGATGCTCATCCGGGGCATGACGCCACGTCAGATCTTTGCCCAATACATGGGCCGGGTGGACGGACCGACGCGCGGCCGCGACGGCAATATGCACATGGGCGACCTCAGCCTGGGGCTGGTTTCGATCATCAGCGCCCTGGCGGCGACAGTTCCGGTGGCCGCGGGGGCGGCGCTGGCGATGCGCTACAAGGGGATCGACGGCGTAGCCTTCTCCTATTTCGGCGACGGGGCCACCAGCCGGGGCGACTGGCACGAGGGCGTTAACTTCGCGGCAGTGCAGAAGTTGCCGGTGCTGTTCGTCTGCAACAACAACCAGTACGCCTATTCCACGCCGCTTTCGGCGCAGATGGCGTGTCTGCACGTTGCCGACAAGGGACCGGCATACGGGATTCCGGCGGAGATCGTGGACGGCAATGATGTCTTTGCCGTTTATGAGGCCACGCGGCGGGGCCTGGCGCACATCAAGGCCGGCATGGGACCCTATTTAATCGAGTGCAAGACGTTTCGTATGACCGGCCATTCGGCGCACGACGGGGCGCATTATGTGCCGCAGGAACTGTTCGACGAATGGGCCAAGCAGGACCCGATCCTGCGCCTGGAAAAGCGGATGATCGAGCGGGGATGGGCATCGCGGGAGGATCTGGACGCGCGGCGCGCCGAAATCCTCCGCGAGATCGATGAAGCCGTGGAGTGGGCGGAGAGCCGCCCGTATCCGGACCCGGGGACTCTTCTCGACGGCGTCTACGAAAGCTAGCTGCCAATGCCGACCTATCTGGAAGCCATCAGGGAAGGACTGTGGGAAGAGATGGAACGCGATCCGAACGTGTTCCTGATCGGCGAAGACATCGGAACTTATGGCGGCGCGTTCAAGGTAACAGCGGGGTTTATCGAGCATTTCGGGGCGCGCCGCGTGGTGGATACGCCAATTTCGGAGGCGGGAATCGCGGGGGCGGCGATCGGCGCGTCGTTCATGGGGCTGCGGCCGGTAGCAGAGATGCAGTTCGCCGACTTCATCTCGTGCGGCTTCGACCAGATCGTGAATTTCGCCGCCAAGTGCCGGTACCGTTGGAATGCGCCGGTGCCGATCGTGATTCGCGCGCCTTCCGGCGGCGGCATTCACGGCGGCCCGTTTCATTCCCAGAACCCGGAAATGTGGTTCGTCAAGACTCCCGGTCTGAAGGTGGTCACGCCGGCAACCGCCTATGACGCCAAGGGGCTGATCAAATCCGCAATCCGTGACAACGACCCGGTGATCTTCTTCGAACATAAGGGTTTGTACCGCAAGGTGAAGGAAGATCTCCCCGCCGGCGATTACACGGTACCGATCGGCAAGGCTAAAGTGGTGCGGGAGGGAAAGGACCTGACCATCGTGGCGTACGGAGCAATGGTCTGGACCGCGGTGGAGGCGGCCGACAAATTGGCCCAGGACGGCACATCGGTGGAAGTTATCGATTTGCGGACGCTGCTGCCGCTGGACCGGGACACGGTGGCGGAGAGCGTCAAGAAGACTTCGAAGGTTCTGTTAGTCCATGAAGACACCCGCACCGCTGGACTGGCCGGCGAACTGGCGGTCAGTCTGACGGAAACGGTTTTTGAGTACCTGGACGGGCCGATTCTGCGGGTGACCGCTCCCGATACGCCGGTGCCGTACAGCCCGCCGCTCGAAGACGCATTCCTGCCGAACAGGGACAAGGTGCTCGAGAAGGCGCGCTGGCTGCTGGAATACTAGACGCCACCGGCGGCGACCTTTGTCGTCACTCCGCCCATATTGGCGGCTGCGGCGCCCTGTCGAAGTACCTCCTGCCAGGGATCGTAACGCACTGGCGCTCGGGATTCGTGAGATTGCGTTGCTGGAGTAATCGGCGACAGGCGGCGGGAATCGCCACGCCAGTCCGCGATTTTATGAAATTCATCCCGCCTCCTCCAGAGCTGCCTTAGAAAACGCCGAAATATTCGACGTTTTACAAACTGTTGCAAATAAGCATGGTGGATTCCAACAGAGTGACATATAATAGGACCGGAATATCCGTTTTTTAGAGTGTATCTCGTTAGGAGTTTCTTGACTATGACGGGAGTCAACCCCTCAAAGTTTTTCAGGGCGCTAGCTGGTCTTGCGGCAGTGGCGCTGATGGGTGTGGCCGCCCAAACCACACTAAGTGCGCAGACCGCTACCCTCCAGGCGCCCCAGCTGGTCGCGCGCCCGGTAACGACCGGCGATGTTACCCTTTACAAGCTGCCTTCGACCACGCAGGTTTCGGGCGGCCTGACGACAGTCGGCCTGGGCGAGCCGCTGTATCTGGAAGTGGACGTAGACGCCACCATTCCGGCGAACAACATTGCCGGCGTGATCTGGTCTATCGTCACCAAGCCGGCAGGGTCCGCCGCGACCCTGACCGCAAGTCCGTTGGGATCGAATGTTCCCGTTTACGAGCCGTCGGACCGGCTCATCTATCAGGTGGCGGGGCGACAGCTTCTCAAGCCGGACGTGCACGGCGTTTACATTGTGAGCGCAACGGTGACAGCCGGCAGCAGCGGCACGACGACCGTGGCCCAGACGTTCATTGCGGGCACCTACGTAGGCATCGCCACTTGCAAAGAGTGCCACAACACAGGACCGGCCATTCAGATGGTGGGCCCGTGGTCGAACACCCTGCATTCCACCATTTTTACCAACGGTATCAATGGCGGCAGCGGCACAACCGGCGCCAACTGCCTCCCCTGCCATACCGTGGGCTATGATGCCAATTCCACCGTCAACGACGGCGGCTTCTCTTACGTGATGAAGCTGTTGAACTGGACGTTCCCGACCACGCTGCAGCCGGGCAATTGGAACGCGGTGCCTGTCCCACTGCAGAACCTGGCCAATATTCAGTGCGAGAACTGCCATGGTCCGGGGAGCGAGCACGCTGCCAACGGCGGCTCCATGCTCGCTATTTCCGTTCCCAGCAACACCGGCGCCTGCAATGCCTGCCATGACGCGCCGACGCACCACATCAAGGGAACGGCGTGGGAGAACTCGATGCACGCCGTGACCACCACCGATCCGGCCGGCAACGCCACGTGCGTGGGCTGCCACACGGGCACCGGTTTCGTTCAGCGCATGAACGGCATCAGCCCGATCACGGACACCTCCTATCATCCGATCGACTGCGTTGCCTGCCACGAGCCCCACGGCATCACGCAACCGGCTTACGGCAGCGGCGATACCCACCAGATCCGGCAGATGAGTTCGGTGACTCTGGCCGACGGCACCAAGGTGACCTTGACGGGCACCGACAGCCAGGGCTATTCCAGTACTGCCGGAGAAGGCCTGCTCTGCATGCAGTGCCATCAGGCCCGGCAGAACGCCACGAAATACGTCGCCACCACCGCCGGCAGCGCCCATTATGGACCACATGAGGGGCCGCAGGCCGACATGCTGATGGGAACCAACGGCTACACGTATGGGGAACAGATCCCGACCTCGGCACACCAGTTTGTCGTGCCGAATACTTGCGTGACCTGCCACATGCAGAGCGTAGCCACCACGGATCCCGGGTTCCTGCACGTTGGCGATCACACCTTCGAGCCCAGCTATACGCCTCAGGGTGGGAAGAAGGAAATGCTGGTGGCCGCGTGCCAGACCTGCCATGGACCGGAAATCAATACCTTCGATTTCCCGCTGTTCGATTACAACGGCGACGGCGTCATCCAGGGCGTGCAGACCGAGGTGCAGTCACTGCTCGACCAGCTCTCCACCATGCTGCCCCCGAACAACTCGGTGAAGACCTCGCTGAGCATCGATTCCACCTGGACCAAGCCGCAGCTTGAAGCGGCCTACAACTGGCAGTTCGTCAACAACGATGGCAGCAAGGGCATCCACAACACCGCGTATGCGGTGGGGCTGCTGAAAGCGTCCATCGCGAACCTGCAGGCAGGGAAGTAAGCGCAAGTCAGAAGTCGGAAGACGGAAGTCAGAAGTCAGGAGTCAGGAGTCGGAAGACAGGAGTCAGAGCTCGGAAGGGCCCCACCCCCCGGGCTTCTGGCTTCTGCCTTCCGACTTCGGTTTTTCAAGCACTCCTTTCCATCCCATGGGGCTGCCTCCTCATCCGCAGTTGGTGTATCGTATCTGGGAGGCTCAACATGCGAAACCTCTCCAGACGACATTTCCTGGCCGCAAGCGGCATCGGGCTGGCGGCTGCACTCCACGCGGAACCGCTGGGAATCTCTCTCGGCTGCCAAACCTTCCCTGTCCGCCAGACGATCGGCACGGACCTGAACGGCACGCTCAAGCAGCTTGCCGGTATGGGCTACAAGCGCATTGAAATGTGCTCGCCTCCGGGTTACGTGAAGTATGGCTTTGGCCCGCTGATGAGCATGAAGGCGTCGGAATTGCGCGATGCCATCCGGTCGGCTGGGCTGGACTGCGAAAGCTGCCACTATCAGTTTTCCGAACTCAAGGAGAATCTGGAGGAGCGGATCGCGTATGCCAAGGCGCTCGGGCTCCGGCAGATGGTGCTTTCCACGTTCGGGAGTATGAACACGGCCACACTGGGCGACTGGTCCAAGGCGGCGGAGACGCTGAACAAAATTGGAGAGCAGACGTTGAAGGCGGGTTTGCCGCTGGGCTTCCACAACCACAATTTCGAGTTCAAACAAATCGACGGCGTGCTGGTGTACGACCATCTCATGAAGGAATTCGACCCCAAATACGTCAAGTCGCAATTCCAGGTGGACGTGATCAGCATGGGGTACGACGCTGCGACATATTTGAACAAGTATCCCGGCCATTTCCTCTCCATGCACTTGCAGGACTGGTCGCCGGAGACGAAGAAGGACGTGGCGCTCGGAAAGGGCATCGTAGACTGGCCGAAGGTGTTCACGGCGGCGAAAAGGGCGGGAGTGAAGAACTACTTCGTGGAGCTGAACCCGGACCTGATGGCAGTGAGCGCGGAATACCTGAGAGGGTTGAAGGGATAAGAGAGCGGGGGCGAGGCATGCCTCGCCCCTACAAGCTGAGTGCTGCACCTCCTACCAGACCGTAGGGGCCGGGCATGCCCGGCCCGCGCTTACGCCAGCGCCTTCTGGCAGAATTCGTAGCACTTCTTGACTTCGGCTTCCCGCGTGGAACCTTCCGGAATGGCGTATTCCAGCTCGATATTGGCGGGGAACGGGTATTTTTCCTTGCGGCAGAGCTGCAGAACTTCACGGATGGGTGTATCGCCTTCGCCCCAGATCACGTTGCCGCCGTGGTCCTTCTTGCGATCCTTAATATGGAGGTTGGTGATGCGGTCGTGGTGTGCCTTGATGAAAGCCACGGCGTCATAATTTGCCGAGGTGAAGTGGCCGATATCGAGGTTGACGCCGTTGTACTTACCATAGGAGAGCGCCTGGGAATAGCTTTCGAGCGACCCGGTCTCATTGGGGTCGGCGGTATTGTCGTGGCCATGGAAGCCAACCATCATCTTGTATTTTTCCGCGAAGGGCGCCACGCGCTTGGCAACGGGCATGCGGGTGCTGGTGGAAATGGCTTTGGCGCCGAAGCCTTTGGCCATGCGAAAGCCGTAGTCGATTTCGTCATCGGTGATGGCTTCGCTCATGTTGAAGCACAGGATGGCGACGTCGATACCGGCGGCGTTGATCGATTTCCGGACCTCGGCGAACTGCTCGGGCTTGACGGCCATGCGCCAGTTGCGCAGCTCGACGGCAGCGGGGCGATTGCGCGCTTCGGCGATCTGCTCCTCGGTCATAACTGGGCGGATCGGCAACTGGCGGGGACCGCCGGCACCGGGTCCGCGACCGCGCGCGCCCTGCCCACGGCCTGGACCGCGGCCGGCCGGCGCCGGAGAAGGCGCGCCCATGGCGGTTTCGGCGTGGTTCGACATCAGCTCCATCTCGCTCAGTCCGATGTTGACATAGGCCTGAATAATCTCGTTCAGGGGCATGTTGCCGAAGCTGTAGGTAATGGCGCCGATCTGGACGCCATGAATTTTCGAGTTGATAGCGCCGAAGGCGCGTGCCAGGGGAAGGGAGGCCAGTGCGATCTTGCCGAGGTCTCGTCTGGTATACATGGGTTCGCTCCTCCCGTAGAGAATATCACCCGAAGAGTGGCAATTGTTGGGCACGCTGGGGACGGGCGCGACCGGTAGCGGTTCGGCCGCCAAGCGACGGCGAAATGCGGCGCTCATGGGCGACGAGGGCGTCGAAGTCCGCTTCGGGCCCGCAGCGCTCCTCGATGGCATGAACGAACCGATCGAGGCGTTGGAAGGCATCGAGTTTATCCGCGTCGCCGAGCCGCGCGCGGTCGAGCGCGCAGCGGAGGACCGCGATCGTTTCGTCGTAGGTGCGTAGGGGAACCGGGAAGGGATGGCCATCCTTGCCGCCGTGGGCGAAGGAGAAGCGGGCGGGATCGGCAAAGCGGACGGGTGCGCCGTGCACCACTTCGGCTACCAGGGCCAGCGATTGCAGGGTGCGGGGGCCGAGATTTTCCACCAGCAGAAGCGAGGCGAAATCACGCAGGTCGCGTTCGTGGGCGGCAGCGAGGACGGCGCCCAGGCGATTAAGGTCGACATTTTCGGCACGGACGTCGTGATGGCGCGGCATCACCAGGCTGCGAACTTCGGCGAGGGTGCGGGCGGGGGCTTCGTGCGTGATGGCGACGAGTGCGTTCTGCGCGGCCTTGGCGCCGGCATCCACCAGGTTCAGAATTTCGCCTTGCGGATCGCCGACAATCGCGGTGTGTGGCGCGCTGGTGAAATCGCGAACCGCACGCGAGTGCCAATGGTAGCGGCGCGCCATGCCGCTCTGTTCGTTCATCCCCTGCTGCACCACTGCCCATTCGCCGGACGCGCTGAGAACGAAGGTGTGAAGGTAGACCTGAAAGCCGTCGGCGATGGCGTTGTTGTCGATGCGGGCGGTGAGACGGCTGGTGCGGACCAGATCTTCGCCGTCCAGCCCGCGCGCTTCGGCTATCGCGCGGAGTTCCGACGGCGTCTGGCGTGAATGGCGGCCGCGGCCCCCACAGACATAGAGGCCAAGTTCCCGGGCGCGCGGATTGAGGCCGCGTTTCAGGGCGCCCATGACGGAAGTGGTGATGCCGGAGGAATGCCAGTCCATGCCCATCACCGAACCGAAAGCCTGGAACCAGAAAGGGTCGCTGATGCGCGAAAGGAATTCGGGGGCACCGTAGTGAAAAACAATGCTCTCCGCGATAGCGGTGCCAAGTGAGGTCATGCGCTCCGCCAGCCAGGCGGGCACGCGGCCGCCGTGGAGCGGAAGATCGGCATAACCGGAACGCTTCATCTATCACCAGGATAGAACTAACGGATCCGCTGCCGGATGCGAAGAAGTGAAGTCAGAAGTCGGAATACGGAATTCCAGGCCGGCGGCGTCACACTAGCTCCCAGGCTTCTGACTTCTTTTTCCCGCCGTTGCAGCGGTAAATATAGGACGCAGTTATGCCACCACCGGCGGGACCAGCGTCTTGAGGAATTCGTGTGCGACGCGGAAGCCGCGCTTGAACTGCTCCGTGAAATTACCCTGGCTGTCGGTAGAGGGGTAATAGAACTGGTCTTCGTTTTCGATGTTCATGGCGCCGGTGTAGCCGACTTCCGCCAGCACCGAAAAGAAGCCTTTCCAATCCACCGAACCGTAGCCGGGCACGCGGAAGCGCCACCAATGAGCATTGTCCACGGGGACGATGCCGCCGCGCCGCACCACGTGCCAGAGGATCTCGGTGTCCTTGAGATGGACGTCGTAAATCTTTTCGGCGAATTCGCGCGCCGCCGCCACGGGATCCATGAACTGCCACACCAGGTGCGAGGGGTCGAATTGGAGGCCGACATAGGGGCTGTCCTTGAACGCCTTGAACAGGGCTTCCCAGCCCACCGGACCAGTGGCAATATTGGGACCACCCTGGTAGGGCTCCCACAGGACTTTGACCTTGTTCTTTTCGCAATGAGGGAAATATTTCTCGGTGTAGACCCTGACGATTTCGTCCACCTGCTGCGCGAGCGGGCGGCTCTTGTCGGTTCCGGACTGGCCACCGATGGCGGGGACGCCGAGTTTGCCGCACAACTCGATCAGTTTCACGGTGTAGACGTTCTGCTTCTCCCGCCGGGCGGGATCGGGATCGATGTGATTGCCATCGCAGGCCAGCGACGAAACGTAAATTCCGGCTGCCTGCACCTTCTGCTTGATAGACGCGATGGCCGCATCGTCCAGCTTGTCCGGATCGAGTCGTAGCTCCATGCTGGTGAAGCCTTCGGCGCGGGCGAACTCGAGATTGGCATCCGAGAACGGGCAAAGAATGCCCAGCTTCGGCTTCCAGTTCGGAAACCGCCGCCCTTGTGCCTGCGCGGCCGCGGCGGCGGACATGGCGGTAAGTACGGTGCGTCGGGTGATGGTCACGAACTGACGATACTCCGCTTGGCGGTGCGAGTGCAACTACGCACACCGGCCGCACGGAGAGGGCGATAAGCTGAACTGGAGAAGGCGTGGCGGAACTATGCCCCGATCCTTTCATGTGTTGATTATCGAAAGCGATACCGACGCGCTGGTGCAAATGAGAAGAGTGCTGGCGGGGATGGGCGGTTCAGCGGTCACGGCCGTGGACGAGAATACGCTGGAAAAAGCCAGCGGATATTTGCAAGCTAAGCGGCTTGCGCCCGCGCTGATTGTGGCGCGGGTTACGCTGCCCACCGGCAGCGGCATCCGGCTGCTGGAGGAAGCGGCTCAATCCTTCCCGGGCGCGCGCCACCTGCTGATCTCTCACCATCCACAGCACCTCCTCATGATGGTTCCCGGTTTCGCAGATCACTGCGGACACTTCCTGCAGGAGGTGTTCACCGATGAGCAGTTCCGGGCGGCGGTGGAAGAAAGCCTGGCCTCTACGTTGCGATCCGAATAACGCGTCCGCCGGCACCTTGTTAAATTCGGTGCTCTGCGCTTCACCAATCAGCGCGAGGTGTGAAAAATGTCATGCAGGCGCAGGACTCCCAAAGCCTTCCCCGCGCCGTCGACGACCGGCAGGACGGAAATCTGGGAGGGACGCCGCTCCATCCGCTCCAAGGCTTCGCCGAGGCTGGCATCAGGCAGAATCGTCACGGGCGCGGCGGTCATGACGTCGGCGGCGCAGAGTCCGCGGATATCCTCGTGGGCGGTAAGGGCGCGGCGCAGGTCCCCATCGGTCACGAAGCCCGCCAGGGATCCATCCGGGGTCACCACGCAGGCGCCTCCCAGCGGCCGGCGGGTCATCGCGATGATGACTTCCTTCAACGGGGCTTCCGGAGCGACCCACGCCGATTCCTCGCGGCCATGCATCACCTCGGCCACCGAGAGGCGCAAATTGCGGCCCAACTGCCCGCCGGGATGGAATCGGCCGAACTGCTCGGGCGTAAAGCGGCGCGCGCACATCAGCGCGATGGCCAGAGCGTGCCCGAGGCTGAGGGCAGCCACCGCGCTGGCGGTAGGCGCCAGATTGTGCGGATCGGCTTCGCGCTCCACGGACGCATCCAGAAATACGTCCACCTGCCCGGCCAACGGCGAAGCCGAACTGCCGAGAATGCCGATGAGAGGGGAGCGAAACTGGCGCAGGAGCGGCACCAGGGCTAACAACTCGGCCGAACTCCCATTCTTGGAGATGAGGATCGTTGGATCGCCCGGAGTGTAAATGCCGAGGTCGCCGTGGACCGCTTCAGCTGGATGCAGGAAGACGGCCGCCGTGCCCGTGCTGCACAGGGTCGCCACGATCTTACGGGCGATGTGGCCGGACTTGCCAATGCCGGTGGCGACAACTTTCGCTGGATTCGCCAGGATCAGCTCGACGGCGCGGACAAGGCGGTCATCCAGGCGGCAGGCCGCGGCGGTAAGCGCGGCGGCCTCGATCTCCATGGCGGAGCGGGCTGCGGCCAGCCATTCCTGCCTGCAATCGGAGGTCACCGCCGCGGGTCGCGGGGCAGTACGATCGTGCCTTCCTGGCCACGGCCGCGCCTCGATTTCAGCGAGGAAGAAGCAACTTCCGGTTGGCTCAGCACTACGAGAAAGCCATCGGCCAATCCGCCGGCGTATCCGCCCTGCGTGGAGTTACCGGACGTTGGCAGACCGATGCCGCCGTAACCGGCCACGTAGACATTGCCGTCAGGCCCGACGGCGATACCGCAGGGCACATATTGGTTATCCGCCCCAAGATACGTGGAAAACTGAATGCCGTTCGATCCGGCCACTCCGCGGTCGATCTTGGTGACGAACAGATCGGTGCCATCTCCCCAGCTCGACTGTGGAACCGACGTTCCAGCGATCGGGAAATTGCTGGACAGAGTGTAACCAGTCACGTAAATGTAACCGGCGCTATCCGCCGTGATGCCGTAGCCGACATCGCCACTACCGCCGCCCAGGTAGGTGGAGTAAAGCAGGCCCCCGCCATAGGGAATGGAGGGGTTCATCACCGCAACAAACGCGTCCCCGTTGCCGCCATAGTTCGGCTGGGCGGCATCGGGGGTAACCGGGAAATTCGACGAGAGCGTGTACCCGGTGATCATAAGATTGCCCTTGGCGTCGAGGGCCATGCCGCGCACTTCCTCATTGGCGGAGCCGCCGAAATAGGTGGAATAAACCAGCGAGCTGCTTCCCTGCTGGTTCATATCCATCACGCCGACGATTACGTCTTCCCCGCCCGCGGGAATGCCGCGAATCTGCTGGCCGGCCATCGGAAACTGCTTCGAAAGGGTGGAAACGCTGAAATACACCAGGCCGTTGGAGCCGACCAGGATGTTGCGTCCGTCGTCCTCATCTTCGCCGCCCATATAGGTGGAGTAGAGCAAGGATCCGGCTGTGGGATCGATCTGGCAGAGGAATGCGTCCTGAGGACCCCACAGGATCTGCTGGTAGGCGTTAGCCGTGATAGGGAAATCGGTGGAACGCGCGGTGCCGATCACGTAGATCAGACCGTTCGACCCCACCGCGATGCCGTTGGCGACATCGTTGCCCGTGGTGCCGCTCAGGAAGCTGGAAAAGACGAGCGAGTTGCCGCCGTACTGGGAGGGATCGACTTCCGCAACAAAGGACGACGTGATCGAGCCCGCGCCGGTGGTTTGAAATGCGTTGCCGGTAAGCGGGAAATTGGTGGAGGTGGTTGTGCCGGCAAGGTACGCGACGCCGTTGGAATCCACATCGATGGCGAGGGGAATATCGATGCTCTGGCCACCGATGTAGGAGAAATAAATGATCGGAAAGTTGCCGTTCTCCTTGGTGGTATCGACGATGGCGAGGAAGATGTTCACAATGCCCTGAAGGTTGTTGGACCAGGCGCCTTCAGTAGGGGGCTGCACGCTGGAATCCGTGTCGCCAACCAGGTAAAGCTTGCCGTTGAAGAATTTCAGCGCGTTGATCTGATCGGTTCCGGGCCCGCCGAAATAGGTGCAGTAGATCAGGACGGGATCGATCACCAGTTGCTGCCCGCGGTCATAGGAGCCGACGCGGAAGCCGGCCACATTGCGGCCGAGCAGACGGTAACGGGCAGTGACGGCGCGGCGCGCGCCGGAGGCATCGCGCTGATAAACGACGGGCGCCTTCTGCACGATTTCGGAGCCGTCGGCAGAAATCACCAGATTGCCGGATGCATCCACGCGCAGCGCATCGGCGCCGCGGAAGCGCATGCGGATGGCGGAAGGGTCGGCGCCGGGCGCCAGCGTGAAATCGTATTCCAACTGGCCGTTGCTGCCGTAGTAAATGATATCGACGCCGGGGTAGACGGAGTCATAACGAACGCGGCTGTAGGTGGGAATATTGGTGCGCCAGTGTTCGCGCGTGCCGAGATAAGAATCGGTGCGGGTGGCCAGTTGGTCCAGCGGCTCGATGCGCGGTGCACGATTGGCGTGCTCCAAGGAGAGATCGATGCGGTGCCCGCCGAACGCAAGCGATGGACCTTCGGCGCCCAGCAGCAGGCGATATCCGCCCGCGCGCGCCGCATAGCGCACGGAGGGAGGCATCTGACCCTGGTTGGCCTCAAAGCGAAGGGGAAGCGCGGCCATGATGGCCTTGGCCCGTTCCAGAGAGACATCCTGGGGCGGTGCCGTAGCCGCTCCCGCCAGGGTGGCGGCGCCGGCCAGCAGCAGATAGCGAGACAAACGGAACATAGGTTGTTTTCAGGCCCTGCAAATACAAATACGAACCTCTATTAGAACATGGGCTTACGATGTGCAAAACTGGGCGAAATGTTCACAGGAGTGCCGGTTGCGCGCGCCATTGAATCCATAGATTCAACGCCTGTTTCGCGAATTCCACACTTCGCTCCATGTGCTGACCTGAAGTAAGGGACCAAGCTGCTTCACGCCCGCACCCGGTATCTGCCGGCGTACTGTACGCTTCTGCGCGAAAGACGGCCTGCGCGGTGTTGTACCGTTTGTTCATGAGGAGATTCGCGCTTCTTCTTCCGGTTTGCTGCGGCCTTCTGTGCGCAGCGGCCAAGGTCGAGATTCTGCGGGATGAATATGGCGTGCCGCACATCTTCGCGCCCACAGCCGAAGCCGCCGCGTTCGGTTCCGGTTATGCGCAGGCGGAAGACCGGCTGGAAGAACTGCTGCGCAATTACCGCAAGGCCGAAGGCACCATGGCGGAGGCTTTCGGAAAAACGTGGGTGTTCCAGGATTACCGGCAGCGCGTGTGGCGGCATCGGGAAATCGCCCAGCAGCACTATCACGAGCTCAGCCCCAAGCTGCGCGCCATCTGCGAGGCGTTCCAGGCAGGCGTGAAAAAATTCATGCAGGATCACCCCGAGCAGGTGCCGGCATGGGCGCCCAAGCTGGAGCCGTGGCAGATCATAGCGCTGGGCCGTTACATCATATGGGGATGGCCGGAAGCGGATGCGGGCGGCGATCTGAAGCGTATCGGCATCGACCCCGACCCGGTGGCTTATCACGGCTCGAACGAGATGCTGCTGGCGCCGTGGCGTACCAAAATGCACGCCGCCATGGCGGTGATTGATCCCCACCTGACCTGGTACGGCGAATTCCGGTTCTATGAAATGCGCATCTACGGCGGGGAACTGAATTTTTCCGGTGCGGCCATCCTGGGTCTTCCCTTCCCCGTCCTCGGCCACAACCGGTATCTTTCCATTGCCATGACCACAGGCGGACCGGATACATCCGACGCCTACGAAGAAGAGATCGAGAATGGGAAGTACAAATTTCGCGGCGAATGGCGGCCGCTCGAGGTCCGCACGGAACACATCGCCGTGAAGGACGGCGAGACGCAGAACATCCGCATCGAATCCACGGTTCACGGGCCGATCGTGGCACACCGCAACGGCAAGGCCTATTCGCTGGCTCTGCCCTATTTCAACGAATTCCGGCTGCTGGAGAGCGATTGGGAGCTGGACACGGCTCGCAACCTGGAGCAGGCGAAGCACGCGCTGGCCGAACTGCAGTTCATGCCGCAGAACATCATGATCGGCACGGTGGACGGCGACATCTATTATGTCCGCAACGGACGCGTGCCCATCCGGCCGAAGGGCTGCGATCCTTCCAAACCAATGCCCGGCACGGGCGAATGCGAATGGCAGGGGCTGCACGGCTTCGACGAGCTCGTGCAGATTACCAATCCGCGGCAGGGCTACATGCAAAACTGCAATGTCTCGCCGTTCGCCATGATGAAAAACTCGCCGCTGGTGCCGGAGGAGTGGGCCGCGCATCCGTATATTTATAACGATTTCCGCCGTCCGCCTTCGCAGCGCGCGGCCATGATGGTGGACCTGCTGGATGCCGCGCGCGATGTGACGCCGGAGCAGATGATCGGCATCGCCTTCAGCCCGCAGGTGTGGCACGCCGAGCTCTGGCAGGAGCGCATCCGCGAGACCGCGCCGGACGACGATCTGGCCAGGCTGCTCGTGGCCTGGAACCGCCGCAGCGACGCCGATTCGCGCGCGGCGCTGGCGTTTTACCTCTTCAAGACTGCTCTGGGACCAGTGGGAAGAGATGTCGATCCGCCGGATTCGCTGACTGCCGATGCCATCCGCACGGCACTGGACAAAACGCGCGCCCGTCTGAATGGCGATTTCGGCCCGGATGCGGTCTTCGGCACGCTCTTCCGGGTCGGACGAGCGGGCGCCGGGGGGACGTGGCCGGTGGGCGGCGGCACTCTCAACGAGGCGGGAATGGCCACTCCGCGCGCCATCACATTCGCCAAGATCGGGAAGGAAATGGTGGGGCACCAGGGCCAATCATCCACGCAGATCGTGATTCTGACCAGACCGCCGCAATCGTACATGGTGCTGCCGCTCGGCGAAAGCGACCATCCCGACTCCGGCCACTTCGACGACCAGGCCGAAAAGCTGTTCAGCAAAAGCCAGGCGAAACCGACTTACTTCGATAACCGGAAAGAGTTAGAGAAGCACGTGACGAGAAGAGAGGTGTTGGATTATTAGGGCCACGACCGCGCGAATTCGTTCGTCGTCGGCAGGGACCGCTCCTTTCAGTCGCGGCTCGGATCGGAGCCGCGACTGAAAGGAGCGGTCCTGCGGAAGGGAAACGGATCTGGCGGTCATCGTAACAGGCCCCAATAAACACAGATGAACACGGATTTCTCTTTGTCATCCGTGTGAATCTGTGTGCAGCCGTGGCCGGTGGTTGGGTTATCCCTGTGCGATTTGCTCATTCTCCAGCGACCACACGCCTTCGAAATTGACGAAATAAGTATCGATCTGGATATTCGGAATGGCGGCGGCCAGATTGGCGGCGGCACGGCGCAGTTCAGCCTCGTGATGGGCGGCTTCGGTCGCGGCGTCGGGGAATGCCGCCAGGCCCCCATAGGCGCCGCAATCGGAATGCAGCATCAGGATGACGCGCCGGGTCTCGTGCAGGCGCATGGAGATCCGAATCTGGTCGAGTACAAAGGCGCGAACGGGATCGTCTTCGGGCGATGCCAGGCATTTTGTGCCGCCGGCGAGCTTGATCGCATCCCAATAGACCACGCCGATCCGCTGCAGAAATTTGCGGAAGCCGGTCTCGAATCGATTGTCGAAGCACCACACCACGGCGGCGTCGCAAACGTACCGCTCCCGGCGAGCGTCGAAATGGTAAAGTTTGCGCATCGTTATCCGACCTTGTAGCGTTTGATCTCGGCTTCGGAAACCTCGCTGCTCATGCCAGGCTCTTCCGGTCCGGGCCATTCGCCGTCCACCATTTTGTGGGCGCCGCTGGTCTCCATGTAAATGGCGTTGGGCATGGCGAGCAGCATGTTGAGATTCGTGTTGCCGCCGCCATGGCTCGCCAGTTCCAAGCCGTAGGCATCGGCGACGGCGGCGATCTCCATCCACTCGGTGACGCCGCCGGCGCGGCGGTCGTCGGGCTGCACCACGTCGGCGGCGCGCCGTGCGATCAGGTCGGCGAAGGCATATTTCGTGTTCAGGTTTTCGCCGGTGGCGATGCGCATATCGAGTTCCTGCGCCAGCAGCGCGAAGCCTTCCATATCGTGGGGCGGCAGCGGCTCCTCCAGCCAGTAGCAGCCCAACTGCTGGTAGACGCGGCCGCGACGGAGCGCCTCGTTGCGGTTGAAGACCTGGTTGGCATCCACCATCACGCGGCCGTTCTTGCCCACGATCTGGAAGGCCGCGCGGATGCGGCGCTCATCGTCGTCGATGCCGTAGCGGCCCACCTTGATCTTGACCGCGCGATACCCCTGCGCCATGGCATCGTTGACCTGGCGGCGAAACTGCGACAGGTCGCCGTCATCGTCGTAGTACCAGCCGCACATGGAGTAAACCGGCATGCGGTCGCGATACGCCCCCAGCATCTTGTAAACGGGCAGACCCGCGTTCTTGCCGAGGATGTCCCAGACCGCAATATCTGTGGCCGCGATGGCGAATTGCGTCGCGCCGCCCACGCCCTGGTATTCCAGCGCCTTCCACAGATCGGCGCGGATGCGGCGCGGAAACGCCGGATCCTTGCCGATGAGCTCCGGCTTGACCTCCTGCTCCAGAATGGTCTGCACCACGCGCGGGCCGCCGGCGATCATGCCGAAGGAACTCGTGGCCCAACCGGTGATGCCGGCATCGGTGCGCAGGCGCAGCACTACGGAGCCGCTATCGTCGCCGAAGCGGTGGATGGCATCGTAGTACGGCTTGCCCGGCGGACGCCGGAGAACGTCGGTTTCAAGGCCCGTAATCTTCAGCGTTTTCTGCTGTCCCGCGGCGTTGGCGAACGCGCCGAGGGCCGGCAACGCAGCGGCGGAGGTGAGAAGCTGCCTGCGGTTCATGGGAACCATTCTCGCAAAACCTCCGCGGCTCCGCGGCGCCATCGTACGCAGCGCGAGTGCGGCCCGGGCATCCCCGGCCCCGACGAATAGAACCCAACCGCTGTCTCCAAACTCCTGGCCTTTGCTATGCTCGTTCTTCGAACGGGCCATGAGCCGCCGTGACATCATCATCGCCGCCGCGCTGGCCGCGGCTTGCCTGCTGGTCTTCGGCCGGGCCGTGGGTTTCGAGTTTCTCAACTACGACGACAATGCGTACGTCTATGAGAACCCGTGGGTGCGCGGCGGGTTTACGCTGCCTGGCATCATCTGGGCCTTCAACGTCATCGATTACTTTTACTGGCAGCCGGTCACGTGGCTCTCTCATATGCTCGATTGCCAGCTTTTCGGCCTGCGGCCCGCCTGGCCCCACCTGCTCAATATTCTGCTTCACACCACCAATTCGATCCTCGTCTTCCTGATTTTCCGGCGCCTGACCGGCGCGGTGTGGCGCAGCGCGGTACTGGCGGCTCTGTTCGCGCTGCATCCTCTCCGGGTGGAATCGGTGGTGTGGATTGCCGAGCGCAAGGATGTGCTCAGCGGGTTCTGGTTTCTGCTGATGGTTTGGGCCTATCTGCGCTTCGTCGAACGCCCCTCCGGACCGCGTTACGCCTCTGTTCTGGTGGCGTTCGCCCTGGGCCTGATGTCGAAGCCCATGCTGATGACCGCCCCCCTGCTCCTGCTGCTGCTCGATTACTGGCCGCTGCGGCGGCGAGCCTTCGCCGAGAAGATGCCGCTGTTCGTGATGGCCGCGTTCACGTTCGCGGTGACATATGCCGGTTCCAGGCAATTGCGCTCCATCAACTGGGCGGCCAACCTGCCGCTCGGCCACCGCATCGCCAATGCGCTGGTCTCGTATGCGGCATACTTGCGGCTCTCGTTCTGGCCGGCGCGTCTCGCCATTCTTTATCCTTACCGGCTGGAAATCGCGTGGTGGAAGCCGGCGGCGGCCGCGGCGCTGCTGGCGTTGCTCACGTTGGCTGTGGTGCGCGGGGCCGCCAGGCGGCCGTACCTCGCATTCGGCTGGCTGTGGTTCCTGGTCGCTCTTGCGCCGCCCAGCGGCATTGTGCAGGTGGGCCGGCAGGCAATGGCAGACCGCTTCACTTATCTGCCGTCGATCGGGCTGACGCTTGCCGTCGTGTGGGGCGCGGCCGATCTGCTGGCGCGGCGTCCGCGGCTGGGTGCCTCGCTGGCCCTTGCCGCTATTGTGGCGTCCGGCGCGGCCTGCTGGGCATACACCGGCTCATGGCGCAACAGTGTGACGGTTTTTGAAAATGCGGTCACGATGACCGGCGACAATTCCGCTGCAGAGCACTACCTCGCCGCGGCATTGGACGATCGGGGCCGCTTCGCCGAGGCTCTTCCGCATCACGCGGCAGCCGTTCGCATCGAACCTTCCTATTTCATTGGCCAGTGTTCTTACGGCATGGCGCTGGAGCGTCAGGGCGATATCGCCGCCGCGGCTGATCATTTCACCCTGGCACTCCGCTATTTCCCGCATTACCCGCAGGCACGTTTCCATCTGGGGCTCGACCTCAAGCGCCTGGGCCGTCCCGCGGAGGCCCGCCGCGAGTTCGAGCAGGCGCTCGAACTCGGCCTGGACGAGCCGGACAAATCGCGCGCGAAACAGGAACTGACGCCATAGCGTGCTGCCCAGGGTCTGCCGGGCGTGTCATAATTTTTCCAATGGCAAGTGCCGTGCTCAAATTGGAGCCGAAGTCCGCGGGCATTGCCACGCCGCGCAAGAAACGGCCGAAGGAAATCGCCGTCGTCACCGAGTGCTGCACCGGCTGCGCCGGCTCACCCGCATGCGTGGATTACTGCCCGGTGGCGGATTGCATGTACTGGGTGTGGGACGAAGAGCATCCGCCCTTCGGAAGGATCGAGGTGGATCCGGTGTTGTGTATCGGTTGCCGGAAGTGCATCGGCAAAGGGCCGCACGGGGCGTTTCTGGATGGCTGCCCGTGGGACGCGATCGAGATGGTCGCAATCGAGGAAGTGGAAAGGAGAACCGGCATTGCGATGCCGGCATGACCGCAATGGCGTTGGAGATCCGACAGCGGGAGCGCGAAGGAATCGCTATTCTCGAGCTCAAGGGCCGCCTTACGGCCGGTCCGGAGGCGGGCGCGCTGCGCGACGAAGTGGCCGCGATGTCGGCCGCCGGCACGCGCAACCTGGTGCTGGATATGCACGCAGTGGACTATATCGATAGCACCGGGCTAGGCACGCTGGTGGTGTGCGCCACCACCCTGCGCAAGAACGGCGGCACGATCAAGCTCCTGAACCTGAACCGGCGCAACATCGAGTTGCTGGTGATGACCAAACTGGCCACGGTTTTCGAAATCTTCACCGACGAACAGGATGCGGTCAACAGTTTCTATCCCGACCGCAAGATCAAAGCGTTCGATATCCTGGATTTTGTGCAGCACCTCAAACACGAGGATTAGCCCCGGATGCCGCTGGTAGTGGTAGGGGGCGTGGCCGCGGGGATGAGCGCGGCGGCGCGGGCGCGGCGAATCGATCCGCACCTCGAAATCCTGGTCCTGGAAAAGGGCGAGCACGTTTCCTACGGTGCTTGCGGGCTGCCCTACCTGGTGGAAGGGCGGGTGCGCGAGCCCGAGCAATTGATCGTCCACACACCGGAGTATTTCCGGCGGGAGCGCAACATCTCCATACGCACCGGCGCGCGCGTGGCGGCGGTCTGGCACGCGCGCCGCGAGGTGCAGCTTGCCTCCGGCGAGCGCATCCGCTACGACCGGCTGGTGCTGGCTACCGGCGCCAGCTGTGATACCTGCGGCATCGCCGGCGCAGATCAGCCGCAGGTCTTTACCATGCACACACTCGAAGACGCCGAGCGTATGCGGACTTTCCTCAGCCAGCGCCGGCCACGGCGGGCGGTGGTGATCGGCGCCGGCTACATCGGAGTGGAGGCTGCCGACGCTCTGCGCCGCCACGGATTGCGCGTCACGATTTTGGAACGGTCGGAGCACGCCCTCGGCCGCGCCGATGCGGCCTTCACGGACGCGGTGCGCCGGCAACTGGAAACGCACGGCGTGGAGTTGCGCTGCGGCGTGCGCGTGGATTCGCTGGACGGTCTCGACGCCGACATGGTCGTCATTGCCGCGGGCTTTCGGCCGAATGTCGATCTCGCCGCCGAAGCCGGCATCGAAATCGGACGCACTGGCGCCATCCGCACCGACGAAAGGATGGAGACCAACCTGCGCGGAGTTTATGCGGCCGGCGATTGCGCCGAAGTGCGCCACATCGTGACCGGGCGTGCCGTGAGCATTCCCCTTGGTACTACGGCCAATAAAACCGGCCGTGTGGCCGGCGCCAACGCGGCCGGCGCGCGCGAGCGGTTTACCGGAGTAGCCGGCACCATGATTGTCGGCATTTTCGGAATGGGCTTCGCCGTCAGCGGGTTATCGGAGGCGCAGGCGCGGGCGGAGGGTTTCGCTCCGGTTGCCGTCCGCGTGGAGGCCAAGGCCCGGCCATCATATTTCGGAGGCACCAGGACTACGGTGGAACTGGTGGCCGACCGCAACTCCAGGCGTCTGCTCGGCGGTGCCGTAATCGGAGAGGAAGGAGCCGCCGGACGGATCAACGTGATTGCATCCGCGCTGCACGTGCAGATGCACGTAGAGGATTTTGAACAGCTCGACTTGGCCTATTCTCCGCCTTTCGCCACTGCGTGGGATCCGCTCCTTATTGCCGCCCAGCAATTGCGAAAAGAACTATAAGTACTGCCTAAGACCGGCTATATAACTGTGAATCAAAGTACCGGTACGAAACTATCTGTGAAGTTTGGCACCCGGGCTAGAATTTTTGTCATGATGGAGCAGTGCGGCCCCCGACACCGCTCATGATCTTCTGCTCTCGTTACGGAAAACCACTGGAGGAGGGGCCGCACGTCTATTGCTGGTTAGGTGGCTGGTCGCTATCGGGTTTCTTCTCTCCGGGGCGATATAGCGTAGGCGCCTTGCGCTGATTCTGTTGTTCAAAATCCGCCTTCTCTGCCGCCTTTTTTTCATCCGGTGTCATTGAGGCTTGAGCCGCCTTCTTTTCCTTCTCTTCGCGTGCAACGGCGTCGTGCGTGCGCTTGCCCAAGTCTCCTTCCGCCAAGCCAAGACTGTCCTGGGTGGATTGAATCGCGTTGTTCAGCGCGAATTCGTAACGATCGAGATCCTTGGGCTGGCTGTCGCGCAGCTTCTGGAGAACCGGCAGGGCTTCCCGCTCGGCGTTGGATTCGGCCTTTAGGCCGGTTTTGAGTTCAGTCTTGCGCCCCAGCGCTTCATCCGCGACATCGTCCATCGCGTCCAGGATTTTGGAGTAATCGTCCAGAGCGTCGTGGATCATCACCGCGCGCCCCGGCCGGTCTCTGGAGACGAGATTCTTCACCAGATCGATGCGGGCGTGGGCAAATTTGGCATACAACTGAATGCGGACGTTGGGTTCCTGGGCTTCGCGAATCTGATCCACTTCGTCCGCGGTAAGAAAATCGCGTTTCTGCGCGACCAACGGAGCGGCCGCGATCAGACACCAGAGCAGGGTTTTCATTTGTGTTTACCCTCCATTAAACCCATGAGCAGATTGTCATGCACTTGTTGAACGCTGGTCTTCACGCTGTCGAGCATAGACCGGTCCCCGAAACTCATATCGTGTTGAAACGAGTCCAGGCGCCGCAGCAGGTCGCGAGTCTGGATCTCAGCCCGCTTGAACCATTTCGGGCTCTTGCGCGGGTCCTTTCCCGTCTGCGTGAGGGACGTGTAAGCCAGTTCCACGGATTGCTGAATCTCGGTGGCGGCAGCGGCCACCTGCGTGTTCTCGCCCTTTTCGTAAGCGGCTTTCATCGTCTCGAAGGCCGTATCGGCGCTCTCCAGAGCCAGCTTGGATCGCTTGTCCAGGTTGGGTTCCGCCTGAGCCTGCTTTAGATCGGGGCCCGCGGCAGACCGGTTTTGAGCCTGTTGGGGCGGGCGGCCGGCGCCTGCGGCGCTCATCCACCCACAGGCCAGCGCGAGCACCGTCACGGCAATGTGCCCTCGCGTACCCATCATCGCCTCTCCAGTTCGTGCTGAATGATGCGTGCCCGCTGGCGCGCCTGAAACTCCTGGTCGGGATTGCCCTTGCTGATGGCCAGGAATTGCCGATACGCTTCGAGCGCCGGCTTGAGCTGCCGTGTTTTGTCGAGAATGATCGCGCGCATGAACCAGACACCGGGAGTATTGTCGCCCAAGTCGCGGGCACGGTCGAACGCCGCCAGCGACTGATCGTACTGTCCAATCATGTAGAACATGCCGGCGGCTTCCGTCCAGGCCTTCGGATCGTTCGGCCTGACCCGCGCAGCTTCCACGAATTGCGCGGCGGCAGGGGCATACTGCTTCCGATCGCGCAGGGCTTTGGCGTACATCATGCGAAGATCGAAATTTCCGGGCTCGGCGGCGATTGACTGCTGGAGCAGCGGCAGGGCTCGGTCAAGCTGGCCGGTGAACACGTAGGCGGCGGCCAGCGGGGCGCGGTTGGCCTCAGTCTGGCTGGCGGCATAAGCCGCCTCCAGACGCGGTAAAGCGTCGGTATACTGCTTGGTCTCGAGCATCATCCGGCCCAGCCGCTCCTGAATGTCCGCGCGTTCCGGAAACTGCCGGTAAATGGCGGCGGCATCCATTTTCTGCCCGTTCTTTTCGTAGGCATCCGCCAGTTCCAACAGGCCGTTGCGATACTTGGCGTCGAGCTCCGCCGCCCGCTCGAAATGCGGTGCCGCATCGGCAGCCTTGTTCTCACGCAGCAGGGTGTGCGCCAGGCCCGATTCCGCCGGGGCCGATTTGGGATCGATCTCCAGTGCGCGGCGATAGCTGTCTTCGGCGTCCGACAGCGATCCGGTTTGGTACTGCGCCGCGGCCAGCGAATAGCGCGGCAAAAACTCCTGCGGCTTCTGCTCGGCGGCCTGCCCGAACAGGGGCAGGGCCTCTCCGGGTTCGTTCTGCCGCATCAGCAGGATGCCTTGGTTCAGCTCGGCCTCATACAGTCCAGGCTTCAGCTCCAGAACCGTGCGGTATTCGGCAATTCCCTCTGCGTTGCGGTGCAGCAGACCGTAAGCTTGAGCAAGATTGAAATGTGCGTAGTAATCCTTGGCGTCCGCGGCGACGGCCTTGGTGAAATCGTCGGCGGCGTCCTGATACTTGCCCGCCTCCAGCGCCTTCATCCCCTCGGCGTTGTAATCCACACCCTGGAATAGAAGAAGGGCGGCGAAAATCGCCCACATGCTTTAATTCTAATGCGGCGCGAAGACCGCTGCCGGGCCAATTCTCAATCCAGGTAATCGTACGCGCGCAACGTCAGGAAATCCGAGAACTCAGAACCGGAAATCATGTCCTGATACAGCCGGGAGGCGGTCTGGAGCCGTGCCTCGGGCATCGAGCCGCTTAGCTTCTGGACGTGCTTGTCCAGGATCGTGCTCGCCATCTCCGGCGTGATGGCGCGTCCATCGTCGAGTTTGGCGCCGTGTTTCACCCATTGCCATACCTGCGCGCGGCAGATCTCGGCCGTGGCGGCGTCCTCCATCAGGTTGTAGATGGGCACACAGCCGTTACCACCAAGCCATGCCGCCAGGTACTGCAGCGCCACGTCCAGGTTGCGGTCCAATCCGGCGGCGGTGATGGCGCCGGCAGGAGGATTGACGAGATCGGACGCCGTAACGGTGGACGTGGTAGCCCGGCTGATCTGGTTCGCCTGTGGCATCCCGGCGTCGAACACTTCCGTGGCCAGCGCCACCAGGCCCGGATGCGCCACCCACGTGCCATCGTGGCCCGCCCTCACCTCACGGAGCTTGTCGTCGCGCACGCTGGCGAGGGCGGCTTCGTTGGCGGCGGCGTCGTTCTTGATCGGGATCTGCGCGGCCATTCCACCCATGGCGTGGATGCCCCGCCGATGGCAGGTGGCGATGAGCAGATCCACGTAAGATGCCAGGAAGTGGCTGCGCATGGTGACCTGCGCCCGGTCCGGCAGCACCCAGCCGGCGCGGTTGCGGAATTTCTTGATGAAGCTGAAGATGTAATCCCACCGGCCGCAGTTCAGCCCCGCCGAATGCTCCCGCAGCTCCCACAGAATCTCATCCATCTCGAAGGAAGCGAGAATGGTTTCGATCAGCACGGTGGCGCGGATCGATCCGCGCGGCACGCCCAGCGCATCCTGCGCCGCCACAAACACGTCGTTCCACAGCCGCGCCTCGTGCCGGCTTTCCATTTTCGGCAGATAAAAATACGGACCGCTGCCCTTCGCCAGCAGCGCCTTTGCATTGTGAAAAAAGAAGAGGCCGAAATCGAACAGCGAGCCGGAGATCGGTTCCCCGTCGACGAGGAAGTGCTTTTCCACCAGGTGCCAGCCACGCGGCCGCACGATCAGGGTGGCGTGCTTTGGGCGCAACTCGTAGTGCTTGCCTTCAGGGCTGTCGTAGGTGATGGTCCCGCGCACCGCGTCGCACAGGTTGGCCTGCCCCTGAATCATGTTCTCCCAGGTGGGCGAGTTGGAATCCTCGAAATCGGCCATGAATACCCGCGAGCCGGAGTTGAGTGCGTTGATGATCATCTTGCGGTCGGTCGGTCCGGTAATCTCCACGCGCCGGTCCTGAAGGTCCGCCGGAATTTCGGCTACCCGCCATGGTGCCTGACGGATTTCGGCGGTCTCCGCGGGAAACTCCGGCAACTCGCCTGCATCCAGCCGCTCCTGCCTTTCGCGGCGCGCCTCCAGCAGGCTGCGGCGCCGTGGCTCGAATTCGGCCGCCAGCCTGGCGAGAAGCCGCACGGCCTCCGGCGTCAGAATCCGTTCCTGGTCTTGCATGGATGGCGCGGCAATCCGCACCGGATCGATTTCAGGTGCAAGCATGAATGATTCCCCCTTGGCAATCCTAACGCAGTCGGCGGCGGCGCGTCTTTTGCCTGTCCTACACAAAAAAGGCCGGCTGCGCTTTGGGCGCAACCGGCCGAGTCCAGCCTGGTCTCCGGCCAGAGTTAGAACATGAAGCGGAAACCAAGGTTGATTTGCCGCCCGAAGCCGGTCAACGTAGCGACCTGGCTGCCGAAATCAGGCAGGCCGACGTTACCCATTGCCGGAGCGAAGTGCGGCGTGTTGAACAGGTTGTACGCTTCGCCGCGCAGTTGCACGTTGTACCGGTCGTGAATGCGAAAGTTCTTAAACAGGGACAGGTCGTAGTTGGTAAATCCGGGCGAGCGAACGGCGCCGGGATTTACATCCCCGAAGCTGCCAAAGGGTGCCGGCGCAAAACCATTCGGGTTGAGCACTTGGAGGCCGACGTTCGAGAACGGCGCCCCCACCGCATTGGCAAGCGGCGTGAGGCCCGGGCAGGCGCAGGTGGCCGGGTCGGACGTGATGGTGAGCGGCGTGCCGGTGGCATAGGTGAAGATGCCGTTCACCTGCCACCCGCCGATCAGCTTCGCGGCCATTCCGCCATGCTTTCCGAAAGGCAGCTCCCACAGGTGGCTGATGGTGAGCATGCTCTGGCGGTCGAAGGGCAGCGGACCGTAGTTGGAGCGGATGTTGAACGGATCGAGCAGCGTGCCGAGGTTATTCGTATATCCCAGCGCACGGGAGTACGTATAGGCCGCCACGAAGCTGAGCCCCTTGGCCATCCGCTTGGTCAGGCTCACCTGCAGAGAGTTGTAGTTGCTGGTGACACCGTTGGAAAAGTAGGCGGTGGAAGCGGTGCGGCCGAAGGCCGTGAAGTAAGGCAGGCCGAGCAGGCCCGTACCCGGAAGAGCGGCGTTCAGCTCTTCGTTAAAGGGCAGGTTGCGGCCCACGTTACCCACGTATCCTACCGACAGCATCGAGCCGTAGTAGAACTCGCGCTGCACCTGGAGGCTGTAATTCTGCACGTACGGCGTATCGAGATGGGTCGGAATTAGCGTCGCGGGCTGGTTTCCGGCGGAAACGCCGTTGGCGGTCCCGAACCCGGACGGCACCGTGGTCAGGCCCGCCGCGAAACCCGGCGTGAAACCGGGAGCGACAGCCAGACCGGACGAGGCGCCCACTACCGAGCCAAAAGAAGCCGGCATCAAGCCCATCAGCGAATACGGCGCCTGGAAGTACTGGATGCCGTAGCCGCCGCGAACCACCGTCTTCTCGTTGAACCGGTAGGCGAAGCCGAAGCGCGGAGCCACATCGTTGGTGTCGGTGGTGTATGGATTCATGCCGATTCCGCCCACACCCGCGAAGTTGAACGTGTTGAACCCGGGGTCGTAGAACATGCCGCCCCCGCCGTTGCGCGGCTCGATGGCGCCGAACAGGTCATAGCGTACGCCGAAGTCCAGACTTAGCGCGTGGGTAACCTGGATGGTATCGCCTACCCAGGCGGCGTATTGCGTCTGGCGGATGGTCGGCGTCGTGAGATAGCTGAGGGCGCCGTACTGCGTCGGCGCGCCGAGCAGGAACGAAGCCAGGGCATTGTAAGGAGCGGTGCCCGCCACGGCGGAAGTGCCCGTCAATGTGGGGCCGGCCGTGAACAGAGCGCTGCCCGCGGGACCGAACTGCTGGCCCAGTAAGGAGTCGGTGAATCCGTCGGAACGGATGCGGCGGATGTCGGTGCCGAACTTCAGGTTGTGGCGGCCGTGGTTCCAGCTCCAGTTCCATACCCAGTTAAACGTATTGTCGACGGCATATTGGGGCAGATCGGCAGGAGTGCCGATCGGCGCAAAGCCGGTAACGTTGATGGAAGGCAGAGCTACACCGGCCCCCAGTAGGCTGTCCAGGCTGGTGGCGGGCGTGCCGCTGCCAAACAACGCGAAGTTGCTGCCCGTGCCGAGCGTTTGCTGCCACCGGTTGTAGCCGAAGCGGAAATCGGTGATCAGCGAGCCGGAGAACGCATGCGTCACATCGCCGATCGCGTTCTGCGCGATCAGGCGGTCGGTGGTCGCGATGCCCAGCGAGGAGCCATACGGCGAACCCTGTCCCGCCCAGTCGTTGGTGTAACCATAGCGGAGGAACGCCGATGTGCGGTCGTTGAAATGCTCGTCCAGGCGTCCGTCAGCCTTTTCCTGGTTGTTGCGAAACGGCGTGTTGGTCTGGAAGTTGTTGAACGTGCCGGGCAGATTGGCCGCCGGGAAGAGGCTGGCGAGAGCCGTCGTTGCCGGGTTCAGCGAAGTCCCGGGGATGATGTTGCCGGCAAATGGCGTCCGCCCCGCGCCCGTGATCGAGCCGGTGGCCGGATTGAACACCGTCAGCCCCGGAATCGCGCTGAAGTTGCCGCCCAATTCGGCCGCGGTCGGAACGGTGGTGAGGCTGGTGGAGTCACCGTTGCTAAAAGTGCCTTCGTAGTCGCCGAACAGGAACGTCTTGTCGTGGACAATGGCCCCGCCGCCATCCACGCCAGGCTGGTTATAGACGAAGCGCGGATCGGGAACCGCGCCGGTGGAGAAGAAATCGCGGGTGCGGATCGGGTTGCCGCTCCAGAACTCGTACGCCTCGCCATGGAACGCATTGGTTCCGCCGGGCGTGATGCTGGTCGCCTGAGCGCCGCCCACAAATCCGCGCGGCACTCCCAGAACCGCCGTTTCCACGTTCATCTGCTGTACCGACGGCACCGGCTGCACCCTCACCGCCGTGTTGCGGAAGGGCTCCAGGTTCATAACGCCGTCCAGTTCCCAAAGGTTGTTCCACGGCATCTGGCCGTTGGTCGAAAAGAACCGGCTGCGATCCGGATTCACCACGAACGGAGGCGCGGGAACGGCCCAGTTGGGAATCACCGGCGGCGGGTTGGTGGACATCGGGAACGGCGGCGTGATGCCGGTCTGCAGTTGCACCAGTTGCTGCGGATTGCGGTCGATCACGGGCAGTTCCTGGAGCGTACGCGTGTCGACGCCCATTCCCACTTCTCCGCCGATCGTCTGAATCGCCGGAGCATGGCCCTTGATCTCGACTGTTTCCGACATCGGCCCGGCTTCCATCGTGATGGTGAGAGACTCCGGCGGTCCAGCTACCAGAGTGACGTTCTGCTGGGTCGTATGTTTGTATCCCTGGGTCTCCACGTCGATCTGGTACGTGCCCGGAGGCAGAGCGATGGCGAAACTTCCATCCGGTCCGGTCAGGGCTTTCTGTGATTGTTTTGTGGTCGAGTTCGTGACGGTAATGGCTGCATTTGGTATGGCAGTTCCTGAAGCATTAGTAACTTTACCGGCAAGTGTCCCACTGGTTGACTGTGCCAGAATATCCGGCACAGTCAACAGTAAGACACACGCCAACTTTAAAAACGACTTACACATTGAACCTCCTCTAACAAACTAACCCCTGCAACGAGGCTAACAATGCGTAGAATGAGGCGTCAATGCACGTTTGGTTGGGCATCGGACAGCTACTGTTCCTAGGTGAAACATTGGACGTAGACAGAGTGAAATTCACAACCGACGGGGCGGATAAAATCGTAAAATCCCGAAACTCGGAGCGCGGAAATTCAAAATTCAGAAGGCAAACTTGGGAGAAATAGCGAAATGCAGGCCGCATTCCGCCGACTCGAATTTAGCTAATTCGGGCTAGTCTTTCTTACTTCCTCAAGTAACTGTCGTCGCCCTGAATCCAGTCCTGCCGGCAGGGCGTAAACACGTCCACGACAACCGTGTCTTCGAGCGCGACCACGCGGTGCGGTACGTTGGACGGAATGGCCACGGATTGGCCGCCGCTCACCACCAGCCGCTCGGCACCGAACCAGAATTCGAGCGACCCACGCTCGACGTTGGCCACCTGTTCATGCACGTGACGGTGTTCCGGCACCTCCGCGCCTTTGCGGATTTCCAGGCGGGCGATGGTGAGTCCCGGCGTGTGGATGGCGCGCCGCGAAACGAGCGGGTTCAACTGCTCGAGGGGCATCTGGTTCCAGTCGTAGTGTGTCATGTGGGTATTCTAACGTGCCGCCGCTTTGTGTATCATAAAAGCTGTTTATGAAAGGCGTGGTTCTGGCAGGCGGAACGGGAAGCAGACTCTTCCCTCTAACGAAAATCACCAACAAGCACCTCTTGCCGATCTACGACCGGCCGATGATCTACTACCCGATCCAAACCCTTGTGGACGCAGGGATTCAGGACATCATGGTAGTCACCGGCGGCCGCAACTCCGGCGATTTCCTGCGCCTTCTGGCCAACGGGAAGCAGTTCGGGTTGAAGCACATCCACTACACCTATCAGGAGGGCGAAGGCGGCATCGCGGACGCCCTGCAACTGGCCGAGCACTTCGCCGACGGCCAGAAGATCTGCGTGGTTCTCGGTGACAACATCATCGAGGGCAGCATCCGCGAATCCGCCGATCAATTCCGCCGGCAGGCGAAGGGCGCGCACATCCTTCTCAAGGAGGTGCCGGACGCCGAACGATTCGGCGTGGCCGAAGTGGCGGGCGAGCGGATCGTCGGCATCGAAGAGAAGCCGCTGCGGCCTAAATCCAATTACGCGGTGACCGGCATCTATATGTATGACGCCACCGTGTTCGACAAGATCCGCACCCTGGTTCCGTCCCGGCGCGGCGAATTGGAGATCACCGACGTCAATAACGCCTACATCCGCGAAGGCACTATGTCGTTTTCTTACCTGCAGGGCTGGTGGACGGACGCCGGCACATTCGACTCTCTCCTCCGCGCCGCCAATCTGGTGGCCGCCTCCGTTCGCAAGAGCGACCGGGACAGCAGCGATACCGGCGCTTCCGATTGTGCCTCTGCCGCATTGCCGGAAGGAGCGGCGAGGGCCTGATGGCGTTGGAATCGGTGGAAAGGGCGCCTCGCCCGATCGCGTCTTCGGAAAATCTGAAACTGGTCGCTCCGCAAAATGACAAGGGCATCGGCTCCGTGATCCTGGCGCCGGATTCGCCCGAGCTGATCGCGGGCGTCCGCGTGCTGCCGTTCCCGGTCTATCCCGATGATCGCGGCTACTTCCTGGAAGTGCAGCGCATGGGGCGCGGGCTGGCGGCGGATTTTCCCGCCGAAACCACGCAGATCTCGGCGGCTCTGAATTTTCCGGGCACGGTGAAGGCGTTTCATTATCATTTGCAGCAGACGGATCTGTGGACTCCGGTAAAGGGCATGATGCAGGTAGCGCTGGCGGATCTGCGCCTGGGCTCGCCCACTTTTGGCAAGCGCAACACGCTTTACGTGGGTCCGCTGCGTTCCTGGCAACTGCTTATCCCGCCCGGTGTGGCGCACGGCTATAAGGTGATCGGCATGGAAGAGGCGCTGCTCGTCTACCTTACCGACCGCTTTTACAATCCGCGGGACGAAGGCCGTCTTCCGTTCGATGACCCCGGAATCGCTTACGATTGGGAGACACAGAAGAAGTAGAAACTGAGACTGCCTGCAACGCGGAGACGCGGAGAACAGGGGGATGATGCGAAGGAGGGGAGGGCAGTCTCTGCAAAATTCAGGCTCCTCCGCGTCCCCCATTGAATCGGAGCTGAGAACGAGAGCGCACGCATGAAACTACTCGTAACGGGCGGGGCTGGGTTCATCGGCTCGGCATTCATCCGCATGGCCGCCGTCGAAACCGATTGGCGGATCATCAATCTGGATAAGTTGACTTACGCAGGCAATCTGGAGAACCTGGCCGGGGTGGAATCGAATCCGCGCTACGAATTCGTGCGCGGCGATATCTGCGATGCCTCCACCGTAGAAACGGCCATGCGCGGCACAGACGCCGTCGTGCATTTCGCCGCCGAATCCCACGTAGATCGGAGCATTCTCTCGCCGGAGCCCGTGATCCGGACCAACGTTCACGGCACCTTCACCCTGCTTGAAACGGCGCGGCGCCTGCGTGTTCCGCGGTTCCTCCATGTCTCCACGGACGAAGTCTACGGCAGCCTGGAACCGCCGGCCGAAGCCACCGAGGACTTTCCGCTCCGCCCCAGCAGCCCTTACTCGGCCTCCAAGGCCGGGTCCGACCTGTTAGCACTTTCCTACTTCACCACTTATAAGTTTCCGGTAACTGTAACTCGCGCATCCAATAACTACGGGCCGTATCAGTTTCCGGAGAAACTGATTCCGCTGATGATCTCGAACGCCCTGGAGGACCGGCCCCTGCCGGTTTACGCCGACGGAATGCAGGTCCGGGACTGGTTATACGTGGACGACCACTGCCGCGGGATTCTGGCGGTGCTGCGCCACGGGCGCGCGGGCGAGGTTTATAACATCGGCGGCAACCGTTCTCTCCCCAATCTGGAGGTCGTGCGGCAGGTGCTCGCGCTCACCGGCAAGCCCGAATCGCTCATCCGGCATGTGGAAGACCGGCCGGGGCATGACCGCCGCTACGCCCTTTCGAGCGCCAAAATCTTACGCGAAGCCGGCTGGGAGCCGCAGATGGATTTCGAGACCGGCCTCCGCCGGACGATCGACTGGTACCGCGCCCACGCCGATTGGGTGGCGCACGTGCGTACCGGTGCCTACCGCGCCTACTATGAGCAGAATTACGGCGGGCGGGCGGGTATGCAATCCTGATCGCATGCGCGTGGCGATTGAGGCGGCTTCGCTGTCGCTTTCAAGCGGTGGCCTCGCACGCTACACGTCTGAGCTAAGCCTGGCCCTGGCTCGCTGTTATCCGGACGACGAGTTTTTCCTCGTCTCTGACCAGCCGTTCCGTTTCCCGCCCGCCGCTCCGCCAAACCTGCGCCGCGGCGGCGGCCCGCGCAATGCCATGGAGCGCCGCTGGTGGCTTTGGGGGCTGGCCAGCGAGATGCGCCGCCTCGGCGCCGATGTGGCTCATGGGCCGGACTTCGCCGTGCCGTATGTCGCCTATCGTCCCAGCGTTCTTACTCTGCACGATCTTTCGCCGTGGATGGATCCCGAGTGGCATTCGGCCGCCGCCCGAGTGGCGCGGCGCACACCGGTGTTATTGCATTTGGGGCTCGCCACGATGATCGTGACGCCGGGTGAGACAGTGCGCAAGGAGGCCATCGGGAGATTCCGTCTGCCGCCTGACCGGGTGGTCGCGGTGCGGGAAGCGGCCGCGCCATGGCTCGCGCCTGTCGAATCTCCGCCCGCGGCGCCGCGCTATTTTCTCTTCGTGGGGACCCTCGAGCCGCGCAAAAACATCGGCGTGCTGCTCGAAGCATGGCGTGAGCTGCGGCGTGTCCACGAGGTCGAATTATGGCTGGCCGGGCGCAGGCGGGCCGATTTCCCCGAAATTCTTACTGAGCCCGGCCTCCGTCTGCTCGGCGAGGTTCCAGACGCGGATTTGCCCGCTCTATATTCCGGCGCTCTGGCCTTCGTCTATCCTTCGCTCTACGAAGGCTTTGGCTTGCCGGTGCTGGAGGCGATGCAGTGCGGAGCGTGCGTAATCGCATCGCCGGCGGTGGCCGAAGCCGCCGGGGATGCGGCCGTCTATGCCGATTCGGCGCGCGATCTGGCAGCCGCGATGGCAAAGGCGGCGAGCGACCCCGAGTGGTTGGCCGCCCAGCGGCAGCGTTCGCTGGCGCGAGCGCGCGAATTCTCCTGGGAACGAACGGCCCACCTCACCTACGAGGTTTACCAGGAGGCGAGGAGGCGCTTTGGCCGGTAGTGCCCTGATGCTCGCCCCAGAGGCTCCCTTTCCGGTCGCGGGCGGAGGCCCGCTGCGTACCGCTTCCCTGCTCTACTATCTGGCCGGACACCACTCCACGGACGTCATCGTTTTCCGTGAGCCTTCGGCCGAAGACCCGCGCCGCTTCTTCCCGGACGATCTGGTGCGAAACATTACGGTCATTGATCTTCCGCTCCACCGGCGTGATCTCGTCTCCCGCGCCTGCCGCAACGCAGTCCGCTTGGCCCGCCGCGCTCCACCGCTGATAGACCGGTTCGCGGGATTCGGCGATGCGGTGGCGCACGCGATTTCCGGGCGCGAATACGACATCGGCGTCATTGAGCACCTCTGGTGTGCTCCTTACCTGGAGCAGATCGGGCCGGCGTGCGCCGCTACCGCGCTCGACCTCCACAACATCGAGAGCGTTCTCCACCGGCGTTCGGCATCGGGAGGCAGCGCTGCCGGTTTTGCCCACCGCGTCTTCGCTGAAGCTGCCTGCCGGCTCGAACACAAATGGCTGCCCCGCTTCGACTCGGTTCTGGCGACCTCCCCGGAGGACGCCGTTCACGCGCGCGCCATTGCACCGGGATCGCACGTTTCGGTTTATCCCAATGCCGTTCCGCGCCGCCCGGCGCCCGAACCGGCAGACGAGGAAGCGATCGTCTTTTCGGGGAACCTGGAATACCACCCCAATCGCACGGCCGTCCGTTTTTTTGCCCGCGAGATCTGGCCGCGCCTGCGGCAGAAATGGCCGTGGCTTCGCTGGCGGCTTGTAGGCAGGAATGCCCACGCGGTCCGGCAGTTCACAGGCGGGGATCCCCGCGTCGAATTCTCCGGCCCGGTGGACGACGCGGTTGCGGAACTGGCGAAGGCGCGCGTGGCCGTGGCTCCGCTGCTTGCCGCCAGCGGGACCCGCTTCAAAATCCTGGAGGCCTGGGCTGCAGGCGTCCCGGTAGTTTCCACGCCGCTGGGAGCCGAAGGGCTTGGCGCGCGCGATGGCGAAGAGATTCTGCTGGCCGATACCCCCGCCGACTTCGCCGCCGCAGTCGATCGGCTACTGGAGTGCAAGCAATTGCGCTGCAGTTTGGCCTATCGCGCCAGGTTATTGCTGGAAAAGGAGTTTACATGGGAAAAAGCTTGGCAGAAGCTGCCTTTTTAACTCGGCCGGGTGGCAATCCGGTCGGCTATACTGGTGTCATCCATGCGTTTTGCCGTTGACGCACATGCCATCGGGCGCCACCTCACCGGCAACGAGGTCTATGTTCGCAGCCTACTGAACGCGTTTGGCGCGCGCAACCGCGATTGCGAATTCGTGGCCTACGTCTCCGCCAGCGAAGCGAGCCACCGTTTGCCCGAGCGCATCCGCACCCGCCGCATCGCCGCTAATCCCTTCTGGCGCCTGGGTTTTGAGTTGGCACTCAGGGCCAGGCAGGACCGCCCGGATCTCCTTCACGTCCAATATACGGCGCCCATCGGCTGCCCTGTTCCGGTGGTGGTTACGGTGCACGACGTCAGCTTCCTGGAGCATCCGGAGTATTTTCCCTGGCCGCGGGCGCGCCAATTGCAGTGGACCGTGCGCCGGACCGTGGCGCGTGCGGCCAAAGTACTGACCGTGAGTGACTTTTCCCGCGGCGCCATCCTCAAGGCTTACGGCGATCTGGAGGAAGACCGCGTGGTGGTTGTTCCTAATGCCGCCGCGCCGGAGTTTCGCCCGATCGCGCGCGAAAACGCCATGGCGGCCATCCGTGAGCGCTTCGCCATATCCAGTCCGTTTCTGCTTTCGGTCGGCGATTTACAGCCCCGGAAAAACCAAATCGGGCTGATCCGCGCCTTCGCCCAACTGGTGCACGCTTACCCGCAGATCCCCCACAGCCTGGTGCTGGTCGGCAAGGAAACGTGGTTTACAGAGCGTGTGCGTGACGCCGCCCGCACGTCCGGCGTCGAGGATCGCATCCATTTCTGCGGCTTCGTCGCGGATCCCGATCTTCTCCATCTCTATAACGCCTGCGACCTGTTCGTCTTCCCGTCCTTCTATGAGGGATTTGGCCTGCCGGTGCTGGAGGCTATGGCTTGCGGGCGTGCCGTCGCCTGCTCCAATGCCGCCGCTCTGCCGGAGGTGGTGGACGGAGCCGCCATTCTCTTCGATCCATACCGGGCGGATGAAATCGTCCGCGCCATGGCCGACCTGTTGCTGGATCCGGAGCTGTGTCTCCGCATGGAGCGCCTGGGCTTGCAGCGCGCCGCGCATTTCAGTTGGCAAAGGGCCGCCGATCGCATGCTGGATGTGTTCCGTGAGGTGGCTGCCGGACCGGGGACGGTGGCGCGCACAGCGCCCGCCGCAATCGCACGGCAATGAAACCCCATTCCCTGATCCTCGCGTTCGTCTGCACCGTCCCGCTGCTGGTGGCCCAGACCGCGCAGAAACCCGCTTCCGCGCCCCAGCTCACTGGCTTTCCGTTTCAGAACGAAACCCTGCGTTATACCGTGAACTGGCCAAGCGGCCTGGCGCTGGGCGAGGTGGACCTTTCGGCGCGCCGCGTGGAGTCCGGCTGGGCCTTCGATGCGTCGATCGACGCCGGCGTGCCCGCCTTCGCCATCTCCGACCGGTTGCACTCGGAAGCCAGCTCGGATTTGTGCACCGGCCAACTGGTGCGCGAGATCAACCACGCGGGCCACAAGACCAAAGAGAAGACTACTTTCGATTTCCACAATCTCAGCGCCCACCGCGAGACCCTGGTTCCCGCCGGCGGCGGTACCAGCGATTTCAGTATTCCCGCCTGCCCACGCGACGTCCTGGCGTTCTTCTACTTCATGCGGCAGGAACTGGGGCAAGGCAGGGTCGCACAGCCCGCCAGCGCGTATTTCGGAGCGGCCTACAACGTCGAGCTTCATTACACGGGCGAAATGACCATTCCGGTCAACGGCCAGCCAACCGTCACCGACCTCGTGGTGGCTTCCATCAAGGGACCGAAATCCGATGTGCAGGCGGAAATGTATTTTGCCCGCGACGCAGCCCGCACGCCGCTCGTCATCAAGCTCCCGCTGAGCATGGGCACGTTTTCCCTGGAGTTGGTCCGCTGAATGCGGATCGCCCTGTTCACGCCTTTACCGCCCGCCCGCAGCGGCATTGCCGATTACAGCCAGACCCTGGCTGGGCCGCTCGGGCGGCAGGTCGAACTCGAAATCTTCTCCCGTGGTGACCCGCACTTCGATCCCGCCCGGTTCGACGTCGTCCTCTACCAGATCGGCAATAACGCCTGGCACGATTTCGTCTACGAGACTGCCATCCGCCATCCCGGCGTTGTCGTGCTCCACGAATCGAACCTGCACCACCTGATCACCGATCTCACCATCCGCCGCGGGGACTGGGACGCCTATGTGCGCGAATGCGAATACGAGGGCGGCGAACCCGCGCGCGCGTTTGCCGAGCGCGTCCGCAATCTTGAAGTTGGCCCGGACTACGAAGGGCTGCCGATGACGCGGCGGCTTTTGGAGCGCTCGCGCGGCCTCATCGTGCACAGCCGCTTCATGGAATCCGAGGCGCGGCGCGCCGGCTTCGCCGGTCCGGTGGCTGTCATCCCGCACGGCGCCTGGATTCCCGAGGCCGATCGCAACGCCTACCGGCACAAGCTCGGCCTCGACGAATTCACGCCGCTCATCGGCATCTTTGGATATCTCAAGCCCTATAAGCGCATTCCGCAGGCGCTGCGTGCCTTCCGCCGCCTGGTGCGCGTCGCTCACAATGCCCGCATGATCCTGGTGGGCGAGCCGCATCCCGAGTTCGCGCTGGAACCGATGATCCGGTCGATGGGCCTCTCCGCCGCCGTGCGCGTGCTCGGTTTCACTCCGATCGAGGAATTCGTCGGCTATCTGGCCGCCTGCGACATTGTTCTGAATCTGCGGTATCCCACGGTGGGCGAGACTTCGGGCACCATGCAGCGCGCTCTCGGCTTGGGCAAAGCCGTGATGGTATCCGAAATCGGCTCCTTCGCCGAATTGCCGGAAGATGTCTGCCTGAAGATTCCTACCGGCGCCGAAGAGGAAGACCTGATTTTCGAGTACCTGAACCTGCTCGTCGCGCGCCCGGAAATCCGCACCGAATTAGGCGCGCGCGCCCGCCGCTACGTGGAAGAGGAATGCAACTGGGAGCGCGTGGCCGGCTGGTACGCCGGCTTCCTCAAAGCCGTTGCGGAAGGCAAAGAGTGGCACCGCGAAGCGGGCCGGGGATACCCGGCCCCTACGCGGCCTGAAGGCGCGGCTGTCTCCTCAGCCGTAGGGGCCGGACACGTCCGGCCCGCCCCGGAACTGTCCCCGGCCCCGGAAACCGCCGGCCCCGATCTCGCCTACCTCGAAACCTGGGCTCAAAGTCCGGATTCCCGCCGCTACCTCGAAACCCATCAGACCCGGCTCGTCAAGACCCTCGCTTTAACGCCACCGGGCGGCCCATGTGACCGCATCCTCGAAATGGGTGCGTATATGCAAATCACGCCTGCCCTGCGCACCCGGCTTGGCTATGGCGCGGTGCGCGGCTGTTATTACGGACCACCCGGCCGCATCGATCACAAGGAGGCCACCTCGTTGGAAGGCGAGCGCTTCTGCTGCGACATCGACCACTTCGACGCCGAAAGGGATGCCTTCCCTTACCCCGACGGCCATTTCTCCACCGTCCTTTGCGGCGAGCTGATCGAGCACCTGTTCGAAGACCCGATGCACCTCATGTGTGAGGTCAACCGCATCCTCAAGCCGGGCGGCCATCTGGTCCTGACCACGCCCAACATAGCGGCAATGCGCGGCATCGCCGCCATTCTCCAGGGTTACCACCCCGGCTTCTTCCATGCCTACATCAAGCCGGGCGCGGCCGGCGAAGTGGATGCCCGCCACAACCGCGAATACACGCCGCGCGAGGTGAAACTCCTCCTTGAAAACTCCGGATTCGAAGTGCTCAGTCTGGAAACCGGGGAATTCCGCGACGAACCGCATCCCGAGTTCGGCTGGGTTCAGCATCTGCTCGAAACGTATTGGCTCGGCGGCGGATTGCGGGGCGACGGCATCTACGCGCTCGGACGCAAAAGCGGTCCGGTGCGCGACCGCTACCCCGGCTGGCTGTATTCATGAGCGCGGCTTATCTGCATCCGAAGGTCCAGCTCGACCCCGGCGGCCGCGTCCACGCCGAATTCATCCTGCGCAACGATTCGGGCGAAGCATGGCGCGCCGCCCAAGGATTCGGCATCGGCTACCACCTCTTCGATGCCGAGACCGGTACGCTGCTCGTGGACGGTCCGCGGCTTCATCCCGCCGAAGTTCCGGCCGGCGAAACTGCGCCGGTCAGCCTGGAATTCGAGGTGCCACCGGAAAACGGCCTCTACCAGTGCCTCTTCTCTCCTATGCGCGAGAACGTCTCCTGGTTCTACGCGCAGGGCTGGCCGTTCCTGCTGGTGGAAGTTGCCGTGCGCGACGGCGCGGTCCGGCTCGCCCGCGTCCGTGTGGCCACCGCTTCCCTGCTCCGCCGCGAGCGACTGTGGCGCGGTCTCGGCCGTGCTTTTTCCTATCCTTTTCTCACGATCTGGCGCAACCGCGGCCTGATTCGCGTGATGACCCGGCGGGACGTCCTCGGCCGCTACCGCGGCTCGTTCGGCGGCTCGCTCTGGACCATCCTCAGCCCGCTGCTGCTGATGCTGACCTACTTCTTTGTTTTCGCCGTGGTTCTCCGCGCGCGTTTCCCCGGCGACCCCAGCCGCTCCGGATTCGCCCTCTATTACCTGGCCGGAATGCTCCCCTGGCTGGCGTTCAGCGAGGCCGTGGGCCGCGCCCCCACCGTCATGCTGGAGCACCGCAATTTCGTCCGCAAGCTGGTCTTTGCCGTGGAAACCCTCCCGGTGAACCTGGTGGCTGCCGGCCTCGTGACGGAATGCTTCGCCGTAATTCTCTTCTGCGGCGTCCTGCTGGCCGTGCGCCACACCGTGCCGGCAACCGTTTTTTGGCTGCCGATGCTCCTCGTCCCGCAGATCCTCTTCACGCTGGGGTTGAGCTGGTTCCTGGCGGCGCTCGGCGTCTTCGTCCGCGATCTCGGCCAGATTCTCGGGTTCCTTCTGACCATCTGGTTCTTTGCCACGCCGATCTGTTATCCCGAAGCATCGCTGCCCGCTTCCGCCATCCCGCTGCTTTCCAAAAATCCCATCTATGTTTTGGTGCAGGGCTATCGTGCAATTCTCCTCGGCCCCGCCGCTCCGGCGCCCGGTCCGCTCTGGAAGCTCTGGTTGCTTTCGGCCGCCGTGTTCGTGCTCGGCCACGCCTGGTTTTACAAACTGCGCAAATCTTTTGCGGACCTGATCTGAGCGATGCACAAATTCCTCGCCAAACTTTCCACGGTTCTCATCGCTTACGGCCCTCCCGGAATCTTTCTCCTCGCCCTTTTGGACTCCGGAGGCATTCCCCTGCCCGCGGCCATCGATCTGCTGCTGCTCGATATCGCGGTGCATAGCACGGGCAATCCCGGGCGCGCGTGGACCGCGGCGATGCTGGCGGTTGTGGGGTCGCTGGTGGGGAACCTCGCGCTGTTTCAGGCCGCACGCCAGGGCCGGCGGCTTCTCCGCCAGGCCGAACCGGCTCCGGGCGAGCGCCGGCGCTTTGAAAACTGGTTTCGCCACTACGGCCTGCTCACGGTTTTCGTCCCCGCCGTTGTACCTTTCGTGCCGATACCGCTCAAGGTTTTCGTTCTCTCCGCCGGCGCATTCCACACGCCGCTCGCCCGGTTCTTCGTGGTGATCGTCCTGGCGCGCGTTATCCGCTTCTTCGGGATGGTCTGGCTCGCGTTGGAACTCGGCTCCGGCGCTCAGGAATTCCTGATGCATCACGGCTGGCTACTCGCCGGCGGGGCCCTGGTTGCGGCCGGTATTTTCTATTTCGTAAGAAGCCGGCACGCGCCACAAGGCAAACCAGCACACGACTGAACGGCAGGACAGTGTCTCGCCCGCACCAGCCTCCAAATTATCTGGTTATTGAATCTGCACCAGGTCCGAGCCCTGCGGGGCGTCCACCTGCGCGGGTGTCAGATCCTGCTTGCCGCGCCAGAAATCGATGTAGGAAATCTGGTGCACGCACGCCACCGTGCAGCGTGGGGCGCAATCCTTGGCGGTCCGGTATTCGCGGCGGACGTCCTCGCGTGTGTAGGCCGCCAGAGGCTTGGCCGGATAGCCGCGTTGCTGCGAGCAGTAATGCACCAGGCCATCCTCGCAGATGTACAGGTACCGCGAGCCGGAGCGGCAGCGCCATTTATTTTCCCGCCCGTGCGCGATGTTGTCCTGGAAATAATTGATGCGGGCGTAGCTGCTCTTCTCCATGGCGCGCATCGTTGTGTAAACTTCGCGCTCGGCTTCGCCCAGCGGCTGCAGCTGGCCGTCGCCGTCATGGATGATGCCGACCGTGGAAGTGAAACCCAGCTCCAGCGCCCGCCGGCCAACCGTCAGCGCATCCTGCGGATTACGGATGCCGCCCCCCACCACGGAGTTGATGTTGACGTGAAAATCGGCGTGTTCGGCGAGCAGTTGCAGCTTCTTGTCCAGAACTTTGAGGCTCTTTTTCGAGACCTCGTCCGGCTTCACGTTGTCGATCGAAATCTGCAGATGGTCGAGCCCCGCCTGGTTCAAGCGCCGGATGCGCTCGGCGGTCAGCAGGTACCCGTTGGTGATCATGCCGGCGATCATCCGGTTGCGCCGGATGCGCGCCACGATCAGGTCAAGGTCCGGATGCAGCAGCGGCTCTCCACCCGAAATCGTAATGATATTGGTTCCCAGGGCGGCCAGCCGGTCGAGGCGCTCATACATCGTCTCAATCGGAACGGGTTTCGAATAATTGTCGTATTCGTTGCAGTACGTGCAGGAGAGGTTGCAGCGCCGCATCGGGATGACGTGCGCCAGAATGGGATGGTCAGTTGAAGCCAGCCCTTTCCCGATCATCCGCAGCTCCCGTGCCAGCCGCGATACTCGTTTCCATCCCCTCCTCAGCCGCTTGGCATATTCCGACATATCCGAAAAGTTCTTTTATTGGAACATAATCGGAAGAATCGTCCCACTCGTGACGGGCGATTGGAGCCTATTCGGGGTTGAATGGTATTATCGCCGCGGCGATTGTAAGCGAGTAGTAGTAAAGGTCGTAATCGGAGCCGCGGCTGTAAGGAGCGGTTTCCCTCGACAAGAGCCGAAAACCGCCATCGCGGCGTTAGTTTAGTGCGGGCACCTGAACGGTATCCAGCGCTTCCCGGATTTTCGCCGTCAGTACTTCCGGGCGCAATGGCTTCTGCAGGAAGGACATGCCAGGCCGGAGGGCTCCGGTCCGCACCAGGACGTCATCGGTATAACCGGACATGTACATGATCTTGATTCCCGGCCGCTTCTGCTCCAACATTTCACCCAACTGGCGCCCCGTGATCTGCGGCATCACCATATCAGTGAGCACGAGTTGGATCTCGGAGCCGCGCTGCTCGAAGATCCGCAGCGCCTCCTGCCCGCCGGGTGCTTCCAGCACCTCGTATCCGCGCTTGCGCAGGATCAACGTAAGCAGGCGCCGAACGTCCTCCTCGTCCTCCACCACCAGCACCGTCTCGCGGCCCCGCACTCGGCCGGCGAATGGCCGGTCGGACGTCGCTGCCTGATCCCCCACTTGCGACTCGGCATGCAGCGGCCCGTTGACCATTTCATGCGTCAGCGCCGGTAGATAAATCGTGAAGGTTGCGCCTTTCCCCAGGACACTCTGCGCGCGAATTCCGCCGCCGCTCTCAGTCACGATCCGGTGTACCGTGCTTAGCCCGAGGCCGGTTCCCTTACCCTCATCTTTGGTCGTGAAAAACGGCTCGAAAATGTGCGCCAGCAGGTCCGAAGCGATTCCGCGCCCATTGTCGATCACCGAAAGCATCACGCACTTGCCCGCCGGAGTCCCTTTCTCCCGTGCCGCGCTCTCCCGGATCTCCCCTTCCCTGGTTTCAATGCGGATACGCCCTCCTGAAGGCATGGCGTCGCGGGCGTTGAGCACGAGGTTCATGACCACCTGCTCCATCTGCCCGGGGTCGGCCATCACCTTATCCAGCATCGGGTGAAGATCCAGTTCCAGTTCGACGTGCTCGCCGATGATCAGCCCGAGCATGCCCATCAGTTCCTTTATCACGGAATTGAGATCAACAGGCTGAACACCCGCGGCCTGCCCGCGGCTGAAGGTCAAAAGTTGGGCTGTGAGCCGGGCGCCGTGGGCCGCCGCTTTCCGAATCTCCTCCAGTTCGGGCCGCAACGCATCTTCATCGTTAACCCGGTTCAGGAGAAGCTCGGCGTACCCGGAGATGAGCGTCAGGACGTTCGCGAAGTCATGCACGACTCCGCCGAGCAACCGGCCGGCCGCCACCATACGGTCGGTCCCGTCCTGCTGCTGTTCTTCCGGCCGATTCAAGGGGTTCGGCCATTCCAGCGGAGAATTCGAAAGAGCCGCCATCGGATTCCGGCTTCAACTATGCAATCGCACGGCCAAACCACTGTTCCACTCTAAACCTTTTGGAAGCGTCGTATTTTAAAACCACAAATCCAACTGTGATCTGTTTCACAAAGGCAAAAACGATCCGGCCTGAAAATGTTACCGGCCGTTATTGCGTACAAACGCGCGATTGATCGCCAGAGCCGCCCGCGCACCTTCCGCCGCCGCCACGATGGCAAACTGCACATCCCGGGAGGCATCTCCCACTACGAAGAGCCCCTGTACGTTCGTCATCTCCATTTTGCCGGTTCGTACCGCGCCTTCGCGCGTGAAGGCGCAGCCCAGGGTGGCCGCCAGATCACTCCGTTGCCTCTGCCCTGTGCTCAGAAAAAGCGCACGGCATTCCAGCAGCGTCCCGTCGTGAAACACAATCCGTTCCAGATGTTCCGTTCCTTCCAGGCGGGCGATCCTGGTCTCGTGAACGGCGATTCCCAGGGTCTTCAGCCGCGCCCGGTCCGCCGCGGCCAGATTCCCCGGGCCGTCCGTGCACAGGGCCACGTTCCCGCTCCAGGTTTTCAGCTCCTCCGCGAGGCCCGCGCCGTTCCGCCCGCGGCCATAAGCCGCCAGCAGTTGCTCGCGCACTTCCCAGCCGTCGCAATACGGGCAATGAAATACGCCTGCACCGAACAGCCGCTCGAAGCCCTCGGTTTTGGGAATGTGGTCCACCACGCCGGTCGCCAGCAGCAGCACGCGGCAGGCTAACTTGGCGCCGTCTTCCAGCGTGATTGCGAAGCCTCCCTCGATGCAGGCCGCCGAAGCCACGTGAGCCTCGCGGTATTCCACGTCGTATCGCGCGAGTTGCTCGCGCCCGATGCGCCGCAGCTCAGCCGGGTGAATGCCGTCGCGGGAGAGAAATCCGTGCAGCGCGCCTGAAGCTTCGTTGCGATAATTTCCGTCATCGCATACCAGCACCCGCCGCCGGCACCTGCCCAGCGTCGTCGCCGCGCTCAACCCCGCTGGCCCTCCTCCCACGATGATCACTTCGTACATGAGGGAAGTTTACCAATCGCAAAAGGCGGCCTGATGGTTAGCGCCCCTCCGCCACGCTCCGTAGAAACTCCGCCGCCACCTCCGCCGCCGGCCGGTGCAGTCCGTCCACGGCATAATTCAGCCGCTGCATGCGCTCGTTCGAAATCTTCCCCGAGAGCTCTTCGAGCGCACCGCGCAGACGTGGGAATTTTCCGAGCGTCTCTTCCCGTGCCACCACCGCGCATTCATAGGATGGAAAATAATGGCGGTCGTCCGCCAGGATCTTTACCGGCAGCGCGGACGCCAGCCCGTCCGTCGAATTGGCCGCGATCATGTCCACCTTCCCGCTCCCCAGCGCCGCATACAGGAGCCCGAGATCCATAGTGACCGGCGTGCCGTCCAGACGCAGTCCGTAAGCCGCGCGCAGGCCGTCCAGGCCGTCGCGGCGCTGCTCGAACTCGTAGCCCACGCCCAGCCGCCACGCACGCTCCGCCGCCGCTTCCGATAAGTTCCCGGCCTTCTCCTCCCGCCGCACCATCATGGCGAAGGTATTGTCGAAGCCCAATGGCGGAAGCCAATCCAGCCGCCATCGCTTCCGGTATTCGGCCCGCACTTCGGCCAGCGCTTTGCCGCCATCGGCGGAGGAACTATCCTGCAGCACAGCTGCCCTCGCAGTCCCGGTGTATTCGGGATACAGATCGATATCGCCCTTCACCAGCGCTTCGTGCGCCAGCATGGTGCCGCCCAGATCGAGCTTGCGCTCTACCGGCACGTGCAGCCGCCTCTCGATCTGCTGCGCCAGAATCTCGCCCAGCAGCACCTGCTCAGTGAAGTTTTTCGACCCCACCACAATCGCCGCCGGGTGCCCGCAGCCCGCGAGCAGCAGGCTCAGCCAGGCGATAATCTTCGTTCGATCCATTCCAGCCCTTCATCCGCCGCCAACGCCATCAGCGCCGCCGGCACCGCGCCAGCCAGCACCATTCCTTTATCGAACATCGCCAGCCCGCGGAAGATGAAAACCCCCAGCCCGCCTCCGCCAATCGCTGCCGCGATGGTCGCCGTTCCAATGGTGGTGACCGTCGCGATCCGCAATCCGGACACGATGGATGGCACGGCCAGCGGTAGTTCCACCTGCCATAGAATCTGGCGCCGCGTCATCCCCATGGCTAGCGCCGATTCGCACACCGCCCGGTCCACTCCCAGAATTCCCGTCAGTGTGTTGCGCAGGATCGGCAGCAGCGCATACAGGCACAGCGCCACGATCGCCGTACGCTTGCCGATGCCTCCCACCAGTGGCAGCGGCAGCAGAAATCCGAACAGCGCCAGGCTGGGAACCGTCTGCGCGATGTTGGCGAAGCCCAGCGCCCAGCGGCGCGCCCGGCCCCGCCGCGTCAACGCCACCGCCGCGGGCAGCCCGACAGCCGATGCCACCGCGACGGCGATCAGCACCAGCTCCAAGTGTTCCAGCGCCAGCCGTGCGATTTCAGATCCCATCCTGTCCTTCCAGAAATGCCCGCGCCTCCGCGCCGGCCGCGCGCCGGAATTCCTCCGGCGGCAGCACCTCCTCCAGCGCGCCGTCCCGCAGCAACGCGATGCGCGTCGCCAGCATCATCGCCTCGCGGACATCGTGGGTCACAAACACAGCCGCGTGGCCCGTTCGCCGCCGCAGATCCAGAAATTGACGCTGCAATCCCAGCCGCGTAATCGGATCGAGCGCGCCGAAAGGCTCGTCCAGCAATAGCAGAGGCGGGTCGGCCGCCAGCGCCCGCGCAATTCCCACGCGCTGCCGCTCGCCGCCCGAAAGCTGACGCGGATACCGCCCGCGAAATTGCGCCGGGCTGAGCGACACCGCTTCCAGCAATTCCTCCACGCGCTTCGCCACCCGCTCTTCCGGCCACTCCTCCAGCCGCGGCACAAGGCCGATGTTCCGCTCAACGGTCCAATGCGGAAACAGCCCGGCTTCCTGAATCACGTACCCCATGCGCCGCCGCATGCGGATGGGATCCCACTCCGATGCCGTTTTCCCCTGAAACCGGATTTCGCCGGCCGAAACCGCCGCCAGCCCGTTGATCGCTTTCAGCAGCGTCGTTTTACCCGACCCGCTCCGCCCCAGCAGCACCACCGTTTCGCCCGCGCCCACCGCCAGCGTGACGCCGCGCAAGACCGTCCGCCCGTCCAGCCTGCAATGCAGGTCGCAGATTTCGAGCACCGGTGCGGCATCCGCCATCCTGCGAACCATCGTAACCCAGGCACCGGCGCGGGAAGACGGAAGTCAGAAGTCGGAGGTCCCGGCGTTTTCCGCCTTTCGTCTCCTCTCTTCTGACTTCCGGCCGCAACGGCCGGAGACTGTTACCTCAACAAATCCTCTAGCTGAATCTTCGCGTCCGTCTTCGCGTCCCGGTATTTCACGATGATCGGCGTGTAGACGGAAAGGCCCCACGCTTTGCCCTGTCCGCTCGTAATCGCCCGCGCCCCCGCGATCACCACGGCCTCTTCTGGAATCACCAGGGGCCCGTCGCCTTCGGCCCTGTGCACGGTTTCGCGCACCAGGTCGTACACCGGCGTCGAGCGGTTCAGGATAGTGCCCGTCCCCAGCACCGCCCGCCGCTTGACCACCGTGCCCTCGTAGACGCCGCAATTGCCGCCGATCAGCACCTCGTCTTCGATGATTACCGGCGACGCGTTCACCGGCTCCAGCACACCGCCGATCTGGCTCGCCGCCGAAATGTGGCAGCTCCGCCCCACCTGCGCGCAGCTTCCCACCAGCGCGTGCGAATCCACCATGGTTCCTTCGTCCACGTACGCGCCCGCGTTGATGTACATCGGCGGCATGCAGGTGACGCCCTTGCCCAGGTAGGCGCCGCTCCGTACGCTCGATCCGCCGGGCACAATCCTCACTCCGTCCTGCGCCCCGAACCGCTTCAGCGGATACGTGCTCTTGTCCCGGAAGCTCAGATCGCCCACCGCCATATCGATGATTCCGCCCATGCGGAAGCCAAGCAGAATCCCCTTCTTGACCCAGGCATTCACGCGCCACCCGGTTGGCGCCGCTCCATCCGGCTGCGCCGCGCGCACCTGCCCCGCGTTCAGGGCCCGAAGAAAATCTCCGAACAACTCGAAATGCTCCGCCGAGTACTGCGCGGGCGGCTCGTCGAACAGGCGCTCGATCTCAGCTTGCACTCGTCACCCTCTCCACCAGTCCTGCTCCTTCCAGCACTTTTTCGATTCGTGCCAGGTTCGCCGGCGCCGGCGGGCACATCGGCAGCCGCCAGACCGGTTCCAAGAGGCCCATCAATGCCATCGCCGCTTTCACCGGAATCGGGTTCGATTCCACGAAGTTGACGTTCATCAGCGGCAGGTATTTCGCCTGGATCCGCCGTGCGGTTTCGAAATCGCCGCGCAAACACGATTGCGCCAGCCGCGTCATCTCCGCCGGAATTTCGTTCGACACCACCGAAATCACCCCGCGCCCGCCCAGCGCCATCAGGGGAATCGTCACCGCATCGTCTCCCGAAAGCACCGTGAAGCCGGCCGGCACTTCGTGCAGCACGTTCGCCATCTGCCCGATGTTCCCCGACGCTTCTTTCACCCCGGCGATGTTATCGATGCGCGCCAGCCGCGCCAGCGTGGCCGGTTCCACGTTCACGCCCGTCCGGCCCTGCACGCTGTAGACGACAATCGGCACCCGCACCGCAGCCGCAATCGCCTTGTAATGCTCGTAGAGCCCTTCCTGCGTCGGCTTGTTGTAGTAGGGCGTCACTGAGAGAATGCCGCTCACGCCCAACTGTTCCAGCTCGCGCGCCAGCTCGATCACGTGGCGGGTGTCGTAGCCGCCCGCCCCTCCCAGGACCGGCACGCTGCCGCCCGACTCTTCCAGGGTGATCTCGATGACCCGCAGATGCTCCTCGTGCGTCAGCGTCGGGCTCTCGCCCGTCGTGCCGCACGGCACCAGAAAGTCGATGCCCGCCTCCACCTGCCGCCGCACCAGCCTGCGCAGGGCCTCCTCATCCAGCGATAAATCGCGCCGGAACGGTGTGACCAGCGCCGTTCCGCATCCCGTAAACATGTTCCACCTCCGTGAGGGCCAGGCAACTCGTCCGTTCTCGGATGCCCGGCCCGCCCATGCACCTTTGAACCAGCCCTCAAGCCTGGAGGGAACCCGCGCTCCCCGGCCCCCGGCCTCCGGCCCCCGGCCCCATGAATTCGAACATCCCCTTCTTCCCGATAATCCACTCCGCCGCCCGCAGCGCCCCGTGCGCAAACCCATCCCGGTTCCGCGCCGTGTGCCGCAGCGTGATCGTATCCGCGCCGGAGTCGAAGCCGATCTCGTGTGTCCCCGGATGCTTGCCCGCGCGGCTCGCGCTCACGTCCACCATCCGCGTATAACCCGCGCTCCGCATCGCCTCCACCAGCTTCAGCATCGTCCCGGAAGGCGCGTCCCTCTTCGTCGAATGGTGGATTTCCCAGCCCCACGCACCGTACTCGGGCTCATCCGCCATCAGCCGCGCCGCCTCCGCCACGATGCGCAGGAACATGTTCACGCCGATGGAGAAATTCGGACTCCACACCAGCCCGACCCCGTTCCCCTCCACCATGGCCCGCACCGCCTCCGCCTGGTCCAGCCAGCCGGTCGTGCCCACCACGATGTTGACGCCGAGCGAGGCGATTCTGCGCACATTCTCCACCACCGCCGCGGGGATGGAAAAATCCACCGCCACGTCGATGCCGCGAAAATTCTCCGCGGTCACGCCTTCGTAGTTCGCGTTGTTGTACTCGTCCAGCTTCAGCGCCACGTCGAAGCCGTACTCCGGCGCGAGCTGCGCCACCAGCCGACCCATTTTTCCGTATCCGATGATCGCCAGCCGCCGTTCAGGCATGCACCGCCTCATTTCGCTCGAACACCGCCGGATCCAGTTCGGAGAAGAACTCGCTGTGCAGCGCTTCCACCGTCCGTTTCAGGTCGGCTTCCGCCACCACGAAGCTGATGTTGAGCAGCGACGCCCCCTGCGAAATCATCCGGATATTGATCCCGTCCAGCGAATTGAATACGCGCCGCGCCACGCCCGGCGTGTACCGGATATTCTCTCCCACCAGGCACACGATTGCCTGCTCGCGTTCCAGTTCCGCTTCCGCGAACTGCCGCAGGTCCGCCAGAATGGCATCCACGTTGCGCGTATTGTCGATGGTCAGCGAAACACTCACTTCGGAGGTCGAAACCATGTCCACCGGCGTTTCGTAGCGGTCGAACACTTCGAAAATCCGGTGCAGGAAGCCGTGCGCCATCAGCATGCGTGTCGAATGCACATTCACCAGCGCGATCTTCCGCTTGCAGGCGATGGACTTCACCACGTTGTCGCAATGCACCCGCTCCGCCGTGATGCGCGTCCCCGGCACCTCCGGACGCCGCGAATTCAGAATCAGCACCGGAATGTTCCGCTCGATGGCCGGCACCACCGTCGCCGGATGCAGTACCTTGGCTCCGAAATATGCCAGCTCCGCCGCCTCCGCGAAGGAAATGGTCTTCACCCGGTGCCCGCCCTCGAGCAGCGTCGGGTCGGCGGTCAGCATGCCGTCCACATCCGTCCAGATTTCGATCGCCTCCGCCCCGATGCCCGCACCCGCAATCGACGCGGTGTAATCCGACCCGCCGCGCCCTAATGTCGTGGTCACTCCGTCTTCGGTCGCGCCGATGAAGCCGCCCATCACCACTACGCCGTCCCGTGCCATTGCCGGCACGGTCGCCTGCAAGTGCGCGTAGGTCAGGGGAAAATTCGGCGCCGCCTGCGTGTGGCGCTTATCGGTGATGATCACGCGCCGCGCGTCCAGGTGCTCGGCCTTCATCCCGAAATGCCGGAACGCCAGCGTCACGATGTAGCTGGAAAGCCGCTCGCCATAGCTCGAAATCGCGTCGATCGAGCGCGGCGTCAACTCGCCCAGCACCGCCAGCCCCTTCACCAGCTCGGTTAGCTCCTGAAAATGCTCGTCCAGTGTGCGATCCAGGTCGGCGCGCTGCTCGAGCGGCACCACCTGCCGCGCCTCCCGCGAATGGAAATCGCGCAGATCGTGAATCTGCTGGATGTAATCCGCTCGCCGCCCTTCAATGGCCGCGGACGCGATGGCCAGCAGCTTGTTGGTGGTCTTCCCCATGGCCGAAACCACCACCACCGGCCGCCGAGCCTCGCGCGACCGCACGATGGCGGCCACGCGCTCGATGGCGGCCGCCGATTCCACCGACGTCCCGCCGAATTTCATCACAATCATAGATCCGCCTGTCCCGCCTGCCACCCTATCCGAGCCGCGACCCTATCCGAGCCGCGACCGCAGGGAGCGGTCCTTTAAACCGCAAACGAAGTCTGGCAGTCATTGTCCTACCGTCCGCTCCCCGGCCCCTGGCCCCCGGTCCCCAACCCCTAATCCAACATTCCTTCCGAATGCATCAGTTCCGCATTCAGCACCGCCGCGCCGGCGGCTCCGCGAATCGTGTTGTGGCTCAGCACCACGAATTTCCAATCCAGAGCCGGGCAGGGCCGCAGCCGCCCCACAAACGCCGCCATGCCCCGGTCCCGCTCCGCGTCCTTGCGCGGCTGCGGCCGGTTGGATTCTTCCATGTACTGCACCGGCCGCGCCGGCGCGCTCGGAAGCTTTCGCTCCTGCGGCAGGCCTCGGAAGCTCTCGAGCGCATGCCGCAGATCGGCCTCCGTAGGCTTGGTCGAAAATTCCACCGACACCGTTTCCGTGTGCCCGTCCACAACCGCCACGCGGTTGCAGTGCGCGCTCACCCGCGCCGCCAGCGGCTCGATTCGGTCGCCCCGGAAATCGCCCAGGATCTTCTGCGTCTCCTGCTCCATTTTCGGCTCTTCGCCGCCGATGAACGGAATCACGTTGCCTGTGATGTCCATCGATGCCACGCCCGGGTACCCGGCCCCGGAAATCGCCTGCATGGTGGTCACGATCACTCGTGCGATCCCGAACTGCTTGAGCGGCCCCAACCCCATCGTCAGCCCCACCGTCGAGCAGTTCGGATTGGTGACGATCTGTCCCTTCCACCCGCGCGCGCGCTGCTGCCCCGGCACCAGCCTCAGGTGGTCGGCGTTGATTTCCGGCACCAGCAGCGGCACGTCCGGCTCCATGCGGTGATTCTTCGAATTCGACACCACCACGTGGCCGGCCTCCGCGAACGCGCGCTCGATTTCCGTCGCCACCGATGCATCCATCGCCGAAAACAACAGCCGCGGCGCGTTCCCCGGCTTGCACTCTTCCACCTTCAGATCGCGGACGGTCTCCGGCGTTCCTCCCGCCAGATGCCACGTCATGGCTTCGCCGTAACGCTTCCCGGCCGAGCGGTCGCTTGCGCCCAGCCACTTGATCTCGAACCAGGGGTGACCCTGCAAAAATTTAATGAAATGCTGCCCCACCATGCCGGTGGCGCCTAGAATACCTACTTCGATTCGCGTTTGCATAATTGCCGTACCATTCGTTGATAAATCTCCACCGCCTCCGTTAATTGCCCCTTGCTCACACGCTCCTCCAGCGTGTGCGCCACGTGGATGGAGCCCGGACCGATCAGCAGTGGTTCGCCCCACGCCCCGCCGAAAGAGGGAATATCGGTGGTATAAGCCACGACCGTAGTGGGAATGCCTTCCAGAGCCTTCAGCCGCAGCGCCGGAATCTCCAGAACCTCACGCAATTCCACCCGTCCGTCCGCCAGCCGCGCCAGCTTCTCTTTTGTTCCACTCGAATCGCCCACCAGCCGCACCATGATGTCGGCCTTGGCTTCGTCCGCAATCACGTTGGGAGCCCTGCCGCCGGCCAGTGTGCCGATGTTCAGCGTGCTCGGACCGAGAAGTTCGTCCACGGGGAGTTCGATCCTCCGGACGTCCGCCAGAAAATCGATCAGTTTGTGGATCGCCGAATCGCCCAGCTCCGGATACGCCGAGTGGGCCATCTTGCCGTTGGCGTACGCTTCGTATCGCAGCGCTCCCTTCGATCCCAAGGCCAGCCGATTCTCCGTCGGCTCTCCGTTGATGAGGTATCGCGATCCTCGCCCGTGCTTCGCCGCCCGGTACGCACCCGCGCTGTTTCGTTCTTCGCCCACGACAAACAACAGTCCGAAGCCGCGCTCACCCGCTTCCAGCAGCCGTTCCGCCGCCGTGATCATCGCCGCGATAATTCCTTTGGTATCGCAGGCGCCGCGCCCCCAGATGTGTTCCTCGTCTTCCCGCGAGGTGAAAAACGGCGGCACCGTATCCATATGCGTGGAAAGCGTCACCGTGAGCGGCTCTCCGAACTGTGCCAGCACGTTCGCCCGGCGCGGCTCTACTTCCATCATTTCCACCGTGCCGCCGAACCGCGCCGCCAGCGGCTGAAGGCAGGCGTGCAGAAATTGGCCGACCCGCTCCTCGTTATTCGTGATGGATTCGATGTCGATCAGCTCGCGCGTGAGTTCGAAAAGTCTCATATCCACAAGTCTACAGACCGTGCTCCCAGCCCGTGCATGACCCTGTGACCAGTGGAGGCGAAAAGAAAGACACGCTGCGCGGATGGCAGCCGTGTTCTTCCCAGTAGCGCTCCACCCGGCCTGTAGCAACGGGCGACAGTGAGCCGGTCTTAACCGTGCTCCCCAACCGGAAGGGAATGCGCTCCCCAGCCCGGCTTCGGCGGAAAACCAACCGGCCCCTTTCGTACGAGCATCCGAAGCGCATTCGGAACTCCGCCCGTCTACTGATGGCCGCCGCGCCTCTACCGTGAAATCTCAGAATAGCAAAAGCGATCGGCTTTCAGCTATGTCAGCTTGCTGCCGCGATATAATGGCCCCCGAATCAGGAGGAGCAACTTGTCCGAAACCACCCGCCGTTTCTTCCTCGGCGCGGCAACCGCCGCGGCCGCCGCCCGCGTCTGGGGCGCCAACGATAAGATCAACCTCGCCATCATCGGGCTCGGCGGACGCGGCAGCTTTCATCTCCAGACCTATTCCCGCCTTCCCGGAGCGCGTATCGCATTTCTGTGCGATGTCGACCAGGCCGCCCTCGAGCGCGCCCAGGCAACTCTTCTAAAGAACACCGGTGAGAAGGCCCATGAGACCGGCGACATGCGCCAGGCCTTTTACGACGATGGCGTAGACGCCGTCTCCATCGCCACACCCAACCACTGGCATGCCCTTGCATCGATCTGGGCGATGAAGGCCGGCAAGGATGTCTACTGCGAAAAGCCTGCCTGCTACAACATTCACGAAGGCCAGGAAATGTTGCGCGTTTCCCGCGAAACCAAAAAGCTGGTGCAGATCGGGTCGCAGCTTCGCAGCACGCCTCACCGCATCCACGCCTTCGAAGCCATCCACGGCGGTCTGATCGGCCAGGTCTACATGGCCAAAGGCCTCTGCTTCAAGCGCCGCCCCTCCATTGGCCACGCCGCCGACGAGCCCACGCCGCCCGGCGTCAACTGGGATCTCTTCCTTGGCCCCGCGCCCATGCGTCCCTTTAACCGCCTCCGCTTCAAATACAACTGGCACTGGTTCTGGGACACCGGCAACGGCGATATCGGCAATCAGGGCGTGCACGAAATCGGCGTCTGCCGCTGGGCTCTGGGCGACCCGGAGTGGCCCAAAACGGCGAACGCCCAGGGCGGCAAGTTCGCCTATACCGACGATCAGGAAACGCCCAATACGCTTCTTGCCAGCTTCGATTACGGCGGGCGCGAGGCGGTCTTTGAAGTACGCGGCCTGCTCACCGGTTCGGAGGGAACCGCCATCCAGCGCAGACCGCGCCCATCCGCCACCGGCGCCGTCGCTCCCACCGTCCACGCCCTCACCGAAAAGGTTCTGCCCTATACGCGCCCCATGAATATTCAGGTGGGTAACCTGATTTTCGGAACGGAAGGCTGGGCCGTGATGAGCGACGACGGTGTCCAGATTTTCAAGGGCGAAAGCAACGAGATGATCATGGAAGAGCGCGCCCAGGGCCCTGGCGATTCGAGCGATGCTCACATGGCCAACTTCCTTTCCGCCTGCCGCTCCCGCAACGAAAAGGAATTGCACGACCCCATCTCCAACGCGTATCTGAGCGCGTCGCTCTGCCATCTGGCCAACATCAGCTACCGCGCCGGCCGCAAACTCACGCTCGAAGCCGGCCCCAAATTTGCCGCCGACCCCGAAGCCACGCGCATGGTTACCCGTCCGAAATACCGCGAGCCGTACGTCGTTTAGGGATTAGGGATCGGAGATCAGGGATCAGGACGATCGGATGTGCGGGCTCAAAGAGGGTTCCGCGCGGTCCTCACTCCTACGGCCGCATGTACAAGGTCCGTAGGGGCCGGGCATGCCCGGCCCGCGGACGAAGTCGGGAACTGGAGGACCGCAAAGACGCCCAACAGCGCCGCACCTCTGATCGCCCCAACCCTGATCCCTAATCCCCAACCCCCATTCATGTACACTGATTTACGGGGTTTTCCTCACATTCCATGTCCGCGCTTGCCATCGTCATCGCCTACCTCCTGGGCGCCATCCCGTTCGGTTACCTCCTGGTCAAATGGCAGACTGGCTCCGATATCCGCGCCGCAGGCAGCGGCAACATCGGCGCGACCAACGTCCTCCGCACAGCCGGCCGTGCGGCCGGGTTTCTCACCCTCCTCCTCGACATCGGCAAAGGATACCTGGCCGTCTGGCTCGCCGGCCGGCTTTCGGACCACAGCCCGCTCTGGATGAGCCTTGCCGCGCTGGCGGTCATCGCCGGCCATGCTTATCCCGTCTTTCTTCAATTCCGGGGCGGCAAAGCGGTGGCCAGTTTCGTGGGCGCATTTTTCTGCCTGGCCCCGTTGGCGATGGCGTTCGAGATTCTGGTCTTTGTCGGCGTAGTCGCCTGGACCCGCCACATTTCGCTCGGTTCCATCGTGGGCGCGGCGACTTTGCCCCTGGCTGCGTGGCTGGTGGAACAGTCTCCCGTAATTGTAGTAATTACTGCGGCGATAGGCGGTCTTTTCATCATTTACAAACATCGTAGTAATATCCAGCGCCTGCGCGCAGGCACCGAGAACGTCTTCACCCTGGGAGCTTCCAAGCATTGAAAACGCTCGCCATCATTGGCGGCGGAAGCTGGGGTACCGCCCTTGCCATTGTCCTGGCTCCCCGCTTCCCTACGGTCCGCCTCTGGGTATACGAATCCGACCTCGCTGCCCGCATGAGCGCCTGCCGCGAGAATGATTTGTATCTCTCCGGCTATCAACTTCCTAATAATGTAGAAATAACTTCGGATCTAGCCTGCGCCGTGGACTCCGCCGAGGTTGTTCTGAGCGCCGTACCCTCCCACCTGGTTCGCTCGATCTATCGCCGGATGATTGATTTTCTACATCCGTCGATGCTATTTGCCAGCGCCACCAAGGGTCTCGAAACGACAACCCTCCTTCGCGTCTCGGAAGTGATTGCGGACGTTGTAGTTCCTGCTTTCCCGCTCCGCCTCGCCGTTCTTTCGGGCCCTACCTTCGCCCGGGAGGTCGCCCGCGGCGATCCTACCGCACTTGTAGTAGCATCCCAGGACCAAGCCCTTGCCGAGACGATCCAGGCCGCCTTCTCCGGCCCCACTTTTCGTCTTTATACCAGCGCCGATGTGATCGGCGTGGAAATTGGCGGCTCGATCAAGAACGTGATCGCGATCGGCGCCGGTGTTCTCCACGGCTTGGGCCTCGGCCACAACGTCACGGCCGCCATGATCACCCGAGGCCTCGCTGAAATGACGCGCCTCGCCGTTGCGATGGGAGGCAAACCGCTCACTCTCGCCGGTCTCGCCGGCCTGGGCGACCTCGTGCTGACCTGCACAGGCGACCTCAGCCGAAACCGCACCGTAGGAATCGAACTCGCCCGCGGCCGAACCCTGGAGGAAATTGTCCACTCGATGCGCATGGTCGCCGAAGGCATCAAAACCACGGATGCCGCCGCCGCCCTTGCCGAACGGCACGGCATCGAAATGCCCATCTGCCAGCACATGTACCGCATGCTCCACTCCGGTCTGTCTCCCCTTGATGCCATCCGCAGCCTGATGGAACGCTCACTCAAAGGAGAATGAAGATGCATCGGAAAAATCGGAATTGCCTAGTCCAACGCCGTAGACGTGAGGACGGCACAAACGCGCGGATGTCCGGAACCGGGCCTCGTAGTTGATATTTCAACACCCTGGCGCAACCTCTCATGCCGGATCGGGTTCATGACAACATGGCGGGAGCCGTGGCGGCTCTGGATTACGATGCGGAACTCATGCTCCGGGTCAAGGACGGCGATAGCGCCAGCTTCGCGGTTCTGCTGCAGAAGCATCGCTCCCCCGTCGTCCACTTCCTCTACCGCATGGTGCAGAATCAGGCGGTGGCGGAGGAGCTGGCACAGGAGGTGTTTCTCCGGGTCTACCGTTCCCGTTCCAGTTATGAGCCGGCCGCCAAGTTTACGACGTGGTTGTTTCGCATCGCCACGCACCTGGCATTAAATGCCATCCGCGACGGCAAACACGAGCGGTCGCAGAGCCGCCTGGATGACGAGAATTCGGTGGTTTCCGCGGCTCAGGTGACGGACGGCCGCCCTTCCGCCGAACAGGACCTGGTACACCGGGCCCGAATGGATGAAATCCGCCGCGCCATCGCTCTTCTGCCCGATAAGCAGAGGGCCGCGGTGCTGATGCACAAGTATCATGAAATGGAATACACGCAGATCGCTAAAGCGCTCAATTGTTCCGAATCTGCGGTAAAGTCGTTGCTGTTTCGGGCGTACGAGTCGTTGCGCGCCCGGCTTGCCCACATGGCATAGGGAAGAAGAGGTTATATGAGGTGTCCAACCGCGAACCAAGGGAACGCGGAATTACTGTTAGCGCACGCTGCCCGCACGCTGGATGCGGAGCGGGCCGCCGTTCTGGAAGAGCACATCGCGCGCTGTCCGGCCTGCCGTGAATACTACGCCGCTCAAGTGGCGGTTTGGGCGGCGCTGGACAGTTGGGACGCTCCGCCGTTGTCGGCGGATTTCGATCGTCGTCTTTACAGCCGCATCGAAGCCGCGCCGCATTGGGATTTCGGCCGCCTTCTCCGTCCGCTGTTCGGGCTGCGCGCCCTGCCGGTTGCCACTGCGGCCTGCCTGGTGCTCGCAGCCGCCGCGTGGCTGGAAAGGCCCGGCGCTTCCACTCCCGCCCGCGCGCCGCAATCCGCCGCGGTCCAGGCGCTGCCTCCCGATCAGGCGGAAAACACTCTCCAGGAGATGGAGATGATCCAGGATTTCAGCAGTCTGGTACAGGCCGATTCCACCGATCCGCGCATGTGAAGGCGCTGCACCGATCATGTCCGGCAATCTGAGAATCGCTTCTTTGCTTGTGCTGCTGGCGGCCTGTCTCGACGCGGCCGGGCCGCAGCCCAAGCCGGGCAAGCCGGCGCCGCCGCCCGCCGCCAAACCCGGCAACAACGGCGGAGTTCCGCGCCCGCGCCGGCCCGTGGGTCCGCCGCTCGGCAATCCGTCCAACCCTGCCGTACGACTCTATCGGGCCAGCCCGGAGGAGCGTGAGCGTGCCCTGGAAAAGCTCCCTCCCGCTATGCAGGAGCAGATCCGCAAACAGTTGCAGCGGTTCGACGCCATGCCGCCAGAGCAGCAGCGCATCGTCATCGCCCAAGTGCAACACTTCGCGTCGCTGAGCCCCGCCCAGCAGCAGGCCTTCCGCCGCCAGTTCCAAGCATTCAACAAGCTGCCGCCGGAACAGCGCCGCCCCATTGCCATGGCCTTGCGCCGCCTGGAAGCCTTGCCGGAAGCGGAGCGCTCCCGTCTGCTCTCGAGCGAGGACTTCAAGAGCCGCTTTTCTCCGGAAGATTGGAAGATGATTTCCGACCTGTCGGTGGCCCTGCTGCCGCCGCAGTAAAAGCTGCCAGCCTTCGGCTTGGCGCCACCCCTTTTCGGGCAGGTCCCACGCAATCGGGCTCGGGTTCGCAAAGGAAGTCCGGCCTGGATTTGAGACAGCGTGTCTGAACCGCTTTGATTGTTTTCAACAGCTTGCAAAACGATTCAAGACATCGCTGTCTCAACTGAGACCCTGAGGCGGCCGGTTAGACGTGGGCGTCCAGCATCTTGAGCACTTCGGATTTACCGACCGCGCCCACCCGCTGTTCCACTACCCGGCCGTCTTTGAAGAGCAGCAGCGTGGGAATGCCGCGGATGTTGTAGCGCATGGCCGTGCCCCCGTTGGAGTCTACGTCCAGCTTTCCGACCTTCACTTTACCGGCGTACTCAGTCGCCACCAGATCAATCGTGGGCGCCATCATCCGGCAGGGGCCGCACCACTCGGCCCAAAAATCCACCAGCACCGGCACTTCCGACCGGAGCACATCCCGGTCGAAACCGTCATCGGTAAAGGTTAGCGTGTTCTGTCCATGGGTGGTGCCTTGACCCTGGGTAGAGCTTTGCGTGTTCTGACCTGCCATTGTTTCTCCTAGACAATTAGAATTCCGGTGCGGCCCAAAGGATTCACGCCGCGCGAGTCCCGCTCCAAATCGCTGGCATAGCAGGCAGTTCCGGCGACATGATCCGCCGGTACAACGCCGCGTACGCCTCCGCCGAGGCTTTCCAGGAAAAATCCTGCCGCATCCCGTGCCGCATCATCTCCCGCCATGCATCGGCATCCGCATAGGCTCTGGCAGCCGCTCTTACCGCCCCGGCCAGCGCCGGCCCGGAGTAGTCCGTAAACTTGAACCCCGTGCCCTCCTCGATGGTATCATTCAGCCCGCCAGTGGCGCGAACCACCGGTACTGTGCCGTAGCGGAGGCTGTACATCTGGTTCAAGCCGCACGGTTCGTACCGGCTGGGCATGAGAAACATGTCCGCGCCCGCCTCCACCAGGTGTGCCAGCACGTTATCGAACCCGATGCGTACCGACACGCGCCCCGGATAGTCCGCCTGAATACGAAGGAAAAACTCCTCATACTCCGGGTCGCCCGTGCCCAGGGCGACCAGGTAGACGCCGGCCGCCAGGATCTCGTCGATCGCGTCCTCCAGAATATCCGCACCCTTCTGCCGCGTGAACCGCGCCACGATTCCCGCCACCGGATGGTCCATCGCTTCCGCCGGCAACGCGAATTCCTCCACCAGGCGCTGCTTGCACACTCGCTTGCCCCTCAAATCATCAGCAGAATAATTCGCCGGAATCAGCGGGTCCACGTCAGGGCTCCATTCGCGGTAATCCACGCCGTTGAGAATCCCGCTGAGCACGTTCGTTCGCGCTCGCAGCGCGCCATCCAGCCCGAAACCGTACTCCGGCGTCTGGATCTCGCGGGCGTAGGTCGGGCTGACGGTGTTCAGGGCGTCGGCCATCATGATGCCGCCCTTGATATAGCTCACGCGCCCAAAAAACTCCAGCCCGTCCGGCGCGTACAGGGTCGTGTCCAGCGCCGCGTCCGCAAGGGACGATTTCGGAAATAGCCCCTGGTAGCCCAGGTTATGAATCGTGAACAGCGTGCGCACTCCCATGAAGGTGGGATCGGTAGAGAACGTGGTCCGCTGGTACGCCGGCACAAGCCCCGCCTGCCAGTCGTGGCAGTGCAGCACGTCCGCGCGGAATAGGGACCGCGCCACGCCCAGCGCCGCGCGCGCCAGCACCGCGAAGCGGACGTCATTATCCGGATAGTCCACCCCCGCTTCGCCGTACAGACCGGGGCGGTCATATAGAGACGGGCAATCCACCAGGTAGACCGGAAATTCCTGAGGCGCCAGATAAATCGAGCAGTCGTAGCGGGCCGGGCCGAGGTGCACCGGCATGAAATCATAGATCCGCCGCACGGCCTTGACGTCCATCGAGCCATAGCGCGGCAGGACGACCGCCACGTCTTCCCCAAGCCCCTGCAACGCCGACGGCAGCGCGCCCAGCACGTCTGCCAGCCCGCCGGTCTTGGCCAGAGGCGCACACTCCGACGCAATCATGAGGATTCGGGCCATCGATGGAATTGTACCGTAGGGGCCGGGGATTAGGGGTTGGGGCGCTGAGGCTGCACACCATCGATGTGAGGCCACGTGCGGTCCGGGGGATATGGCTCCGATCCGGTCCGCGCGTGTCCGCTCATCATGCTTCGCGCCTGAGCGCCCCAATCCCTAATCCCCAATCCCCTTCCCCGTTACAGGAGGTTCGCCTTCCCGCGCTACGATAGAAGATTCATGCATCGAAGCCTTCGACGTTTCACCCTGGCCGGGCTTACGCTTCTCTGCGCCCTGGCAGCTTTCGCCCAATCCGTTCCCAAACCGAAAATCATCGTGGCCATCGTCATCGACCAGTTCCGCTACGATTACCTCCAGCGCTTCCGCGGCGATTACCATGCCGGACTCGACCGGCTGATGAAGCACGGCGCCTTCTTCACCGACGCCCACTACCCGCAGTCGACCACCGTCACGGCCATCGGCCACTCGACGTTTCTCACCGGCGCACCTCCCGCCTTCAGCGGCATCGTCAATAACGAATGGTATGACCGCGATTCCGGCGGCACCGTCACCGCCGTCAGCGACCCGCGCACGTTCCTGGTCGGCGCCACTGGCGCCCATCCCGGCTCCTCTCCCCGGCGCCTGCTGGTGAGCACGGTCGGCGACGAGTTGAAGATGTCGGGTTCGGACTCCCATATCATCGGGGTTTCCATCAAGGACCGCAGCGCGATCCTCCCCGCTGGCCACATGGCCGACGCGGCCTATTGGTTCGATCCCGGATCGGAAGCCTGGGTCACCAGCACGTATTACCGCGAAACCCTTCCGGCCTGGGCCAAGCAGATCAATGCCGAAAAGCCGGCGCAGCGCTACGCCACAGCCAACTGGCTGCCGCTCGATGCCAAGCCGGGAGCGGCGCCCTTCTGCACCATGGCCTCCGGCGCCAGCGTGCGCCAGTGCCCGTCGCTCGAAGCCTCGCCCTATGGCAACGAGATGATCGAAGAGTTTGCCGAGGCTGCCTTCGACGGCGAAAACCTCGGCCACCATCCCGGCACCGACATCCTCACCGTCAGCTTTTCCTCCAATGACTACGTCGGCCACGCCGTCGGCCCCGACGATCCCGAGGTGCGCGACATCTCCCGCCGCACCGACATCCTCATCGGAAAGCTGCTGGACAAGGTGGAGCGGGGAGTCGGCGCCGGCAACCTGCTGGTGGTGCTGACCGCCGATCACGGGGTCGCCCCGGTGCCGGAAGTAAACGAAGCGCGCCACATGCCCGGCGGCCGCCTCAACGGCCCGGCGATGCTGCAGAAGGTCAACGAGGCGCTCTCCGCCAAGTTCGGCGAGGGCAAATGGATCCTCTCCGGTTCCACCCTGATGCCCTACTTCGACCTCAAGCTGATCGAATCGCACAAACTGGACCGCGCTGAAGTGGAGCGCGTGGCCGCCGACGCCGTTCGCGCCACGCCCCACATTGCCCGCGTCTACACCCGGACTCAGCTCATGAACGGCGAAGTGCAGCAGGACGACATCGGCCGCGCGGTCTCGCTCAGTTTCTACGCCCCGCGTTTCGGCGACCTGCTCATCATCCCCGAGCCCTATTACATTTTCGATGCCAAGGGCACGACCCACGGCACACCGTACGATTACGACAACCACGTGCCGGTGATCTTCTTCGGCACCGGAATCAAGCCCGGCGCCTACCGCGAGCACATCCTGGTCAACGACATCGCTCCGACCCTGGCGAACATGCTTGGGCTGGAGACGCCGACGTCCGCCACCGGCCACGTGCTGGGAGAAATGCTGGAGTAGGGGCCGGGGACCGGAGGCCCGGGGGCCAGGGAGCGGCATGTATTGGCCTCGGCCCCAAGCAAACCGGCTCGTTTCGGGGCAAAGCACACCCGTGCCATCCCTGTAACGCAAGGTTCCCTGGCCCCAAGTCCCCGGTCCCTGGCCCCTGGTATTATAGAAGCAACTCGTCATGTCCCTGCTTTTCCGATTCGCGGCAGCTTGCACCTGCACGCTGCTCCTATCCTGGAACGCGCTCCCGCAGCAGGCTAAGCCCGCTGCCGCAGCGCCCAAGGCGCCCCAGTCCCAGCCGGCCAACCCCAGTCCGGCCGGGGGCCCAGCGCAAAGCCAGCCCACCTTCACCAGTACCACCACCGAGGTCATCGTCCCGGTGACGGTGACGGATAACAAGGGCAAATTTGTCTCCAACCTGGTAGCCAAAGACTTCCGCGTTCTGGACGAGGGGCGTCCGCAGCAGATCCAGTTTTTCAGTCACGCCGAAAAGCAGCCCATCGTGGTCGGCTTCCTGGTGGATCAGAGCAACAACATGAAGATCCACTGGTCCAAGTACGAAGAGGCGCTGGAAGAGCTGGTATACGACCTCATCCCCGGCGATCCCCGCTATTCCGGCTATCTCATCACCTACTCCAACGAGGCCGAACTGAAGGTCAATACCACGTCGGATCCCGAGAAGCTGCTGGACCAGGTGCGCAAGCTGAAACCCGCCGGCGGGGCCTCGCTTTTCGACGCCATCTACCAGGCCTGCACCACCCGTTCGCTCATCAAGGGCGAGCCGTACGAGCCGCGCCGCATCATCATCATCGTCGGCGACGGCCATGATAACGCCAGCAAGAAATCGATGGAGCAGGTGCTGGAACTGGCCAAGCGGCAAATGGTGACGATTTTCGGCGTCAATACCACCGCCTTCGGCATGATCAATGAGGACAAGGACACGTTGGAGCGCCTCGCCAATGAGACCGGCGGACACGTAGAGTACCCGCTCGACAGTCCCTATAAAGACGTCTCCGGCTACCTTTCCAACCCGCAGGATGCGGGCAATTACGCCATGGTGGTCGGTACCGGCGCGTATGCGGCGCAGATTTCGGCCGGCATCACCAAGTCGGTGGCCAGCCTGCTGGGCGAAATCACGACCCAGTACGTGCTGCGCTACGTCCCCGATGTCGATGCCGATTCCCGGCCCAAGATCTTTCGCCACATCAAGGTGGACATCCCGATGCTGCCTAACGTGATCATCCACGCCCGCGACGGCTACTATCCCAACGCGGTTGCGCCCCTGCCGCCCGCCGCTCCTGCGCCCGGACCGGTGAATTAGCAGGGTCTGGAAAAAGATCTGCGTTTATCCGCGTTCATCTGCGGCTAATCCTTATCCGTAGCCGGTGAGGGGCCGGAAATCGGGAATTGCGGGTCAGGACCCGCTAATCTGGCTTTCGGCCGATAAGAAGGTTAAGATAAAGACCTCGGGAATCCTATGCCCGCTGCCGTCATACCGATCGGTTCTCCGGCCCACGGCCTCCGGCCCACGGCCCCGGCGGAATATGTTCTCCTCTCGGCTGCCGTTCCCGGCCGGTCCATCGAGCCCATCGGCGTTTTGCTCGCCGACCCTGCCAGCGACCGCGGCTGGCTGCGCTTGCGCACCGATTTCCCCGCCCTAACCGACGATACGGATTTCTTCGACGGACTCGAATTTCATCTGCGCACCCTCCTCGCCGAATCCGGCGCGGAAGCCCTGCTGCGCAGGCTCGAAGATTCCCTTTCCAACGTGCTGCTGGTTTCCGAACGCCGTGCCGTGGCGGTCGATTCTTTCCGCCGCGTGCTGGAACGGCTTTACGCCGAAGAGGTGGAACCGGTCGCCATCCGGCCGTTCGAAACCCACGTCCCCCTCTTCAGCCTGCGCGCCGCTGCCGGCCGGCTGGGCGAGGAAATGGAGGTCGAACCGGAAGCATGGATTCCCGCTCCCGAAGGCATGCATCTTGCGCCCGACCTGTTCGCTGCCCACGTGGTGGGAAAATCCATGGAGCCGCGCATTCCGGACGGCAGCCTGAACCTGTTCCGTTTGCATCCCGCCGGTTCGCGCCAGGGCAAGATCCTCCTGATCCAGCGCTTCGGCGTGCTCGACGAGACCGCCCGGTTCACGGTGAAACGCTACACCAGCCGCAAGCGGGCCACCGGAGGAGGAGAGTTCGACGACGGGCAGTGGGAGCACGAGCGCATCCGCCTCGAGCCCCTCAATCCCGATTTCGAGCCCTGGGACGTGGAACCGCAGGATTTCGCGGTTGTGGCCGAATGGCTTCGCGTCCTCGAGTAGGGGCCGGGCATGCCCGGCCCGTTGCCCGGGAATCGGAACGGGCCGGATGTATCCGGCCCCTGCTGATCGGGTGGTATGGTGCCGCGCGCCGTGATCTGCCCTGGCGGCGCACCTCCGATCCCTATCGCATCTGGATCTCCGAAATCATGCTCCAGCAGACGCGCGCGCAGGCGGTGATCCCGTATTACGAACGCTTCCTGGACCGCTTCCCGAACGCCGCGGCGGTGGCTGCCGCTGCGGAGGAAGAGGTGCTGGCGTTGTGGAGCGGCCTCGGCTACTATTCGCGCGCGCGCAACCTGCGCCGCGCCGCGCAGGCCGTCGCCGCCGCGAAAACCTTTCCACGCGATTACGATTCCATCCGCGCCCTGCCGGGCGTAGGCGATTACACGGCCGCAGCCATTGCCTCCATCGCCTTCGGCCTGCCCCACGCAGTGCTGGACGGCAACGTACTCCGCGTCGTGGCGCGCCTGGAAAACGATGCCGCCGATATCGCCGCGGCGCGCACACGCGCTCGCTTTCGTCAGATAGTCGAGGGCTGGCTCGACCCACGCCGCCCCGGCGAATTCAACCAGGCGATGATGGAACTCGGCGCCACCGTCTGCCTGCCCCGGCAGCCGCGCTGCGAAGTTTGCCCGCTCCAACAGATGTGCCGTGCGCGGGCCGCCGGAACCGCCGCGCAGCTTCCGGTGAAGCTGCGCAAGAAAGAACCGGTGCAAATTGAGGCCGTGCTGCTCCTCATCCGCAGCCGTGGCCGCATCCTGTTGCGCCAGCGGGAAGCAGGCGCACGGCGGATGGCCGGGTTCTGGGAGCTGCCCGCGCCGGAGGATCTGCCTACTGCCCGGCACGGCCAGGTTCTCGGCAGCTTCCGCCACACCATCACCCACCACCACTACACCTTCACGGTATGCGCCGCTGCCGGGCGCCCATCCGGCCCTGAATTCGCCTGGTTCCGGCCGGAGGAACTCATCGCAATTCCACTCAGCACGACAGCACGGAAAGGGCTGCGCCTTCTTAAGGGGCCGGGGGCCAGGGACCAGGGGCCGGGGAAGCATCCGTTGTAGGTGCGAGCCGGCACGTGCTTCGCCCTACATAATCTCCGCTGCATGGGCTCGAGGCCAATACGTACCGCTCGCGGCCCCAGTCCCCGGCCCCCGGCCCCTGTTAAGCTAGCCTTTTGGAGCAATTCGCGCTCGAATTCGACCTCGCCCCGGAACGCCGCATCTTCACCGTCTCGGAGCTGAATGCGGCCATCGGCGCGGTGCTGGATGCTTCGTTCCAGGACATCTGGGTGGCGGGCGAAATCTCGGGCCTGAAGCTGGCTGCCAGCGGCCACTATTACTTCACCCTGAAAGAGCACGACGCGCAGGTACGCTGCGTCGCCTTCCGCTCGTCGCATCGCTACTGGAAGTTCAAACCTCGCGACGGCCTGGCCGTGCTGGCGCGCGGGCGCATCGACGTGTACGCAGCCCGCGGCGAATACCAGCTTCTCGTAGAGCTGCTGGAGCCGCAGGGCGTGGGCGCGCTGCAGCTTGCCTTCGAGCAGCTCAAGCAGAAGCTGGCATCCGAGGGCCTGTTCGCCGCCGAACGGAAGCGCCCGATGCCGCGCTATCCGCGCCGCATCGGCATCGTGACGTCGCCGCGCGGGGCGGCGGTGGCGGACATGGTGCACATCCTTTCGCGCCGCTTCCCGGGCCTGCACATCCGCCTGTACCCGGCCCTGGTCCAGGGCGAGGGCTCGGTGGAAGAAGTGGTCCGGGCCATTGAATTCTTCAGCGGGTCCGGATGGCCGGACCTCATCATCGTCGGGCGCGGGGGTGGCTCGCTCGAAGATCTGTGGACGTTCAACACCGAGCCGGTGGCGCGGGCCATTGCGGCGTGCGCCGTGCCGGTGGTCTCTGCCGTTGGCCATGAAACCGACGTGACCATCGCCGATTTCGCCGCCGACCTGCGCGCGCCCACGCCTTCGGCCGCCGCCGAGCTGGTGGTGCCAACACGCGAAGACCTGCTGGACCGCATCGGCGCGCTGCGCGGAAAAACGGCGCAGGCGCTGCGCTACCGCCTCGCCATGCTGGAGCGCAGGCTGCGGCAGCAGGGCATCGAACGCGCCACCAGCGTCTTGCACCGGCGCATCGGGCGCGGCCTGCAGCGCATGGATGAGCTGGAATACCGGATGCGCGAGCGCATGCGCGCCGCGGTGGGCTCGCGCGAGCGCGTGCGCCGCGGCCTGGAGCTGCGCCTGCGCCGGTTCGACATGCGCCCGCGCCTGGCCGCCGACCGCCGCCGCCTGGAAACGGCGGAGCGCGAGGCAATCGCCGTCATCCAGACGCGGCTCGTCCGCCGCCGTGGAGCGCTCGACCGCATTGCCGCCAAACTCGGTGAGTTGAGCCCGCTCCGCATTCTGGAGCGCGGCTACGCAATCGTCTCCAACCAAACCGGCATCCTGAAGGACGCCGCCCAGGCGCCCGAAGGCTCGCCGATTCACGTGCGGCTGGCGCGCGGGGAATTGGAGGCTGTCGTTAGGGGCCAGGGGCCAGGGGCCGGCGGCCCGGGAGCCGCGCAGTAGAAGAGAGCCGTTCGAGCAGTTCCGCGCTGAAGCCGTGCCGGCGTACACCTGAGGTCAAGACGCGTCATTCCCCGGACCCCGGCCCCTCTTGCAGCCTCCGCACGTGCGCAGCCGCCGCCGAAGCCAGCCCGCTCAACGTGTACCCGCCTTCCAGCACGGAAACGATCCGGCCGCCGGCGTGACGGTCGGCAATCTCCATTACGCAGGCGGTGAGATCGGCGAAATCCGTGTCGGTGAGGGTGAAGCTGCCTAACAGGTCGCCGATGCGGGAATCAAAGCCCGCGGAGAGCAAGACGAGGTCCGGGCGGAAATTCTCCATGACAGGCAGTAGCGCACTCTGAAACGCACCCAGGATCTCCCTCCGCCCCGAGCCGGCGGGGAACGGGAAATTCATGGTCGTGCCCTCCCCAGGGCCCTCGCCGGTTTCATTGGCCCGGCCCGTGCCGGGATAAAGCGGCCACTCGTGCGTGCTGAAAAAGAAGACCGATGGATCGGAATAGAAAACGTCCTGCGTGCCGTTGCCGTGGTGGACGTCCCAGTCGGCGACGAGCACGCGCTCCGCGCCATGCCGCCGCTGCGCGTATCGCGCGGCGATGGCAACGTTATTGAGCAGACAGAAGCCCATGCCGCGATTCGGCGTGGCATGATGGCCGGGCGGGCGCACGGCGCAGAAGGCATTGTGCGCGCCTCCGCTCATCACCAGATCCACCGCATTGAGCACGCCGCCGGCCGCGCGCCCGGCCACTTCCCAGGAATTGGGGGTGATGTCGGTATCGCCCGTGCTGAGATAAGCGCATCCGGAGGCGACATCATGCTGCGCGGTGGCAAGATATTCGGCCGTGTGGCAGAGCAGCAGCTCGTCTTGCGTAGCCGCACGCGCCGGTATGGCCGCCAGGCCGAGCGGTTCGAGTGCACGGACAACCGCGTCGAAGCGCTCCGGCCGTTCCGGATGCTCACGGCCCGCCAGGTGCTCGCGGAAAATCGGGTCGGCCAGAAGGGCGGTGGACGGCATCGATTCAGGATAGCGGAAAAGGAACAGTCAGGCCGTTTAGCCGATGAATTTCTCATGGACCGCGGCCCCCTGAGAGGGCGCGGCCTCGCTACGACATCCAATACTTGATTGCCTTCTGCGTCAGGACAGATATGAACAGGGCCCACCCAAAGCTCGCGAATGTCCCGATGATGATATATTCGGCGACTTTCCGTTGGCTCGCTTCCTTGATCTCACCGAAACGCAGGATGGATTTGGCGGCAATCAGGAAACCGATGCCGTTGGGCTGATCCATCAAAACCACCAGCAGCACCAGCAGGCGTTCCAACCAACCGATATAGAGCCCACCGTTTACGAGTCCGGCGATATTGCCGTCACGAATTTCATCGGTGAAAGGCTCCATGATTTTACCGATCAGAACTCCGCCGGCCGGCACGCAAGCCACCAGCCCCGAAATACAACTCAGGATCGCGAAGTACCACTTCGGCAGATCCGGCTTCGGAAATCGGGCGTACCAGCCTTTCGCCGCCGCATCTGGAAAATACCAGGCTAGCCCGAGCAGGATCAGCAGGCTAAGGCTTTGCCCCGCGCCAAACCACGCGATAGAATCCGGCGCGCGCATCTGGAAGACGGCCATAGCGATGCTTGCCACCAGAATTCCAAGCAGGATTCCCCAATCCAACCTTCCGATCAGCAGGCCGGAGATTATGCTTACGATGACGCCGCGGATGGCCGCGCAGCGGACAGTGGCGGCCCAGACCACACGAGTGCGCTTGTTGATCCACGCGGAGCGATGGATGAACTCGCCGAGCAGATACGCCGTCAAGATCGGGCAAAATGTCCTATCCATGCGTAAACCTTTTAAGATTGTCCTGGCTTAGACAACCTTTAAGGGTTGTCCAGGCTGGAAGGCGGATTTCCCTCACGACTCCGCGGGGGCTGCAAAACAGCCTCCCAGGCGGTCGCTTCAAATTGATGGATGGCCTCCCGAACCGCCTGCCAGTTCGCCCCTCTCAACGCCTTGGCAACAGCCTGTTTCGACACCTTCGGCCGCAATGACATCGCCACGGTCTCATAGTCGGGTTCCTTGGGGTCCACCACGCAACAGACAATCTCGGCCTGCCGTTGCGTCCATTGGCTGATCAGGGAATCGCATAGATGGCCGATCACACGCAGCCACTCGGACAGCGGGCCGGAGGTCTTGGGAAGTTCCACCGTCATGCGCCAATATTGCGTCATCTCATCTAAGCCATGGCCGGAGAGTACGAATGCGGGTCCCGTCAGCAAAGCGACCTTTGCCGAAGGGAAATTTTCTCCTTCCCCCAACCCGATCGCGATCCGGCTATCGGCGATGCCCCCTGCCAACAGCGAGGCGCGAAGGAAGATGGCAACACGCATGGCAAGAGCCGGATCCGTCAAAAGCAACTGCCAGCCATCGCCTCGGAAAAACTCCGGCTTCCCTCTGACCGAACCCCGCTTCCACCTCCTTACGGCTTCTACCGCCTCGACGAGCGACAAACGGACCGACTCCATCTGTGCGGGCCGAAGACGGCCGGACCCAATAATGTCGCCTGTCAATACGGCCCGGTAATTGGTCTTGTTCATTCGTCCGCCGGCCTTCGCCGCAAGCAACATTGTAGAACCTAAAGCCGGCGGCCGTACCGTATTCGGGATCAACTGTCCGCCGCTAGACTCCTCTCCGATTCCCCCATAAATCCACGTGCAGCCGGGGGCTGAAGCGGAATCCTTCTTCCTTGCAGATCTCGGCCAGCCAGATGGAACGTTCGCGCAGCATCGCGGCGTCCGTGCCTTCCGGCATGAGGATGACGCGGGCACGGTCGGCCGCCAGCGATTCGACCAATTCGCGTACTTCGGCAACGTCTTCCGGCCTGGCGATCACGAATTTGAGCTGATACTCGTACCGCGCCATCAGGTCGGCCAGCGCTCCCGGCTGAAGGCGAAGACGGTCGTGGCGTTCCGCCCACGGGCCTTCGGGAACGGAGTTGGCCAGTTTGGGGCTGATGCTCATCAGGTCGCAGGCAACCGGCTGGAAGACTGTGCCGGCGGTTTCGACGGTGATGTGCAGGCCGGCGGAGCGAAGCTGTTCGGTAAGCGGAATGATTTCCGGCTGGATCATCGGCTCCCCGCCCGTGACAACGGCATGGCGAGCGGGGTGGGCGCGGACCTCGGCGAGGATCTGGCGGAGGCTCCAATCCGTCCCCTCGGGCTGCCAGGA
>DATJMP010000090.1:0-4571 GCA_035508655.1 Bryobacteraceae bacterium
CTATCACAAGGCGATAACCGTTCAGGCGGCCTCGGAAGCCGCGGCGCGCCCCGGCGCGCGCATCCTCGCGGGCGGCACGGATTTGGTCGGCTGCCTGCGCGACAACGTGTTCCCCGTGGAATCCGTGGTCAGCATCTCCGCCGTTGCCGATCTGAAGGGCATCGGTCCCCGGCCAGGCGGAGGTCTGCGCATCGGCGCGCTCACTACCCTCACCGAAATCGCTGAGAGCCGCCAGGTTCGAGATAGCTGGACGGCGCTGGCCGAAGCCGCCGGCTCCGTCGGCACCCCGCAACTGCGCAATCAGGGAACCATCGGCGGCAATCTGTGCCAGCGGCCCCGGTGCTGGTATTTCCGCGGAGACTTCCACTGCCGCCGCAAAGGCGGCGATACCTGTTTCGCCGAAGCCGGCGAAAACCAGTATCACGCCATCCTGGGTTGGGACCGCTGCTACATGGTCCATCCCTCCGACACCGCTTCGGCCCTCGTCGCCCTGGGCGCCCGCGTGACCATTGCGGGCCGGAAAGGCCGCCGCACGATTCCCATCGAGTCCTTCTTCGTTCCGCCCAAGGTCAGTCTCCTCAAGGAGAACGTGCTGGAGCCGGGTGAACTGGTCACGGAGATTTTGCTCGATGCGCCTCCTCCGGGCGCCCGCAGCACTTACCGCAAGGTCCGCGAGCGCGCCGCGTTCGATTTCGCCCTCGCCGGAGCCGCCGTCGTGGTGGCGCTGGCCGAGGGAAAGGTGCGCACAGCGCGCATCGCGCTCAGCGGCGTCGCTCCGGTGCCCTGGCGCTCCGCCGACGCCGAAAAGGCGCTCGCGGGGAAGCCGCTCGATTCCGCTTCCATTGCCGCGGCCGCCGAAGCCGCGGTAAAGGACGCCGCGCCAGTCGGCAAGAACGAATACAAGATCGCGCTGGTGCGCGGGGTCCTCGAAGAAACGCTTGGCCGCCTGGCACAGGCGTGAGGCCGCAACGGCCTTTACGGGACGGCCCGTCGGACCGCCGGCCCGGTTTTGCACGGCAGGTTTTTGGGAGGTATCGAAAGTGAGACGATGGAAAGCAGTCGCATGTGGATTGGCGTGGGCGGCCTTGCTCGGCAGCCCCGCGTTGGCGCAGAGTCAGGCCCAGAAACCTGCAGCGGCCACCGGTCCCTTTTACAACACCGTCAAGCAGAAATTACTGGATCATAAGCAGGTCTTCTCCTTCACGGTTTTCAAGCTGGATGTGGCGGGCTATTGCGAATACGCCAAGCACTACGATTACGCCTTCTTCGACATGCAGCACAGCACTATGTCGTTCGCCGATGTGGAGCAGATGATTGCCGCGTGCCCGCACAATGGCGCCATGCCGTTCGTCCGCCTGCCTGACGCGCAGGAATGGCACATCCAGCACGCGACCGATGTCGGCGCGGTCGGCATCATTGTTCCCACCGTGGATGATGTCGATCGCGCCCGCGAGGCCGCCAAGTGGGTGCGTTATCCGCCCGTGGCGCGCCGCAGTCTCGGCAACAATCCGGCCCAGAAAATCTGGGGTCCCGATTACCGCCACACGATCAACGACAACATCGTGCTGGTGATCATGATCGAAACGCCCACCGGCGTAGCCAACGCGTTCGATATCGCGTCGGTTCCGGGCGTGGATGTCATCTTCGTCGGCAACAACGACCTGAGTTCCTTCTCCGGCTATCCGCTCGATTCGCCGAAGTACCAGGAGCTCATCACCAAAATCCACGACGAGACCGTCCGCGCGGGCAAGATCTTCGGACAGGCCAATTCCATCTTCCGCAAAGACAATCCGTTGAGCAGCGATACGCTCTTCTTCCAGAACGGTCCGTCCAACGATGGCTGGGTGCCTCCGGCCAATCTGAGCACCAACACGATCTCGGGCCGCTTCGACACGAAATAGCCGCGGCACCTTAGTGAACGTAGGCCGTGGGATGCGCACCTTGCGGGTGCCCTGCTAATTCGGCTGGCGTGTCCAGGTTTGCGACCGCCCGAACAACGAGACCCCGAGGAAGCCGCGGACCACCAGGCGTTGTCCGCCCTCCTCCAGCCGCAGCTTGCAGCGGTACACGAAGCCATTATCCGGATCCAGGATGTCGCCGCCGGTGTATTCGTCGCCGTGGCGCGACAGTCCGCGCAGAACCACCAGCCCGACGATCGGTTGGTTCTTGCGCTCGTCCTTGCACATTTCGCAGGTTGGCGTCGCTTCCGGATCCAGCGCGACCGCGATCTTGCCGAACAGCCGGCCGTTATCCAGGTAAATCTCGACAATCGCCTTCGGCTTCTTCGTCTTGTCGTCGAAAGTCTTCCATTTTCCGACTGGCGTGAGCATCGCCCCATCCGCGGCCCACATCACCGCCGGAGCCGCAACCAGCCCGGCGCTCAGCACCGCCATCCAGATCCCGATCCGTCCCGTCATCCAATTGGTTCTCGGCCGCAGTATCGTCCTTTTTCCTGCCGGCCGCAACCGCCCGCTCTCACGCCGTCAGCGCGGTGGGAGCCTGGCGACGCCGTCTCCCGCTGATCAGGTATACGGCCGCGCGCAGTTCGAGTAGCGGATCCGCCGAAGCTTCAATCCCGTCCACACGAGGAATCGGGTCGAAAATAATATGCTGCTGCTCCCGGTCGCTGTCCGGGACCATCTCGGTGAGCGCAATCGTGCCAAACGGAACCAGCCGGCGGCTCTCCGGCCAGTGAACGGTAGCATCGTCCGCAACGTCGCCCTCTTCCGCCACCTGCACCTGAATTTCGAACCGGACGGCTTCCCGCGCCAGGCGCCCGGCGAGTTCGTCAAACAGGTAGTTGGCATCCCTGGTCTTGGCCGCGGCGTCGCTCAGATGTTCGACGCCGGCCGAAGGCGTAATACGGAACCGTCCGTAACGCGCGACTCCGTCGCGGTTGATGAAGCGGAATGCCGTAACGGCAAAGTAGGCTTCCTTCGCGAAGCTTGCCGGGCTCGGCTTGGGCGCCTGCACAAACGCCAGGGCGGCCGGGTGAGTTCCGAGAAACTTCTCCACCGGCGTAGGCGAAGCCGTTGACGGGCCGCTGGCGGTAGCCGCCCGCAGGAATTCGAGGAACTCTTCGCCGGTGCGGGTCGGAAAGCCGTCCGTTGAGTGGCTGACGATATCCGTATGGACATGCTCCGCCAGTTGAAAGCGGATCGCGAATCCGCGGGGGTTGGCATTCGGATCGTTGTCCGGTATCAACGGGATGCCGGTCGAGTCGGAAAACCGGACCGTCACCGGGGTCGATTCGCGTGTGGCGTGCGGCGCTCGCGTCAAGTCGGCAGCCTCTCGCGACGGCGTGAATCGGCCGTTCACCATTACGCCCTTCGCGTGGGCTGGGCGAAAGCCGGGATGCTGGCCAAACATCACATCGAACTGCGCGATTAAATCGTTGGCAAGCCGGGTCACTCTCTCATCGGAAGGGAGCGGCATCTCTCAAGTCCTTTCTCCGCTGCTTCGGACATCATAGTATCTCGGCCGCGCTCACCGTTGCGTCGAACGTCTCATTGGAAGGCCGCCTCGGCATCTTCTCGCGGTCAGATGCGATTTTATTGACAAACGGCAGCGGGCTGCGTTTTTGCGGCCATTTTTTTGATATTGTAGACACCCAGAGTCTCGGGGAGAAAAGGAGATCGCTGGATGTTCGATTCGGACCGTCGTTTCCCGACATGGTCGCTGCGCCTTGCGCCCGCCCGCCGTGCGGTGCTGCTTGTGGCTCTGGCCAGTCTTTCTATTTTCGGCCAGGCGCCGAAAGAGAAGGATTGGCTCGACTACGCAGGCAGCCCGGAAGGCAGCCGCTACGTGGATTTGAAGCAGATCAACAAATCCAATCTCAATAAGATGGACATCGCCTGGACATACCCCTGGGCAGAAACCGGCTTCAACCCCATCGTGGCTCACGGAGTGATCTATACCAGGGCCCGCAATCAGTCCGTGGTCGCCCTCGACGCGGCTACCGGCAAGGAAATCTGGATCCACGCCGGCCTGGCCGGCATGACCACCCGAGGCATTAATTATTGGGAGAGCAAGGACGGCAGCGACCGCCGGCTGATCTACTGGCTCGGCGATTACATTCAGGAGCTTGACGCCAAATCCGGCAAGACGATCCTTTCGTTCGGCAACGATGGCGGCGTCGACATGCGCGAAGGCCTCGGCCGTGATACCAGCACCATCCGCGTGCAGTCCGGCACTCCCGGCAAGGTATTCGAAAACCTCATCCTCGCCGGCTCCTCCACGGGCGAAGGCTATTTCTCCGCGCCGGGCGACCTGCGCGCCTGGGACGTTGTCACGGGCAAGCTCGTGTGGCAGTTCCACACCGTTCCCCATCCCGGTGAATACGGCTACGACACCTGGCCAAAGGACGCCTATAAGTACATCGGCGGCACCAACACCTGGGGCGAAATCTCGGTCGATTCCGCCCGTGGCATCGCCTACTTCCCCACCGGCTCCGGCACTTTCGACTATTACGGCGCCGACCGCGTGGGGGATGACGTATTCGCCAACTGCCTGATCGCGCTGGACGCCCGCACCGGCAAGCGCCTCTGGCATTTCCAGAACGTCCACCACGA
>DATJMP010000091.1:0-22691 GCA_035508655.1 Bryobacteraceae bacterium
TGAACGTAGAATCAGTGACTTACGATCAATTTTGAGACATTGATGTCTCAAACTGAGCTGTTTCGACCCGAAATATATCCGCCCGACCCGTAGCGCCGGCCTCCAGGCCAGCAATGCCGGCGTCCTCGCCGGCATACCTGACCAGCCCGTATGCCGCCGATCCGAGCCACCATCCGCCGCGCCTGGGTGTACAATCGCGTTCGGCAAACCGCTATGAAATACCTGGTTCTTTTCTGCGCCGCCGCAGCCTGCGCGCAAACTACCACGGTCGTTCGTCCCATCGAAATTGATGACGTCCTGGTCAACCCGGAAATGGGCATCCAGACCTTCCAGCGCGTGAACGGCGACGCCATTAATCCCGGCATGCGTTGGTCGGAAGCCGGTCCCGAAGCCGCGCCGCAGTCCGCCGCCGCCACGCCCGACTTCCCCGAAACCTCTCTCGCGTACTACCGCTGGTTCTGGTCGCAGATCGAGCCGCAGCCCGGCCACTACAACTGGAACGCCATCGACCTCGCCATCCAGCGCGCCCGCGCCCACGGCCAGACGCTCGACATGCGCCTCATGCCGTATGACGAATCTCATCCCCTCCCTGACTGGTACCGCAACTCCGGCGCGCGCCGCATCAACAAGCCCGAGGATAAAGACGGCAAGATCTGGTCTCCCGACTCTGACGATCCGGCTTACGCCGAAAAATGGGGCGCGTTCGTCGCCGCCGCCGGCAAACGCTATAACGGCCATCCCGATATCGACACCATCGACATTTCGACCGTGGGCTATTGGGGCGAAGGCTGGGGCCCGTATCTGCCCGCCTGGTCCGTCCAGCAGAAGCTCCTCGACCAATACTTCGAAGTATTCGACCGCACCCGCCTGCTCACCAACTTCGACGAGCCTCACGCCCTTGCCTACGGCACCGGCCGCGGCGCCGGCTGGCGTCTCGACTGCTGGGGCGATCTCGGCGGCCGTGGCAAAACCTTCATGCACATGCTGGATCTCTATCCCCAGCAGGTGGTCCGCGCCGGCATCGGCGACGTCTGGCGGCGCAGCCCCGTATCGCTCGAAACCTGTGGCACCCCTCTTTCCTGGAAGCACTGGGGCTACACCGATAAGCAGTTGCAGTACATCTTCGACCAGGCCCTTCGCTGGCACGCCACCAGCATCAACATCAAATCCACCGCCATCCCGGAAGAGTGGAAGCCTGCCTTCCGCGAGTTCTCCAAGAAAATCGGCTACCGCTACATTCTCCGCCGTCTGGAGTACCCCTCCAGCGCCGGAGCCGGCACCATGATCCCAGTCAGCATGTGGTGGTTCAACGCCGGCGTCGCGCCCGTCTACGGCGATTACTGGCTCGGCCTGCGCATTGGCGGCGATGTCATCCGTGTTCCGGTGGATGTGCGCAAATGGCTGCCCGGCGACGCCGTCTTCGATGGCCCGCTCTATCTCCCGGAAACGATCGCGCCGGGTAAGCAGCGCGTCCAGGTGGCCCTGATTTCCGCCCGCACTGGCAAGCCCGCCATCCGCCTCGCCATCGAAGGCCGCCAGCCCGACGGCTGGTACGATTTGGGCGCGATCGAAATCGCGCGCTGACCGCGAAGCTAAGAACACTACTTCAGAAGTTCGGCAACTTATGGAGGCTAACCGCTCCCTTCGGTCGCGGCTCGGAGTGAAGCCTCGTTCGGAGCCGCGACCGAAGGGAGCGGTGATCCCGCATGGCTCACCGTAATCCGAATCGGCGTACTAAGAAACGCGAACGGGCGCGCCGCCCTTGGCGCCCAATTGGGTGTATACTATCTGAAACTTACGGAAACAGCGCAGACCCGCGCGCGGGCGCGGCCGTCGTGCATTCCGGCGATAAGTTTTTATAAGGTTTCGTGAAGGAGCGACGCAAACGATGAACGTGTCTTTTTATGGTCATGTGCGGCAGTACCACAATATTCAGTCTGAGATCGACGCCAATGTGAAGGCGGTTCTCGAATCCGGCAATTATGTGATGGGCCCGGCGCTGAAGAAGTTCGAGAAGGAATTCGCGGATTACCACGGCACCAAATATACCGTCGGCGTGGGCAACGGAACGGACGCCATCTGGCTCGCCTTACAGGCGCTCGGAATCGGCCCCGGCGACGAGTGTATCACCCACACCAACACCTTCTTCGCTACCGCGGAAGCCATCTGGATCGCGGGCGCTACGGCCGTTTTCGTCGATTCCGATCCGCGCACTAACTGCATCGATCCCTCGAAAATCGAGGCCGCCATCACCCCCAAGACCAAGGCGCTCGTCCCGGTCCATCTCTATGGCCAATGCGCGGACATGAAAGCGATTCGCGCCATTGCCGACAAGCACAAGCTGCTCGTTATCGAGGATAACGCCCAGGCAGTCGGCGCCCGGGGCGATGGTTTCCGCATCGGCGAATTGAGCGACGTCGCCTGCACCAGCTTCATCATCCAGAAAAATCTCGGCTGCTTCGGCGATGGCGGCGCGGTGGTCACCAATAACGCGGAAGTGGACCGCATTGTCCGCAAGCTCCGCAACCACGGCTCCGACAAGCGCTCCTGCCACAGCGCCGGCTATAACAGCCGCCTCGACGATATCCACGCCGCCACCCTCAGCGCCAAGCTCAAGCACATCGACGATTGGAACGCGCTCCGCCGCAAGTGGTCCGCCCGCTACACCGCCGGCCTGAAGGACGCCTGCCAACTCACCCTCCCCTACGAAACTCCCGGCTATTATCACGTCTTCCATCTCTACGTGGTTGAGACCAAGCGGCCCGAACAGCGCGATCCGCTGCTGGACTTCCTGAACCAGAACGGCATCGATGCCAAGTGCCACTACCCCATCGCCATCCACCAGCAGGAAGGCTATCCGTGGGGCAAAGAGGCTCGCATTCCGTTCCCGGTGCCGAATTCCGAGCGCAACGCCGCCTGCTGCATCTCGCTGCCCATGTTCCCCGAGCTGACGGCGGAGGAAGTGGACTACGTCACCGCCAAGGTGCTGGAGTGGAACAAAGCGCAGGTGGCGCATGCCTGAGAAGTACCGTGTCCTGGTGGTGGGCGCGGGCAAGCGCGGCATGCATCACGCCTCCGCCTTCCAGGCCAATCCCCGCTTTGAAGTGGCCGGCATTTGCGACATCGATGCCGGCCGTGTGGAAGCCGCTGCAGCCAAGCTCGGCATCCCCGCCAAATCCACCGACGCCCGGCAGATTGCCATGGACCTTCGTCCGGACGTCTTCTGTTTCTGCACCCTCCCCACCATCCGCTCGTCCATGGTGCGACTTGGCATCGAGTGCGGAGCGAAACTGATCGCCATGGAAAAGCCCGTCGCGCTCACCAGCACGGAAGGCATCGAGATCCGCGACATGTTGGCGGCCGCCCCGCGCACCAAGGCGGTGGTTAGCCATCAGCACCGCTACGGCCAGCACTATCAGAAGGTGAAAGAGATCATCGCCAGCGGCGCGCTCGGCCGTATCCACACGGTCTATGGCACCGCCACAGGGTGGATGATGCACATGCTCTCTCACCTGCTCGATTACATGCGCTGGTACAACGGCGAAGCGCCCGCCGAGTGGGCAATGGCGCAGGCGGCGGGGCGGGGAAAGCTCTCCGACCTTCACCCCTCGCCCGATTACATCGCCGGCTTCGTCCAGTTTGCGAATGGCGTCCGCGGCATCGTGGAGTGCGGCGCAGGCGCGCCGGACGTTCCCGAAGTGGATTACTGGTGGCGCAAGTGCCGCATCGGCGCACAGGGCAGCGACGGTTTCGCCGAGGTTCTCACAGGCGGCGGCTGGCGCGTGGTCAGCAAGACGCTCACCGATTCCGGTGGCGGCTCCATGAACTACGATCTCGATATGCCGCCCTACATCCAGCAGATGGCCGATTGGCTGGATGACGAATCGAAGGTCCATCCCTGCAATTTCGCCAGTGCCTGGGCCGGCTTCGAAATCATGGCCGCGCTCTGCCGCTCGGCAGCCCAGGGCGGCCAGATTGCTTTACCCCTTACTGCCGGCGCCGACGAAATCCAGATGCTGAAAGACTCCGTCGCCGACCGCAAAGTCCTGCTCTCCATGCCGGAAAACGCCAAAGAGTACGCGGCGGGATAGTCCCACGACCTCAGGATTTGTTTCTTTCTCGGAAGGACCGCTCCCTTCGGTCGCGGCTCGGATCGGAGCCTGACCGAGGGGAGCGGTCTCCCGAGACGGAACGAATCCGGCGGTTATCGCACCGGCCTACCGCAGCATCCAGATACCCGCCGCCAGACTTACCACGGTCAGCGGTATACCGGCTTTCGCATACTCGCCGAATGAGATTCGAACGTCCTTCCGCGCCCGCTCCACCACAATCAGATTGGCCACCGATCCCGGAATGCTCAAATTTCCCGCCAGGGTCGACGACATCGCCAGCACCAGCCATCCGTGTACCGGGTTAGGCAGCCGCGCCACCAGACTCTTCAGCACCAGCACGGCGGGAACGTTGCTCACCAGGTTGGAAAGCAGCGCGGTGAAAATGCTCAGCGGTCCCGTGCGCTCCAGGTGAAAGCGTCCGGCGAAGGCAAACAGGCCGGCCGTCAGCGGCGTCTTCTCCACGCCCGCCACCACAATGAACAGGCCGATAAACATCACCAGCAGGCCCCAGTCGATCTCCGCGTAGATCCGCTGCGGGCGGATCCGCCGTGTAATCAGCAGCAGCGCGCCGGCGATTACCGCCACCCGGGCCACCGGCACGCCCCAAAAGAAGCACACAATCATCCCGGCTGACGCCGCCAGCGATTTCCACAGCAGGAACCGGTGCACCCGCGGAGCCCGGTGTTCGATTGCGAATTTCGGCTGCCCGGCAAATTCGCTCCGGTAGATCAGCGCGATTACCGCTACCGTCAGCACCAGCCCTACTGCGGCCACCGGCGCCAGCGAGGCCGCGAACGCCCGGTACGGAATTCCGGAAAAGCTGCCGATCATCATGTTCTGCGGATTTCCGGTCAGCGTGGCCACGCTGCCGATGTTGGCCGCCATCGCCACTGCCAGCAGATAGGGGATCGGGTTGCGGCGCAGGCGCGCAGTGACTTCCACCACCAGGGGCGTCAGCACCAGGCACATGGTGTCGTTGACGAAGAAGGCGGAGAAGAAGCCCGATACGGCCACGATCCCGCACAGCAGCCAGAACGGGCGGTGGGAGTGCTCCACAACCCATGCCGACGCTGCCGTGAAGAACCCGGAAAGCCTCAGATTCGCCACCACGATCATCATGCCGAAGAGCAGCATGATCGTGTCGTAATCGATGGCGGCGTAAGCTTCCGGGACCGTCAGGACATTAGCTGCGATCATCAGCGCTGCACCGATGATGGCAGCCCCCGTCCGGTCTACCCGGAACCCGGGTAGCCGGCCGAGCGCAATAACGAGGTAGGTTGCAGCGAAAATTAGGAGGGCCGCTGGCAATCCGTTAGCGTACCAGTTTCAGGAGCCGGAGTCCGAACTCGGACGTGGCGGAGCGGCTTCCGCGCTCCGCTCAAACCCGACCTCTGACTCCCGCAGGGAGGGCTCCTGAAACGCGTCCGCTAAGCGTTTTGCCGCAGCCACTCCCGAAATGCGTCCCGGTAGAGGATAATCCCCTTTCGCGAATACCGGAGGTAGCCCTGCCGGCGGAACTGGTTCATATAGTGGGTCACGATCTCCCGCGAAGTGCCCACATACTGCGATAGCAGCTCATGCGTGAATGGAACCATGCGCACCGAGCCGTCGTCTTCCGCCGTTCCCAGCCTCTCGGAAAAACGAATCAGCGACCGTGCCAGCCGCCGCGCAATATTGTCAACCGAGAAGCTTTCGATGCGGTGCGTAAATTCGATGGTGCGCTGCACCAAAATCTGCAACAGCGCCACCGCCAGCCGAGGCCGCTTCATGACGATCTCTTCGATCTCGGAAGTGGTCCACGTCATTAACTTCGTGTTTTCCAGCGCCGTCGCCTGTTCGGACCGGTGGGGCAGGTTCAAAAAGGCCGATTCGCCGAAAAACTCGTCCGGCTGATAAATATCGATGACTACCTGGTGGCCATCGTCGGCCAGTCTCGACACCTTTACCTTCCCGTCAATCACAAGATAAATCGCGGTAGACGGCTGGTCCTGGTTATAAATCATCTGGCCCTTGCGATACTCCACGATACTGGAGCAAGGCAGGTGCGCGAGTGGATCCTCGAGCGGTTTCTGAGGCGCAATTGCAATGGGACTGGATGCCATTTCTCCTCCACTGATTTCCCGATACCCTAATCTGTTCCTGCTGGGGCGCCGGAGTCTGTTTGACCCTCTGTCGTGCCCCATTTTGTCCGGCGGATCTCCCCGGGGAGCCCTTCCGCCATCCCGTGCGCGACAAAAAGTTCGTAGCCGGTTAATCCGGCCGGGGTACCTACCCGTTTTAGCACTTTGCGTGCCAATTCATACGGGTCCTTTGGAGTAGCGCGGGGGCTGCAAAAGTAGGGCGACATACCTAAAAAGAGTGTCTTTTCGACAACCTTGATATAGGTCACAATACCCCCCTTTGAGTAGAATTCTTTACTGCTAGGAAAAGTTTACGCGATCGGTGAAAAACCTGCCATACATCATAGTTATTCAGCCCTCTGGAGTGGTGTTAGCCCGAATCGCCGCCTGTGTGTGCGTCTGAGATCAGGGACGCGCACGGCCTGGCCGCTGTTACGTGCCATCCGTATTCTTTGGGATTACTTCGTTCTAGCAGTACCGGAAAGCTTCAATGGCGCGCGACACGCAGCGGATATGATGGAGAGGTGGCGGGGCCGGAACGACCATCCTTCTGGTGGGGAATTGCGTTGCTTCTGGCCTGCGCCGTCGCCGCCGCCCAATCCTATTCCGCTCCGGCCGGAAACCGTCCGGCTCTCCGCCGCCGCGGCCCTTCCATCCTGCCCGGAGGCCGAATCATCGCTCCTCTCGGCGATGAATTTCCTACTGGACCGGGTACTTTTGGCCTGGCCGTTGGCCCCGGAGCTCGCTTCGTGGTCACCTCCAACGCCGGACCGGGCCGCAACTCCCTTACCGTGCTGGAACGGCGCGGCAAATCCTGGGATGTCCGGCAGTTGCCCGGTCACCCGGAAGAGGCCGGCGAAGATCATGATAACGAACAACTTCGCGGCGTCTTCATGGGTCTGGCCTTTAATGGCGATCGCGGCGTCTATGCCTCGGAGGGAAATTCCGGCGCGATCGCCCTCGTGGATTGGGACGGGACACGCCGCCGATCCATCGACCTCAACCAGTTCGGCTTCACCGACAGCTATTCGGGCGATCTGGCCCTGGATGCCGCCCGCGGCATCCTCTATGCCGTTGATCAGGCAAACTTTCGCGTCGTCGCCGTCGATCTTCGTTCGCGCCAGGTGATTGCCTCCATCCGCGTGGGCCGCCTCCCGTTCGCCATGGCCCTTTCTCCGGACGGCAGCCGCCTGTATGTCACCAATCTCGGCATGTTCCAGTACCAGGCCATTCCCGGCGCCGATCCCGACCACCCTCTGGAAACCGGCCTTCCGTTTCCGGCCTTCGGTTTTCCAAGCCCCGAAGCCGTGGCCGGAGCCCAGCGCTCTACCGCTCGCGGCCCGGTTGATGTCCCCGGCCTTGGCGATCCGAATACCCGCGAAGCCAACTCGCTGGCGGTCGTGGACGTCTCGAATCCGTCCGCTCCCCACGTCGAGACCTTCATCCGCACCGGTCTTCCCTTGGGTCCCGGGGTGGAAGGCGGAAGCAGCCCCTCCGGCGTGGCCGTTTCCCGGGACTTCGTTTTCGTCGCCAACGCCGCCGACGATTCCGTCACCATCATCGACGCCCGCAGCAATCGCATCGTCGCCGACGTACCGATCCGCATCCCCGGTTTGGAGAACCTGCGCGGCATCCTTCCGGTCGGCTTGGCCTGGGCGGATCAGCCGGGATGGCTCCTGGTCGCCGAAGCCGGCATTAACGCCGTCGGCGTCATCGACCCGGCCGAAAAGAAGGTGATCGGTCACATCCCCGCGGCCTGGTTTCCCGCCCGCGTCGCCGTCGAGGGCGGAAACGTGTTCGTCGCCAACGCTCGCGGCCATGGCATCGGCCCGGACGTCGGCATCTCCCGCGACCGCCTCCGCCAGGGCACTCTTTCCGTCTTCCCGCTGCCGAAGCGCCAGGATCTCGACCGTCTCACTGCCCTCGTCATGGAGGCCAATGGCTTCGTTTCGCGAAATTTCACGGAGCCGCCGCTCCCTTCCGGTATTCGCCACGTGGTGTTAATCGTCAAAGAGAACCGAACGTATGATGAAGTTCTCGGCGATCTGCCCGAGGGCGCCGGTCAGCCGCAAATCGCCCGTTTCGGCCGCCGCGGCTATGTCGACGGCCGCCGCAGCCGCCTCAGCCTCCACGACGTGAACGTCACTCCCAACCACCATGCCATCGCCCGCCGGTGGGCCTTCAGCGACAACTTCTATGCCGATTCCGACGTCAGCGTCGACGGCCATCACTGGCTCGTCGGCGCCTACCCGAACGTGTGGACCGAATCGTCGCTCATCGCGGCCTATAGCGATCAGCACAAGGATTTCCGCCTGGGTACCGCACCGGGGCGGCTGCTCTTTGCCGGCTCAGCTTCCTCGGTCCATCCGGAAGATGAGCTCGAGGGCGGCACCATCTGGCACCACTTCGCCCGCCACGGCATCTCCTTCTATAATTTCGGCGAAGGATTCGAGCTGGCCGGAATCGACGAGGGTCCCAAGCTGGAGCCGACTGGCGCCCGCTTCCTCACCAACGTTCCCATGCCGGAGCCCCTCTACCGCAATACCTCCCGCCGCTATCCCGGTTTCAACATGAATATCCCGGACCAATACCGGGCTGACCAGTTCATCGCCGAAGTCCGCGAAAAATACATTGAGGGCGGCGCCGAATTTCCGCGCTTTCTGTTTCTGCACCTGCCCAACGACCACACCGCCAAGGAGCGTCCCGATGACGGCTATCCTTACACCGAATCGTTCGTGGTCGATAACGATTACGCCCTTGGCCGCATTCTCGAATTCCTCTCCGGAACCAAGTGGTGGAAGGAAATGGCCGTGTTTGTCACCGAAGACGATGCGCAGAGCGGCGTCGATCACATCGATGCCCAGCGCACCGTTCTGCTCTGCGCCGGTCCCTGGATCAAGCGCGGATACGTCTCTCACCGCAACAGCAGCTTTCCCGGCCTGCTCAAAACTATCTTCCAGCTCCTTGGCATTCCGCCGCTCAACCTCTTTGACGCGTCCGCGACCGACCTGAGTGATATCTTTACCTCCTCACCCGACTCCACTCCCTACAAAGCCTTGCCCGTCGACACGCGCATTTTCGACCCCGCCACCGCGAAGCGCGCCCCTGCGGGGACGCCGTCGGTTCCGATGGATCGGTAACGGCGGGGATCGGGCGCGCCGCCGGCAGGGCCGATTAGCAATCGGCCGCAGGTTGGCAATCTGCCCCACGGGATCAATCCGCAGTTGACTTTGGTATCTGTGGTAATTTATTCTGACGATTCAACTTGGCCGCGTTTTCTGGGCCGCGACCGTATGCGCGACAGCAGCCAGCCCGCCACTGAGATGATCGAGCGTTTTCTGGATTCGACGTTGGAGAGTGTCGACCAGGCCGAAGAGTTGGCGCTGGACATGGCCCGCCGGGCGGGGTTCGATGAAGACGACCTGATGAAAATCGGCATGGCCGTCCGCGAATCGATGGTCAATGCCGTGGTCCACGGAAACCGTTACAACGCGAGTAAGAAGGTGCGGTTTTCCGTCACTCATCACGGCGAGCGCTTTTCCGTCCGCGTGCAGGACGAAGGCGAGGGATTCAATTTCGAAAGCTTGCCCGACCCGCTGGCGCCGGAAAACCTCATGCGCACTTCGGGACGCGGGCTGTTTTTAATCCGGTCCTTCATGGACGAATTTCAGATGCGCCATGCGGAGCCGGGCGGGACCGAGCTGGTTTTAGTCAAGTACATATCCAAGTAGAAGCGGCGGCATTCGCCAGGAGGCATACGCAGTGAGCATAAAGTTGAATACCCGGCAAGTCGGGGACGTGAGCGTAGTGGATGTAGCGGGGCGGATCACGCTGGGCGAGGGTTCGAGCGCCCTGCGGGATGCCCTTCGCGACATGGTGAATAACAACCACAAGAAGATTCTCCTGAACCTGGGAGAGGTCAACTATATCGACAGTTCGGGAATCGGTGAACTGGTGTCAGGCTTCACCACGGTGACTAACGCCGGTGGACAGCTGAAGCTGTTGAACCTGACCAAGCGGGTGAAAGACCTGCTGCAGATTACCAAGCTGTACACCGTTTTTGACGTGCACGAGGACGAAGCGCACGCCATCCGCGCTTTCTAATCGCATCCGCTCAGCCGCCGATGAATGTGGAGGAGACCAGGACAGGGCGGCAGCCCGCGGCGCCCGCCGAACGCTGCCGCGCGGCATCCCCGCTTAGTCCGCCTTCCGTTCATCGCCGGCTGAACGATTTCTTGCATTCGCCGTCCCCGGCCGGGGTGTGTGCGTCCGTCAGGTCCCTTCGTACCGGGCCGTCCGGCCCGACTTTTTGCGTCCTCCATGCGTCCGTATGATAGATTTGATTTTAGGGGAACGTATTGCATTTCATAGGTCCGGTTGCTCTTCTGTTTCAGATGGACGTTTGGGGGATGCTCCAATCGGCCGGCCCCGCGGAGGCCGCCGTACTGGCCTTTCTCGTCTGCTTTTCCATCTATTCCTGGACAATCATCTTCTCCAAGTGGCAGGCTCTGCGCGGCGCGCGGGGCGCCAACACGCGATTTCTCCGCGCGTTTCGTAAGGCCACCGGAATGGAAGCGGTGATGGTGGCGAGCGAGCAGTTTCGCCCGTCCCCGCTGGTGGCTGTGTTCGATTTCGGCTACGAAGAGGTGGAGCGCCAGGTGAAGGCGCGGGGCGGCCTTAATAACCGCACGGCTCTGGAGCGCTCCCTGCAACTCGGCGTCAGCGAGGAACTGGCCAAGCTGGAGCACAACATGAACTGGCTCGCGACTACCGCTTCGGTCACTCCTTTCGTCGGCCTGCTCGGTACGGTTCTGGGAATTATCCGGGCCTTTCTGGCCTTGAGCGCGCAGGGCAGCACCAGCCTGCGTACGGTGGGGCCGGGCATCGCGCAGGCGCTCGTGGCCACGGCGGTGGGCCTTTTCGCCGCCATTCCGGCTGCCATCGCCTACAACTACTTTGGCCATTCCATCCGGGAAATCGGCGCGCGCATGGACGACTTCGCCCTTGAATTCCTCAACCTCGCCGAGCGCACATTTGCGGAGCCGCGCAGCGTGGGCGAGCAGCGGGCCTACGGAGAGCAGCGCTAGATGGCGATTTCGTTGAACAATGGCGGCATCGGCTCCCGGCGGCGCGGCAGCATCGGCGCGCTTTCGGAAATCAACGTCACTCCGTTCGTCGACGTCGTCCTTGTGCTGCTCATCATCTTCATGCTCACCGCCCACGTCATGGATTTCGGGCTGGAGGTGGATGTGCCGAAGGTTCGCACCGTCAAGGAAACCGCGCAGGACCTTCCCATCGTAACCATTCGCAAGACCGGCGACATCTACCTCAATGAGAAGATGGTCAACATCAACGACCTCAAAACCGAAGTTCCGCGCCGCTTCGGTTCGGCCAAGGCCGTCTATGTGAAGGCGGACAAAGACTGCATCTGGGAGCCGATCGCGCAGGTGACCGCCGAACTGGGCGCGGATGGCTTTCAGGTCAATATGGTGACTCAACCCGAAGATACGGCGTCGAGAGGCCGGTAGATGAGCGCGCGGCTCGACACTCTCGACGAGCACGAGCGGTTGCGGGGGCCGTTCCTCGGCTCCCTGCTCTTGCACGGCGGCATCGCCGGCCTGTTTGTTGCCGCGACCATGACCCACATCTTCGGCAGCCACGTGCTGCTGTTAGGCGATCCCAACGGCGGCCGCTTCGGCGCCGTGGCGGTCACGCCGGTGGGAAGCATCCCGCTCCCCAACCGTGCCATCCTTCCCAACCCGGTGGCCAACGATACGGAGTCGCAGGTGCCGCAGGCGCCCCCCAAGCCGAAATTGAAGCCGCAGCCGAAACCCAAGGAACTGCCGCCCGATCCCAACGCCATTCCGTTGAAGATGAGAGCTTCGCGGCGTCCCGTTCCCGAGGTCAATAAGTGGGCGGAAAAGCAGACTTACCGCCAGAATCAGTTGTACAGCACCCGCGGCGCCGCCGCCAGTTCGCCCATGTACCAGATGCAGGGCGGCGGTGGCCTGGGCCTCGGCACCGATTCTCCTTTGGGCACGCAGTTCGGCTGGTATGCCAACCTGCTGCTGAATGCCATCGGGCAGCATTGGCGTCCTTCCAATACCGACGGGCGCGGCGAAACTTCTCCGGCGATCGTGCAGTTCACGCTGCTCCGCGATGGCACGGTGGTTCCGGGCTCGGTGCGCGTGGTGCAGACGAGCGGCTCGCGCGAGCTCGATTATTCCGCCCAGCGCGCCCTGCTCGATATCAGCCAGTTACCGGCGCTCCCGCCGCAACTCCAGCGGGACCGCGTCGATTTGCAAGTACACTTCGACTTGAGGCATTAATTCCGTCATGAAACGGTACCTTTGCGGCGCAGTGGTGGCATCTGCCGCCCTTTTTGTCGTGTTCGCCCAGCAGAGCACGATCGATATCGGCCAGGTGGTACAGAACGTCGCGCTGCCGGCCATCGCCATTCCGGATTTCCGCGGTGACGGCCAGGCGCAGGGTTTCATGGGGTCCTTCAATCAGACCTTGTGGAACGATGTTTCGACCGCCGGCGTTGTGAAGATGGTTTCCAAGAGTCTCTATCCCACCTTCATTCCGCAGCAGCCGGGCGATTTCACGACTCCGCCTCCGCCCGAACCCGAGCGGCGCGGCCGCCGGCCGGTTATCCGGCAGAATCCTACCGGAGGCGGCCATTGGCTGATCGATTGGTCCGGACCTCCGCCGCAGGCCGGCTATCTTGCTTTCGGGTACACCGCGGTGCAGAACGGCGTGCTGGTGCTTTACGGCTGGCTCTACGACCTCCACAATACGGCCAATCCGCAGGTCATCGCGAAGCGCTATCCTGCTTCCGCCGTCACCGAAACCGGCGCCCGCGACATCGCCCACCAGTTCGCCGCCGACATTGTCGCCCTCTTCGGCGGCCAGACGCTGGCCGGCACCCATATTTATTTCGTCTCCCAGCGCACCGGCCACAAGGAAATCTGGGTTATGGATTATGACGGCAAAAATCAGCGTCAGATTACCCATTTCAACTCCATGAGCATTCAGCCCGCGATCTCGCCCGATGGTACCAGGGTGGCATTCACTAGCTTCGCGCGCGGAAATCCTGGTATATTTGTGTTTTCGGTAGATCCAGTCCGGGATATGCGGTTCTATAACCAGCGTGCCTCGGTAAATTCGTCGCCCTCATTTACGCCGGATGGAAAGCAGATCATCTACTCTTCTTCGGCGCCGGGCGACCATTGCTGCCGGATCTTCCTGGCGAATTTGGATGGGAGCGGCTTCCGGCCGGTCACCGCATCAGTCAACATCGATACCGAGCCTAAGGTCAATCCGAAAACCGGGACGGAGATGGTGTTTACCTCCGGGCGTTCCGGCCCGCAGCAAATTTATCGGGCCAACCTGGACGGAACGGATATCGAGCGGCTCACCGACGGCACCGGTGAGGCAGGCGGCCCCTCATGGAGACCCAACGGGCAGAACATCGCGTTCTCGTGGACGCGCGGTTTTGCGGCCGGAGCATGGAATGTGTTCGTGATGGACGTTGCGTCGCACCAATACGTTCAATTGACGCACGGCGAGGGGCGGAATGAGAACCCCTGCTGGGCGCCGGATGGCAAGCATCTCGTATTCGGTTCCACGCGCAGCGGCAGATCGCAGATATACACGATGTTGTCCGACGGGACCCAGGTACAGCAGCTGACTACGCAGGGAAGCAATGACCGGCCCGTTTGGGGAAAATAGAGAATTCTGGAGGCGAAGTTCATGTTCAGTAAACGGAAGTTGAGTAGCATCACGATCGCGCTGTCCCTCGCGATGTTTGCCGCGGGCTGCAAGAAAAAGGCCCCACCACCCCCGCCACCACCGCCGCCGGCTCCTGCTCCGGCACCGGCCCCGCCGCCGGCTCCGACGGTCACGCAGTTCACCGCCGAGCCGACGTCCATTCAGCGCGGGCAGTCTTCGACGCTGCGCTGGGAAGTGAGCGGCAATGTGACCAGCGTTGCCATCGATAACGCGATCGGAACGGTGCAGGCCACCGGAAGCCGCCGCGTGTTCCCGACCGATTCGACGACCTACACGCTGACCGCCAGCGGTCCGGGTGGCAATACCACCGCGACCGCCACCGTCACCGTGACCGCGCCACCGCCACCACCGCCGCCGCCACCACCGCCGCCGCCCACCAAGACTCTTTCCGAGCGGCTCAGCGAGGAGGTCAAGCCGATTTACTTCGACTACGACAAGAGCGACGTTCGCGCCGATGCGCAGCAGACGCTGACCTCGGATGCCGGCGCTCTGAAGAGCATTCTGAATGATTTCCCCAACGCCACCATCACGGTAGCGGGCAATTGCGACGCACGCGGTTCGGCCGAATACAACCTCGGACTGGGCGACCGCCGCGCCGCCGCCGCCAAGGAGTTTCTGGTGGGGCTTGGGGTACCCGGCGATCGTCTGCGTACGGTCAGTTACGGCAAGGAACACGCCAACCCGAGTTGTTCGGATGACGCCTGCTGGCAGCAGGACCGCAACGCGCAGTTCGCGGCTGGACAGTAAAATAGTAGTGATACGGGTTTAGGCCCGGGGATCGGGATTGGGGGCTGGCGAATTGCTCGTCAGCCCGGCGCCCCGGTCCCCTGTCCCGATTCCCTGAGGAGATTTATCGTATGTTTCGACGTGTTTTGGTGTCCAGCGTTCTGGCCGCGGCCTGCCTCTGGCTGGCCCCTTCTCCGCTGCCGGCAGCCAGTAAGGAGATCGAAGAACTGCAACGCGATGTGGCACAGTTGCAGGACCAGGTGAAACAGCTTCAGCAATCCCAGGACAGGCAGTTAGCCCAGATCCTGGTGCTGGTGCAGCAGTCGCTCAACGCCGCCAATGACGCCTCCAAATCCGTCGCAGTGATTCAAAGCGGTTTCCAGCAAAATCTGCAGAACGAAGAAAACAAGGTGGTTACGCCGGTTGTCGGCTTGAATACGCGCATGGATCAGATGTCCCAGGATATGCGTACGCTGCAGCAGGCAGTGACCGACCTCACCGGCCTGATCTCCAAAATGCAGGCGCAGATGACCGACTTGGGCAACGCCGTGAAGGTGATGCAGGCCCCCGCTCCGCCTCCGCCGGGCGCATCCGCGGGAGGTAACGGGGGCGGTTCGGCCGCATTGGCTCCGTCCAGCGAAAACCCTACCATGCCGGCCAGCGATCTTTACGCAAACGCAAATCGCGACCGGCAGGGGGGAAAGCTCGATCTGGCACTACAGGAATTTAGCGATTACCTTCATTGGTACGGCAACACCGATCTCGCGCCGAACGCGCAGTATTACATCGCCTGGATCCACGCGTCGCAGGGCGATTACGACAACGCGATCCGCGAATACGACATGGTGCTTGAAAAGTATCCGGATAATAACAAGACCGCCGATGCGCTGTACGGCAAGGGCATGGCCCTCACCCGGGTTGGCCGGCGCACCGATGGCGCCCGCGAGTTCCAGGAGTTGATCAAGCGCTTTCCGAACAACTCGCTGTCCACGCAGGCGTGTACCCAGCTCACCAACCTGGGCCTGAAGTGCCCGCCGCGCACCCGGCGCGCCGCCCGTTGATGACTGCGCCGGCAGCCTACGAAGATCTCGCCCTGCAGCTGGACCATTCGCTGGTCGCGCCGGATCTGGATGACGCCGGCGTCCTGGCGGGCATTCGGGCGGCTCAAAAATATGGCGTCGCTTCGGTGACGGTGCGTCCTTGCGATATCGATCTCGCGGTCCGAACCCTGGGAGGCAGCAGCGTCCGCGCCGGCGCCGTTTGCGGTTTTCCGCACGGATCCGGGAACACCGCCGCCAAGCTGTTCGAGGCTCGAGACCTGCTCCGCCGCGGCGCCCGCCAGATCGAGGTCGTGGCCGGCACGCCGAAGCTCCTCTCCCGCGAATTCCAGCACGTTCAAACGGAGTTACTCCAGTTGGCTGAGATGTGCCACCAGGAACGCGCGCTTCTGGTGGTGATTCTCGAGACTGCTTATCTGACGGACGAGCTGAAAATCATCGCCTGTGCCTGCGCGGAGCGCGCCGAAGCGGATTTCGTCTGCGCCGGAACGGGCTTTGCGCCGCGCGCCGCAACGCTTGAGGATCTCCGTCTGATCCGCCGCCATCTCCCGGAAGAGACCGGCGTCAAAGCGATCGGCGCGGCGGTGCTCGACGAGGTGTTGGAATTCCGCGGAGCCGGCTGCACCCGCATCGGAACCGCGGCCACAGCCGCCATCCTGGACGAATGGAAATCGCGGCTCGCTGCCGCCCCGCCGGCAGCTCCCACTTCCTAGGCCTCTGTTGTCGTGGGTCGTAAAGAAACTGTCATCCAGCGTCCGGGAGCCTCCGCGCCGGCCCCTGTGGATGCGCTCCCTACGGGCTGCCCGTCACCCCGCCAAGCGGCCGCCCAAGTCCGTGTTATTCTGGACTTTCTTTGCACCATGGCGCCAACTAGGGTTCTTCCGCGCATTTGCATTGCGCTAGGCATGCCGGACGTGCCGACACTCCTGGATCACGCGCGGCGCGAGGCTGCCGCCGGCGAATCGTTCTTCGAGTTTCGCCTGGACTACCTCGAAAACCCCTGCACCGGCGCCGAGGCCATTCCCGGCTTCCTGGAACAGTTCCCCGAGTGTACGGTCCTGGCCACCTGTCGACGCCATCAGAATCACGGCCGCTTCAACGGCAGCATCGAGCAGCAGCTTGCCATCCTGGATCTCGCCGTGAAGCGGGGCGCCCAGGCTATCGATGTCGAAATCGAGACCGCCGAGGCGGCGCAGGAGCGCCTGGCCCAGTTTCATGGCCGCGTCCAGCTCATCGTCAGTTATCACAATTACGAAGCCACGCCGCCCATGGACACCGTCCTCAGCCGCATGCTGCGAGTCCCGGCGGATGCTTACAAAATGGTGACCACCGCGCGCAAGCCATCCGACAACCTGCGCGTGCTGGCCGCGGCTAAGGCGCTGCCCAAGCAGCCTGCCGTCGTGCTGGCCATGGGCGAACTGGGTTTTCCGACGCGAGTCCTCTCCCCTGTATTCGGCGGCATCTACACCTATGCCGCGCCCCTGTGCGCCGATGGCACCGCCGCCGGCCAGGTCAGCGCGAGATACCTTCGCCACCTCTACCGCGTGGAGAAGTTGCGCAAAACCACCAAGATCTTCGGCGTCATCGCCGACCCGGTGCGCCACTCTATCTCTCCGGCCGTCCATAACCGCGCCTTCCAGGCCAAGCGCGTAGATGCCGTCTATCTGCCGTTCCTGGTTTCTCCGGTCTATCTGCGCGATTTTTTTGTGATGGCGGAGCGCCTGCCCCTGACGGGGTTCAGCGTGACGATCCCTCACAAGCAGAAGATCATCCGCTACCTGGATTCGGTGGATCCGCTGGCGCGGCGGATTGGAGCCGTCAACACGGTCTGGCGCAAGGCTGGCCGCTGGCGCGGCACCAATACGGATGCCGCCGGCGTGACCTACCCGCTCGGCCGGCTTCTCCGGCTGCCCAAATCGTCCGTCCTGATCGCCGGCAATGGCGGCGCGGCCCGCAGTGCCGCTTTTGCCCTTGCCGATGCGGGTGCGAAAGTCACCCTGGTGGGCCGCAACCCCGATCGGGTTCGCGCCCTGGCTAAGGTTTGCGGCGCCGAGGCGCTGGGCAAGGACCAGTTGCAGGGCCGCAAATTCGACGCCGTCGTGCATGCCACCCCACTTGGCATGTTTCCTCACAGCCACGACTGCTTCTTCGATGGCGAGATCCCCGGCGAAGTGGTTCTGGACATGGTCTACAATCCGCTGGAAACCGTGCTCATCCATCGGGCTCGCGAGCAGGGCAGGCAGGTTATACCCGGCCTCGAGATGTTCCTCGAGCAGGCGGTCCGCCAGTTCGAAATCTGGACCGGCGAAGCCGCCCCTCGCGCTGTGATGCAGAAGGCCGCGCTGGAAGCCCTGGAGAACCAGCACTAACCCCAGTAGAGCGGGCTTGCCAGCCGGCGTTCCCGCGGCTCAGATATGCCCGCACGGATGCCAGCATGGCAAGCTGAAAGCTTGCGCTACGGGCTTGGGCGCTACAATTTATAACTTACGCATGTCCGGCCGGCTGTATATTGTCGCGACGCCTATCGGCAACCTGGAAGACATCACCTATCGCGCGGTGCGTGTGTTGGGCGAAGCCGACCTGATCGCTTGCGAGGACACCCGGCAGACCCGCAAGCTGCTGGATCATTACGGCATTCAAAAACCGGCCATCAGCTACCACGAGCACAATGAACTGGAGCGCGCCCCCGAACTGGCCGCGCGTATGCTTGCCGGCGCGACCATCGCGCTGGTCTCCGATGCCGGCATGCCCCTCGTCTCCGACCCCGGCTACCGCCTCGTCCGGGCGGCCCTCGAAAACGGAATCGAAGTCGTCCCCCTGCCCGGCCCGTCCGCCATCCTCGCCGCGCTCGCCGCTTCCGGCCTCCCGACCGACGCCTTCCACTTTGCCGGTTTTTTGCCCTCCAAGACCGCCCAGCGCCTTAAGCTTCTGGAATCGCTTCACGACGAGGCGGCAACGCTCGTCTTCTTCGAGGCTCCCCATCGCATCGACGAGGCTCTCGAAGCCATCGCCCAGGCTCTGGGCAACCGCCCGGTCGTGGTGGCGCGCGAGCTCACGAAGGTGCACGAGGAATTCCTGCGGGGCACCGCCGCCGAGATCCGCGCCGCGCTGGCCGCCCGCGAGGCCGTCAAGGGCGAGATCACGATCCTGGTGGGCAAAGCCATGGGCCCCGAGCCCGATGCCCGGCCCGTGGAGGAAGCCGTTGAAGAGCTTATGCGCCAGGGCGTTCCTCGGATGGACGCCATCAAGCAGGTGGCCCGTAAACGGGGTCTGCCGAAGCGCGATGTCTACGAGCGTCTGCTGGAAAAGTAGCGCCCACACCGCCGCTGCGGCGTTCGGCGCAAATTGCGGGAGTCTTTTAGACGCTCTCCAGCGCTTCCCGGCAGGCGCGCAGGATCGCCACCGATCCCGGCGTGTCTCCGTGCACGCAGATGGTTTCGGCCCGCCCCGACCGCGCCAGCCGCACCGCCTGATCGGCCGCCGCGGCCGGATCCGTGATTAGCGCGTCGGGGAATTTGCGGTTGCGCAGCGAGCCATCGGGCTCGTACCGCCGGTCGGCGAATCCTTCCGCTACGGTCCGCAGCCCCATCCCTCGCCACACCTCCAGCATTGGTGAGCCTGCCAGCCCGAACACAGGCGCCGCCTCGCCCCACCGCCGCACGCCTTCGCCGATCGCCCGCGCCACCGCCTCGTTTCGCGCCGCGACATTGTACAGCGCGCCGTGCGGCTTCACGTGCACGATCTCTCCGCCCAGGCGGCTCACCACCGCCTCCAGCCGGCGGATCTGCGCGTAGACCGTATCGGCAATCTCGGCCTCGCTCATCGCCAACTCCAGCCGGCCGAAATGCTCCGGGTCCGGGTATCCCGGGTGCGCGCCGATGCGCACGCCGCGCTCCAGCGCCAGCCGGGTTGTCCGCTCCATGGTCGCCTCGTCGCCGGCGTGCCCGCCGCACGCGATATTGGCGGACGTGATGTGTGCCATCAGCGCCGCCTCGTGCGCCGTATCCGCCAGTTCCCCCATGTCGCAGTTCAGGTCAATGCGCACGGCGTTCAGTAGATCCGCCGCAGGTACGCGGAAATCGCCACGATGATCAGCCCGGAAATCACCGTTCCGGTCATCAGCCGTGCCCGCCGCGGGTTGTGCGGCTGCGTCACCAGCAGGGCCACTGCAAACACGTGCAGGGCCAGCAGCAGCTTGATGCCCAGCAGCGTGTGGTACAGGGTCGAGTGACCGGGATTCGTCAGGAGGTTGTATGTGCCGGAAAGCAGCAGCCCGGCGATGGCCGTTACCACGAGCGGCCGGTAAGCGGCGGCCGCGCGTGCGCCGAACGCTTCGCGCGCATCCGGCGCCAGCTTGTTTTCCGATGCCACCATCACGAAACGTCCGACCAGCATGCCACCCACCAGCGTGGCCATAGACGTGAGATGAAGCCAGCGCATGAAGACGAAAAGCGCGTCCGCCATATTCGTGAGTATACAATTGGCTCAGGACCCGGTGAGCCGGGATGGAGGCGGGGAACGAACGCATGATCCACGAGATACTGCCGGTCGGAGTGCTTCAGTGCAACTGCTCGATCTTCGGCGACGAGCAAACGCGGCAGGCCCTGGTTATCGACCCCGGAGACGAAATCGAAGAGATCCTCACGGTGGTGCGCAGGCACGGCCTCACGGTCAAGGCCATCGTCATCACGCACGCTCACATCGACCACATCGGCGGCGCGCACAAGCTCAAGCAGGCCACCGGCGCTCCCGTCTACATGAACGGCAACGATGAGGCCCTCCAGGCCATGCTGGACGTCCAGGCCTCCTGGCTCGGCATGCGCCCGCCCGAGCCCGTCCAAATCGATGCCCCCGCGCGCGAGGGCGACACGCTCGCGCTCGGCTCCGCCCAATTCCATGTGCTCGAAACTCCCGGCCACACCCCCGGCAGCATCAGCCTCTGGATTCCCGCCGAAGGCAAACTCATTGCCGGCGACACCCTATTCCGCGACAGCATCGGCCGCACCGATCTGCCCGGCGGCGACGGTCGCCGGATCCTCCGCTCCATTCACGATAAGCTCATGCCCCTGCCCGAACAGACCATCGTGATTCCCGGCCACGGCCCCAACACCACCATCGGCCGCGAGAAACGCTTCAATCCCTTCCTGCAAGGCCTGGAATGAAGCGAGGCGCGGTGATCCGGTTCTGAGCGGCGCTAGTCTACTGTCCCGGTCACTCGGTTACCGGCCAACCGCTCCCTTACGGTCGCGGCTCCGTTCGCTGCTTATTCCCGACGCAGAGCCGCGATCGTCAGGGAGCGGTTTGTTGGTAACGAAGTCGCCGGGACAGTTTACTAATGGTGCACGGTTAGGTACACCTTCTGCGTGGTCTGGATCGCTCCCATCTGAAAAGTGATCGGATAATCTCCGTCCGGCACATTGGGGACCGTTACGTTGAACTGGTACAGCCCGACCACCCCCGGTTCCAGTCCGGCATATCCCACCGCCGCCGGCGTGGAGCCGAAGCTCGCCGTCACGTTGCCGAGCGAGTTTTGCACGCCCGTAATGGTTCCCGGTGCGATCGCCGGAGTCACGCCGCCGAAACCGATGCCGTAAGCGGTAATCGTGTCACCCGGCGCCGCCGGCCGGAACGCCACCCCCGGAATCAGATTCGGATTCCCCACGAACGTCCCATCCGGGAACACCGCCACCAGGTATTGCGTGCCGGCGGGATTGAAGCTCGACGGCGCCAGCAGTCCCGGAGCACTCGCGGCCTCCTGCACCGTCACCGGCGCGCTGGGGCATGCCGCCACTGTCACGACCAGTGCTACCGGTCCGCTCGCGCCGTCTGCCGGCGCCTCGACGTTGATCTGCTGCGGGCTGATGTAGGAAACGAACGCGTTCTTTCCGTCGATCGTCACCGATACGCCGTCCAGGGACGTGGGCGCGTTGACGCCGCTGAAATCCGTTCCCTGCCACGGCCGCGTGCTCTGCGCCAGGTTCGTTCCCTTGATCTCCAGCCACGAGCCCGGAGCGAACGTCGGCGACCCGCCGAAATCGCCGGCCGAATTCACCGACGTCACCAGCGGTTGCGGCACCGCACAGACCGGTGGGGGAGTCGTGGCGGTCTCCGTGAACGTCAGCGCTGTCATCCCCGTCCCCGGCGCCGTTGCCGTGATCACGACCGTTCCGGCGTTCGGCCCCATCGTCACTCCGACACCCGCCGTGCCGGAAGCATCCGTCTGCGTGCTCGGGGCGCTCAGGGTTGCCGTCCCGGATGTGACTGCAAAATTCACTGTCACTCCCGCCACGCCTGTTCCCGCGCGTCCCATGAGTTGCACCTTCAGCACATTCGCCAGGGCCTGCCCGGCTTGCGCGCTTTGGTTATTGCCGCCGGCCACGGTGAAAGCCGTGGGTGCGTTCAGAATCAATTTGAAAACCATGTTGCTGTTGGTACTGGCGGCATATAGATCGCCGTTGCCGTCGATCTTTAGTCCGTCGCTGCGGAACGTCGCACCTACCGCTGGCATGCCGTCGGCGGGCATATTGGCGGCGCCGCCGGCGATGTGGCGGATCGCTCCGCCCGAAATCATGTAGATCTCTTCGAAGGTATAAGACGAGACGTACAGATTGCCGGCGCCGTCCACCGACATACTGACGGCATCGGAAAACGGCGCCGAGGCCGCTTGCGCGCCGTCCGTCGGCACTCCGAACCTTCCGTTTCCCACGACCGTTGTAATGATTCCGTTCGTGCCCACCATGCGCACGCGGTTATTGTTGACGTCGCCAATATAGACGTTTCCCTTGGCATCCACCGCCAGCGGTGTCTGCACGATCATAGCCTGGGGATAAAGATCCAACTGCGCGCCCGTGGCCAGCCCGCCGTCGCCACTGAAACCTTCG
>DATJMP010000092.1:0-55607 GCA_035508655.1 Bryobacteraceae bacterium
AAAACCCAGTAGCCGAATTCCCCGCGGACGGCGAAGATACGGCCGAAGAAGCCGAGGTCTTTCAGGGTTTGTAGCTTGAGTAGGCCGGGAAGCCAGAGCTTGTCCTGCACCACGCCGTGCTTGATCCCGGCGGCGCTGGCGCGGCGGTAGAGATTGAGGGCGGTTTGGAGATTCTCGGCGACGGGCTTTTCGCAATACACGTGCTTGCCGGCGGCGATGGCGAGACGCAGCGCCTCGGCGCGGCGTTCGGTGGTTTGGGAATCGAAGTAGACGGAGTAATCCGGGTTGGCGAGGGCTGCAGCGAGATCGGTGGTCCATGGCACACCGCCGCACTCGCGGGAGATGACTTCCAACTTGGCGGCGCTGCGACCCACGAGAAGCGGATGGGGCAGGATGGCCTCGTTATCGCCGAGCGCCACGCCGCCCTGCGCGATGATCGCCTGAATGGAGCGGCGAAGGTGCTGGTTGAGCCCCATGCGGCCGGTGACGCCGTTCATGATGATGCCGACGGAATGGATGGTTTTGTGTGGAGTCATGGGATCAGGGGACGTGAACCGCTCTCTCGAAAGTCATGCCGGGCCGGGATTCGGCTGGTCGAGTATGCCGGCTCGAAAGCCGGCATGGCCGGCCAGGAGGCCGGCGCTACGGCGGCGCGACTTTCAGCCCCTTGGGCGGCCGGCACGGCCATGGCGACTCCCCCGCGAGGCGGCTGTCCATCCGGGAGAGAAGCAAACAGTACGGTCATGGGACTACGGCTTCTTCGTGCATTGCGGTTGCGCGCCGGCAGGCAGCGGCGGAACGTCCACTCCTGCCTTCGGCAGCGTTCCCTCCAGCTCCTGGCGCCAGTGAGCGACGTCGCCTGCAGGGCCATAGCAGTAGAGCATGCGCATGGGCGTGGAACCGGTGTTGGTCAACTGGTGGAAGACGCCCGGCGGAATGTAGACGGCCTGGCCAGATTGCACCGCGGTGCGCTCGGCTCCCAGGCACATCTCGCCTTCGCCTTCGATGACGAAGTAGATTTCCTCCTGTTCCTGGTTGTGCCAGGGCACCTGTCCGCCATTGGGTTCGAGCGTGACGTGGCCCATGGCAAAATTCGAAGCCTGAATGGGGCTGGCGCCGCCTACCAGGTTCTGCGTGCGGCGGCGCGCGGGATAAGTCCGGCCGGTGATTTCCGCCAGGTCTGCGATGACCATAGAACCACTATTATCGCTTGGCGGCCTGGCGCCGGCCGGGCGCGCTCAGGTAATAGATCAGTACGCCCACGGCCACGAGCAGCGCGCCGAGTTCGAGCGCATTGATGGGGCCGACCGGCTCGACCTGATTGCGCAGGACGGCAAGCATGAGCAGGACCAGCGGCGGAATGCCGATGGCCACCGCGCCCGCCATGCCGCCCGGGACGCGGTAGGGCCGGTGGAGGTGAGGCTCGCGGATGCGCAATCCGACCAGCGCCGCGAATTGCAAAAGGATGCTGAGACCGGTGAGGAGAACGTCCAGAACCACCAGCTTGACGAAGCTCAGCTCCAGCGCCAAAGCCCAGAACAGGGCGCAGGCGGCGATGGCGACCCAGGGTGCGCCACTGCGGTTGCGACGCGAGAAGACGCGCGGCAGAAACGTGTCATCGGCCAGAACCGCCGGGAGGCGGGAAAGCGACATGGTGAGCGCGTTGAGCGAGCCGGCCGCGCCGATCATGCCGCCGAGAGTAAGGGCAAACACCAGCACGGCGCTTCCGCCGATGGCGCGAGCCACGTCCGCCCATCCGCCGGTGGACCAGCGGTTGGGATCGAGACCGGTGGCAGCGACGGCGGCGATGGGGAGGATGTAGGTCGCGGTGACCAGCAGCACGGACCAGAGCATGGCCAGCGGATAAGTGCGCTGCGGCTGCTCCACTTCGCCGGTGACGGTGGAGGAATTATCCCAGCCCATGTAATTCCACATGGCCACCAGGATGCCGCCGAGGAAATCGACGTTGCGTAACGGCAGGGCAGGTGAGGCGGCACCGGCGCGATGGGCGAGGGCCAGGCCCATGACTACGGCAAAGGGTACCAGGAGGACAACGCCAAGCAGAACGGAGCTATCCCCCACCTTGCGCGCGCCCAGCGCATTCCACGCCGCGGCGGCGGCGATGAGAGCGGCGCCGACGGCCAGGCCGCGGCCGCCGGCCGTCATCGCCGGAGCGAAATGGCCGAGGTATTGGACGAACAGGGCCGGGTAGATGGCCATGTCGAAGATACTACCCACCAGCGACAGCCAGACCTCCTGGTATCCCCAGAACAGGCCGAGGCCGCGCGTGACGTAGACGTAATAACCTCCCTCTTCCGGAACCGCGCTGGTCATTTCGGCGACCATCAGGCCGGTGGGAAGCGCCCAAAGTAAGGGCGTCGCCAGCAGGATGAGGATGGCTCCGGAGTAGCCGGCGCGTGCGACGATGTCCTCCAGCCCGTACGGGCCCCCAGCAACCATAAAGTAGATGGAAGCGACCAGCAGGGGAAGAGTGAGCTTACGTGGCAAACTCAAATTATACGGCGGCGAAATGATGAGGCTGCGCGCGGCGACGCCGGATTGTCAGAACATGACCAGCAAGGCGATTATGAACCGGTTTTCACGCTTCACCAGGTCCGGCGACCATCCGGGAACGATCAGCCCGGGCTGTCCGTTGACGCCGCCGGGAGGCGTGATGCCGCCGGGGCCGGTAAAGTACGGCACGTTGGAAGCGCGATGGTTGTACTCGAAGCGCCAGGTGATGTACTGCCTCGGCATGTAATCGAAAGTGGCGGAAGTATCCCAGGCTTTGAAGGGATCGCCGGGATTTTCGGGGAAGTACGGCGAACCGCTGATGGCGGTTGCACCGTTGATAGGCGGCAGCAGGACCAGGTAGCGGCCTGGATTATTGATGGCGCCGCCGCCGACGGTGATGCCGAACAGGTCGTGGTGCAGCCAGATTCGCTGATAGGTCATGAAGCCCAGGAAATATTGCGACGGCTTGGAAGGGTTGCCGTTGAAACATTTCACGCCGCTCAAATCTCCGAATTCGCAACCGGCATCGACCGTCACCGTCATCGCGGCGCGGTCGATCAGGTGAGAGGGATTCTCGTAATATTTGATCTGCACGCTGTCGTCGGTGTGGATTCGGTGCCGGCCAGGAACGCCGAGCGTGTCCGTGCCTTCGTACTGATTGCCGACAATGGAGAGCCATGAGGTCGGACGGTAAAGGATCTGGACGCCGAGTCCCGGCGCCTTATTGAACTTACCGTAGGACTGCCAGCCGTTGACGAACCACGGCTCGATTTTCAATTTCTCGGTGGGGAAGAGCTGGATGCGTACGCCATTGAAAAACCATGGTGTGTTGGAGGAAACATAGGACGGCTGATACGCCCAGTTATCGAACTGATAGTAACTGAACAGCCCTATGTAAGACATAAAAATACCAGCGTCTATGTTGATGCCGTGCATGGCGTTGATATGGTATCCGCCATAAGCCTCGGAGACATATCGATAGGCGGTGAAAAGATCCCAATTGCCCACGGCCGGACTGGCGTCGTTGCGTGGCGTGGTCTCGGCGTACATTCCGAACTGAGTCATCAGGCGCGCACGGACATTTTGCCAATGGAAATCGCCGCCCACGCCGAATTGCGTGACCTGCACTTCGCCGGAGCGGAAGACCTCGCTCGAACCGCCGAGGGTGTGATCGGCCGGGTGGGCGAAGTCGTAGACGTAATCGACGTCGGCGCGGATTTCGGGAGTGAAGAATGCGGTGGCGCCGGGGATATCGGTGACGCGAGAATTGCCGGTAAGCCACGTCCAACTGGCAAAGGAGAAAGGCTCGGCCGAGGCCTCGGTGGACGTGGTCTTGGCCGGTGGGGTTGTTTGCGGCCGCGGTACCGGCGTCTGAGACCGCGGTTCAGGCGTTTGGATCTGCGGTTGGGTGGCTTGCGGCGGAGGCGACACAACCGCTTCCGCCGGTACGGGGATCGCTTTCGCTGGCTCCGGCGTTTGCGGTGCCGGCACGGCGACGGCTTTCGCCGGTTGCGGCTGCGGCACTGCCGCTGCCTGATCCTGGAGCTTTTTAACCTGCCCTTCGAGCTCGTCGATGCGCGTCTTCATCGCTTCCAGCTCGTTGATGACCGCGCCCATCGTAGCCGCGGGGGAAGGATCGGCGCTCTGCGCGCAGATGGCATACGGAAGACAGTAGAGCAGGAGAAGACCACGAATCGTGGACCGGTTCGACACGGAACATTGACTCCTTTCGCTTGTTGGCTCTACACGCACAGTATATACGGCTGAGCAAATAAATCACTTAGTAAGTGTACGATCGCACCCAGAAGGCCGGGCATGGTTCCATACGGCTGAGCTTTGAGTTTCGCGGCTGCACCGGCAATTACAGCCTGGAGCCCTCTATGGTCAGGATGATCGCGCCGATCAGTAAGTTCTGCCCGGGCACCAGCTGAGGAACTCCGTTGGGCTGGATGGCGCCGAACCAGAATCCGCCCTGCGGGCCGCTCGAATGATCGTAGCGATATTCCAGGCGGAAGTAGGCCTTCCCGGGGCCGTAAGAAAGCAGATACTGGACCGTGTTCGTAATCGCATAGATGAATTGACGGTCGCCGGTCCAGCGCCCGTTGCGGTCCCAGGCGAATTCCGGACGCACGGTGAAGCTCCACGGCCCGCGCGGCGACCAATGTAAGGGCAGTTGCGAGGCCATCCACAGCGCGCGCGGCTCGCCGTCCGAAGCGACTTTTTCCTGCCCCACCTGATATTCGAATGCCGTGGTGAAGCGGTCCGTTTTCCATTCCACGATGGAATCCGAGAGGAACCGCCAGAAGCCGATCGCGGTATCAGATTGGTGCGGACCGTACAACACGGTCTCTTTCAGGGTGGTGTGATCTGTCGCTTTGTAAACCACCTGGCCTCCGGAGCTGGGTACGCTGTTCGGATCCGCGAGATGGTCGTAATCATTGACGATAAAAGCGGCAGCCGTCCATTTCGGGTTGAAAGAATAACTGGCATTGATTCCCATCATGAGATAGGGCGTATTATCTGCGCCCCAGGAGCGGGTATAAGTTAAATTATCTTTGGCATAGAGCGACTCATACCCGATGAAGCTATTGAAAATGCCCCCCTGGATTGTCAGGCCTTTGCCGACCGGAGCGAGATAGGAGACATCCGTCGGCCCGAGATGCCGCAGCCATCGGGAGCCCGGAAGCTTCGGCGCGACGGGGGAGAAACCAAACGCCAGCGAGTCCTTTCCGGCTTGAAATGTGACTTCCATGCCCCAGCGGGATTGATCCGATGCGTCCTTTCGCAGATAGACGGCCGCCATGTCCAGCACGGGTTCGTTCACATACGCGGTGGTACTGCGGTCGCGAAACAGGTGATTGGCGGGATGATTGAAATCGTACAGGAAGGCCCCGTCCGCGAACGCTCCGTAGTGCCACCGCGGCTCGGGCGGCGCGGGCGCGGGGGCCGATGCCTGGGGCACCGGAGTGCTCTGGGTATCCTGAGCAACTGCTCTCATAGCACCCAGAGCTAAAAAAAGCATAAAAATAGCCTTCACAAAACGAGTATGCAGCACGCCATGTCCATCTGCCGCGCTTTAACGCGATCCTTATCATTTCCTTACGACTTCCTTATGTACCGGCGCCTACGCTTGGAATTGTCATGCGGACCTCCATCCGATTGCGCGTGGATCCCGGTGCGCTCGAAGCCGCCCCCGAGCGTAGTCTCGAAATTGCCGTACCCTACACGCAGCCGGACGTGACGCGGAAAATCGTCGAGCGGGCCGCGGTTCTGGCCCATGGTCTCGAGGCAAGGCTTTGTCTAGTGGCGGTGCATGCCGCGCCATATCCCGGGCCTCTCAACTGTCCGAACGCAGTGCGCGCGTTCCTGGTGGAACGGCTGCTGGAATTATGTGCGAACGCTCCTTTACCGGCCGAAGCCAGGATCGTGGTGGCGCGCAGCTTTGACGAGGGCTTCCGGCGGACGCTCAGACCGGAATCGATCGTGCTCTTAGGAACCCGGAGGCGCTTTTGGCGCACACGGGAGGAGCGTCTGGCACGAGCGCTGGCGGCGGACGGGCATCGCGTGAATCTCTTCAACCTTGGATAATGGATATGGCGGATGTTGGCTTCATAGCACTCACGATCGTGTTTTTTATTGCCGCGTGGGCATTTGGGGAGGGTTGCCAGAGGCTGTAAAGCCTGGACCTGCGCTTATGGAATACGCGATTTCGCTTGTCGTCGCCGTGGCCATCGCGGCGTATCTTTTTCTCGCCCTGCTGCGGCCGGAGCGCTTCTGATATGTGGCAACTGGTTTTGTACGTAGCGGTGCTGTTAGCGGTCACCAAACCGATGGGCCTTTACATGACGGCGGTCTTCGAAGGCCGCCGTACGTTTCTGCATCCGGTGTTGCGCCCGCTTGAAAAAATACTCTACCGGCTGTTCGGCGTAGACGAAACTGCCGAGCAGCACTGGATGCGTTATGCAGGCGGTCTGCTGGCGTTCAGCATCGTGGGCATGGTGTTCACGTACGTTCTGGAGCGGGTGCAGCAATGGCTGCCGCTGAATCCGGCGGGCCTGGGCAATGTGGGCGCGCACCTGGCCTTCAACACCGCCGCCAGTTTCACCACCAATACCAACTGGCAGTCGTACGCTCCCGAGACCACCATGAGCTATCTGACCGAGATGATCGGTCTGGCGACGCACAATTTCTGGTCGGCCGCGTCGGGCATCGCTGTCGCCATCGCCCTGGTGCGCGGGTTCGCCCGCCACTCGGTGCAGACGATCGGTAGTTTCTGGGTGGACGTGACGCGCGCGACGGTGTATATTCTGCTGCCCCTTTCGCTGATCGGCGCGATGGTGCTCTGCGGGCAAGGCGTGATTCAGAACTTCCGCCCGTACGAGAAAGTGAAGACGGTCGAAGGCGTGGTGCAGACGATTCCGCAAGGTCCGACGGCCTCGCAGGAAGCGATTAAGATGCTCGGCACCAACGGCGGTGGATTTTTCAACGCCAACTCCGCGCATCCCTATGAGAACCCCACGCCGTTTTCGAATTTCATCGAAATGTTGATGATTTTCCTCATCCCCGCCGGTCTCACCTACACATTCGGCAAAATGGTCCGCGACACACGGCAGGGTTGGGCGTTGTTTTCCGCCATGCTCGTGCTCTTTCTGGCGGGCGTGGCAGTTGTCTGGTCCGCAGAGCAGGCGGGTAATCCGATCCTAACCAACCTGGGCGTATCGCAGGTGGGCAACATGGAAGGTAAGGAGGTGCGTTTCGGCATCCCGGCTTCGTCCATGTTCACCACCATCACCACCGACGCGAGCTGCGGCGCCGTCAACAATACGCACGATAGTCTCACGCCGCTGGGCGGGCTGGTGCCGATGGTCAACATAGAACTCGGCGAAGTGATCTTCGGCGGCGTCGGCGCAGGGCTCTATGGCATGCTGCTATTCGCCATTCTGGCCGTTTTCCTGGCCGGACTGATGGTGGGGCGCACACCGGAATACCTGGGAAAGAGAATCGAGCAGAAGGAAGTCAAAATGGTGATGCTGGCAGCGCTGGTGCTGGCCTTCTCGATTCTGGGCTTCGCCGGCGCCTCCATCAACCTCCCCAACGTACACGCCAGCATGACGAATCACGGTCCGCACGGGCTTTCCGAAGTTCTCTACGCTTTCAGCAGCGCGGTGGGCAATAACGGGAGCGCCTTTGGCGGATTGAACACGAATACGCCGTACCTTGACACTGCCATGGGCGTTGCCATGCTTTGCGGGCGCTTCCTCATGATCATTCCGCTGCTGGCAGCGGCAGGCAGCCTGGCGCAGAAGAAAGTGGTCCCGGTTTCGGCCGGCACGTTCCCCACACACGGGCCGCTGTTTGTGGTGCTGCTGGTGGGCGTGGTGGTGATCGTGGGCGCGCTGACCTTCTTTCCGGCGCTCTCGCTTGGCCCGGTGGTGGAACAGTTCCTGATGCACCAAGGAAGGCTTTGGAGTTGATTTATGGCTTCAGTCATGGCCCCTCCCACAACTGACGACGATGTTACGTCTCTAATTCCGAAAAAGGCGGCGCGCGCCCGGCCGCTGTTCGATCCGCCTATCGTCAAGCGGGCCATCGGGGATTCGTTCCGCAAACTGAATCCGCGCACCATGATGAAGAACCCGGTCATGTTCGTGGTGGAAGTGGGCGCGGCGATGACGACGGCGCTGCTGCTCCGCGATTTCGCCGTCGGTGATCACATCTGGGTTTTCGGGCTGCAGATCACCATCTGGCTGTGGTTCACTGTGCTGTTCGCGAATTTCGCCGAAGCCATGGCGGAAGGGCGCGGAAAGGCCCAGGCGGATACGCTGCGCAAGACCAAAACCGAAACCACGGCGCGCAAAATCACGGGCGCGCGGGAGCAGATCGTATCGGCCACCCAACTTCGTTGCGGCGACCTTGTGCGGGTGGAAGCCGGGGAAACCATCCCGGGCGACGGCGACGTGATCGAAGGCATTGCCAGCGTGGACGAATCGGCCATTACCGGAGAAAGTGCGCCCGTCATTCGCGAATCCGGCGGTGACCGCAGCGCTGTAACCGGAGGCACCAAGGTGCTCTCGGACTGGATCGTGGTGCGCATCACCTCGAATCCGGGCGAGACGTTTCTGGACCGCATGATTGCGTTGGTGGAAGGCGCCGAGCGGCAGAAGACGCCTAACGAGATCGCGCTCAATATCGTGATTGCCGGGCTGACCCTGGTGTTCCTGTTGGCGGTCGTGACCCTGGAACCGTTCGCGGCCTACAGCGGTGTGAAGCCTTCGGTTACCGTGCTGGTTTCGCTGCTGGTCTGCCTGATTCCCACCACCATCGGCGGCCTGCTTTCGGCCATCGGCATCGCCGGCATGGACCGGGTGATGCAGCACAACGTGCTGGCCATGAGCGGCAAAGCCGTAGAAGCCGCGGGCGACGTGAACACCCTGCTGCTGGACAAAACCGGCACAATCACACTCGGCAACCGGCAGGCCGTGGAATTCATTCCCGTGGGCACGGCGACTGAAGAAGAGGTGGCGGACGCGGCCCAGCTTTCCAGCCTGGCTGATGAGACACCGGAAGGCCGCTCGATCGTGGTGCTGGCCAAGCAGAAATACAATATCCGCGGCCGCGAGGTGGCCGAGCACGAAGCCCGCTTCATTCCGTTTACAGCCCAGACGCGCATGAGCGGCGTGGATATGGACAGCGCAAACATTCGCAAGGGCGCAACCGAAGCGGTAGTGGAATTCGTGCAGGAGCACGGCGGTACGGCGCCGCCGGAGCTGATGGAAATCACGGACCGCATCTCGCGCTCGGGCGGGACGCCGCTGGTGGTGGCCAACCGCGATCGGGCTCTGGGCGTAGTGCACTTGAAAGACGTGGTCAAGGGCGGCATGCGCGAGCGCTTCCAGCAACTGCGCAATATGGGCATCCGCACGGTCATGATCACCGGCGACAACCCGCTTACCGCCGCCGCCATCGCCGCCGAAGCGGGCGTGGACGATTTCCTGGCTCAAGCTACTCCCAAGGACAAGATGGACCTCATCAAGCGGGAGCAGGCCGGCGGCCGCCTGGTAGCGATGACCGGCGACGGCACCAATGACGCTCCCGCGCTCGCCCAGGCCGATGTCGGCGTCGCCATGAACACCGGCACCATGGCGGCCAAAGAGGCCGGCAACATGGTGGACCTCGATAGCAACCCCACCAAGCTCATCGAGGTTGTAGCCATCGGCAAGCAGTTGCTCATGACGCGCGGCGCGCTCACCACGTTTTCCATCGCCAACGACATCGCCAAGTATTTCGCTATCCTGCCGGCCATGTTCATGGGCGTGTTTCCGGTGATGCAGAAGCTCAATATCATGGGCCTGCACAGCTCGGAAAGCGCTGTGCTGGCGGCCGTGATTTTCAACGCGCTCATCATCATCGCGCTGATCCCGCTGGCGTTGCGTGGCGTGAAGTACAAACCCATGGCGGCCGGTGCGCTGCTGCGCCGCAACCTGCTGATCTACGGCCTCGGCGGTGTAATCGCGCCGTTCCCGGGAATCTGGATCATCGACCGGCTGCTGGGACTGTTGGGGTGGGCATGATCCCTTCCTTCACGGTCGCGGCTCCGATCAGAGCCGCTCGAGGAACCCTATGAAACAACTTCTCATTGCCGTACGCGCGACCGCGGTGCTGGCGATTCTGACCGGGGTCCTGTACCCACTCGCCGTAACCGGTCTTGCCAAGCTCTTCTTTCCTTACCAGGCAAACGGCAGCATGCTGCCGGCGGGTTCCGCGCTCATCGGACAGAAGTTCACCCGGCCGGAATATTTCCATGGCCGCTTACCGGATGCCGATGACGGTCTGGCTTCGGGCGGCCCGAACCTGGGTCCGACCAACCAGTCTCTGGCCACGCGGGTGGCCGGGGACGTCAAGAAATTCCGGGAGGAAAACCCCACATTTTCCGGCCCGGTGCCAGCCGATCTGGTTACGGCTTCCGGCAGCGGTCTCGATCCGGATATCAGTCCGGCGGGTGCGGAAGCCCAGATCGGCAGGGTGGCCGCGGCACGCCATGCCGGCGCGGATGCGGTTCGCGCCCTTGTCGCCGCCAATACCGAGGGTCCACAGTACGGCATCTTCGGTGAACCGCGCATCAACGCGCTGAAGCTGAATTTGGCCCTGGATCGCGCCTTTCCAGTGTCCACCCATTAGCGAACGCTCGAACGCACCTCTCGCCGCCCGGTTAAACGCCGATTTGAAAACACAAATCGTGATCGCCGGTCCCCCTTGGGCTGGTATTGTGGTTTTAGGCCCGCTATCGCGCCCGGCCGCCCTGCCGGTGTGCGAATCCACGGCCGCCACCGGAGCGAATGAAGGCCAACGACCGAAGACCAAGCCCTGAAGAGCTTCTGCGCCGTGTCCAGGAGGACGAGCGCCGGGAAAGCCGGGGGCGACTCAAAGTTTTCCTGGGATACGCCTCGCGGGTCGGAAAATCCTACCGCATGTTTGACGAGGGCCGCCGGCGGCACGAACGCGGCCAGGATGTGGTGGTGGCCGCGGTCCAACCCAGCGTACCGTCCGAAATTCAGGCGATTCTCGATCGGCTGGAGATCATTCCTACCATTACCGAACGGCACGCCGGCCGAGAGTACCACGTAATCGACGTTGCCGCCGTTTTCCGCCGCCATCCCTCGCTGGTGCTGATCGACGGCCTGGCCAACGCCAACGCTCCCGGCAACCGTAATCCGCAGCGCTGGCAGGACGTGGAGGAACTACTGAAGCGCGGCATCAGCGTTTTGACCGCCGTCAACTTGCAACATATCCGCGAAAAACAAGACGAGGTGGAGAAGATCACGGGCAAACGCGCGGCCGACAGCATCCCGCTCGATTTCCTCCGCGAGGCCGACGAAATCGAAGTCGTCGATGCTCCGCCCGAAGCGCTGCTCGACCGCGGGGAGGGGACGGCGGCGGAGACCCACCAGCTGGGAGAGCTGCGCGAACTGGCGCTGCTGCTGGCGGCGGACGTGGTGGATACGCAGCTGCAGGGCTATCTGGACGAGCACGACGTAGGCAGCCGCTGGGGCGCGCAGGAGCGTGTGCTGGTCTGCCTCACCCCGCGCAGCAACGCGGCCGACATGCTGCGCAGCGGCCAGCGCAACGCCGAACGCTTCCACGGCGCCCTGCTGGCCGCCTACGTGGATCAGGGCAGCCTGGGGCAGCAGGATAGTGAACGTCTCGAAGCGAATCTCGCCCTGGCGCGCGAACTGGGGGCCGAGGTTCACTGCCTGAAAGGCGCGGACTTCGTCACCACCATTCTGGATTTCGCGCATGACGAGCGTGTGACCCAGATCTTCATCGGCCATTCGCAGGGTGCGCGCGGGCCGACCGACCGCCTGATCGACGCCGCCGAGGATTTCGACGTGCGAATCTTCCCGCAGCGTGCCGGCGCATGAAAGGCCACCTCAAAATCTACCTCGGTTACGCCGCCGGCGTCGGCAAGACATTCCGCATGCTCGCGGAGGCACAGACTGCCCGGCAGCAGGGCGTGGATATCGTGATCGCTTACTTCGAGCCGCACGGCCGCAAGGAGACGATCGAAAAGACCGATGGGCTGGAAGTCGTGCCGCGCCGCAGCATCGTTTATGGAGGCGCGCGCTTCGAAGAAATGGATGTGGATGCGGTGTTGCGCCGCCATCCGGCCATCGCTATCGTCGACGAATTCGCCCACACCAACGTCCCCGGTTGCGAACGAACCAAGCGGTGGCAGGACGTGCACGCCCTGCTGGAGGCGGGCATCGAAGTGTGGACCACGATGAACGTGCAGCATCTGGAGAGCCTGAACGACCAGGTGTGGCACGCCACCGGCGTGCGCGTGCGCGAGACGGTGCCCGACTGGGTGGTGGACGAAGCCGACGAGGTTGTATTCATCGACCTCACTACCCGCGCTCTGCGCAACCGCCTGATCCGCGGCGTGGTTTATCCGCAGGAAAAAGCCCAGCGGGCAATGGAGAATTTCTTCACTGAGGGAAATTTGAGCGCTCTGCGCGAGATGGCGCTGCGGCACACCGCGCACGAGGTGGAGGAGAGGCTGACGCCTTCGGATCCGGCCGGCGTGCCCGCACCCGCGGGGCGCAACGAGCGTCTGCTGATCTGTCTCACCGCTCAGCCCGCATCCGCAGTGCTCATCCGGCGCGGCAAGCGCGTGGCCGATTACCTTCACGCCGCCTGTCTCGCGATTTACGTCCGCACCAGTGGGGAAGAGACCCCGGAGGATCTGGCGGCTGTGGAGCGCCATCTCAGCTTCGCCCGCAATCTGCGTATCGACACACACATCGTGGAGGACAACGATGTGCCCCGCGCCATCGCCGAGTTCGCCCGCGCCCAGCGCGTGACCCAGATCTTCATCGGACGCTCCGGTCCGAGGCCGTGGTGGCGCCGTTTTCGCGAAAGTACGGTACAGAAACTGGTGCGGCAGGCGCGGGACATGCAGATCACGATTGTGGCGCAGCGGCAGCGATAATCGCTACGATAGAGTCGAGGATGGCTCGTCTGTGGCTCATCGTTTTATTATTTGGCCGGACCGCGGTAGCGGCCGGGCAACCGTCTCTCGATGACGCGCTCAATCATTTGTATAACTTCGACTTCGCCGGGGCCCACGCCATTCTGGACCAACTGATCGCGGCGCATCCTTCCGACCCGCTTCCCCATGCCTTCCGCGCATCCGCCTGCCTGTTCGACGAGCTGGACCGCCTGGGCGTCCTGGAAGGTGAATTCTTTACCAACGACGATTGGGCGTACGACAAGAAGCGTGCGTCTTCGTCCGATCCCGCCATTCGGGCGCGCCTCCTTCAGGCGCTCAACGATACGCAGTCCGAAGGCAGCGCCGCGCTGCGCGCCAACCCCAAGGACAAATCCGCGCTCTTCGCCCTGTGTATCGGCCAGGGAGTGACGGCCGACTACATGGCGCTCATCGACAAGCACCAGTTCTCCAGTCTGTCGCCTTCCAAACGCTCGAACAGTTATGCGCAGCAACTGCTGCAGCTCGATCCGAAGTTCTACGATGCTTACGTCACCGCCGGTTTCTCCGAGTACGTGCTCGGCAGCCTGCCGTTTTTCGTCCGCTGGTTCGTGCACTTCGACAACATTTCCGGCAACAAAGAAATCGGCAAGCAGCACCTGGAGTTGGCCGCGCACCAGGGCCATTATCTGAAGGCCTTTGCGAGCATCCTCTTGGCGATCGCCGCGGTTCGCGAAAAGCGTCCCGCCGACGCTCGCACGATTCTGCAGGAGCTGGCGCACGATTACCCCAGGAATCCGCTGTTTCGCAAAGAACTGGGCCGCCTGGAGGTCAAGATGAGCGCGCCCGCAAACTGAGACGGAATGGCCCGTCTATGCGATCCGGGCGATTTCCCGCGCCACCAGGTCCGGCGCTTCCATCGGGATGTAGTGGCTGCGGCCTTGCAGCACGATTTCCCGGCCGTGTTGGAATTTTGCCGCCAGGTCCGGGGCCGTGGGGGAAGCGGCCAGGTCCAACCCGTCGCCGGTACGTACCCGGGCAGCGCGCATGACCGTGACCGGTACCGCAATCGACGTGACCGCGGCATACGGATTCGCCTCCGCTGTCTTGGAGGTGGCATAGATCGAGGCCTCCACCGGAGGTGGGCACGCCAGCACATAGCCATCGTTGTTCTTCAGCACGCCGAATTCGCAGTAATCGCGCAGCACTTCCGGTTGCCACGCGGCGAAAGGCTGGCGGTTGTGGAATCGCTCGAACATTTCGTGCGCCGATTTCCAATGGTTGCGCCGCCGCAGAATGAAAGAAACCTCCGGCTGCGCCGCGGCGGAATAGGTTGCGGGCGGAAAGATGGTGGGGTCCACCAACAGCAACTCGGCGAAGGCTTCCGGCCGGATGGCAGCGGCCGTGGCAATGGCATACCCGCCCATCGAGTGGCCGATGCCGATGGCGCCACGCAGCGCGAGCTGTTCGGTGGCTGCGGCGACGTCGCGGCCGAACCAGCGCCAGTCGTAAGGCGGCTCGATTTTTTCGCTGCGTCCGTGGCCGCGCATTTCGAGCGCGATGGCCCGGCGGCCTGCCAGTTGGCGGATGACCGCGTCCCACAGGCGGCCGTGGAAACTGGTGGCGTGCACGAACACAAGCGGAACGCCTTCGCCAGGCCACTCCCAGGCCGCCAGGCGGACGCCGTTGGCATCGATGGAAACCAGGTGGGGGATCAATTCGCATAGTACCATCACGAATATGCGGATTGACCGCGAGTACACGCGGGCCACGCTTGCGCGGCTGGTGCAGATCAATTCCGTCAACCCGTCGCTGGCGGCCGGTGCGCCGGGCGAGGCTGAGATCGCGCGCTGGATAGCCGGATCCCTGGCCGCGTGCGGGATGGAATCCGAAATCTTCGAGCCGGAGCGCGGGCGTGCAACGGTTCTGGGCCACCTGGCCGGCACGGGCGGCGGCCGCTCGCTCATGCTCAATGCCCACTGCGACACCGTGGACACTGCGGGCATGGCCGAGCCCTTCTCCGGCGCCGTTCGCGACGGCAGGCTCTACGGCCGCGGTGCTTACGATATGAAGGGCAGCCTGGCCGCTTCAATGGCCGCTGCCAAGGCGCTCGTGGATGCGGGCGTCCGGCTGCGCGGGGATCTCCTGGTGGCCGCGGTGGCCGACGAGGAGTATGGCAGCCTGGGAACGCGCGACCTCATCGGCCGGGTAAAAGTGGATGGCGCCATCGTTACCGAGCCGACCGCGCTGCGGGTTTGCCTGGCGCACAAAGGCTATGTCTGGATCGAGGTGACGAGTGCCGGTCGCGCCGCGCATGGCAGCAAATTCGAGCTTGGCATTGACGCGAATATGAAGATGGGCGCATTCCTGTACGAGCTCGGCAAACTGGAGAGAGACCTGCGCGCGCGGCCGCCGCATCCGCTGGTGGGTCCGCCGTCGCTGCATGCGGCGCTGCTTTCAGGTGGTAGCGGGCTCAGCACGTACGCGGCGTCGTCCACGGTACAGATCGAGCGGCGCACCATTCCTGGAGAATGCGAAGAACAGGCCGTGGCCGAGATTCAGGCTATGGTCGACCGGCTCACTGCCGCCGATCCGGATTTCCACGCCACCGTTCGTTCCTTCTGTGCGCGCGATCCGTTCGAGGTGGCGCCAAATGCCGGCATCGTTCGGGCAGTGGATGCCGCGGCGGAAAAGGTGCTCGGCCGCGTGCCCGCGCACATCGGCGATACGCCCTGGATGGATTCCGCTCTCCTACAAGCCGCGGGTGTAGAGACGGTGGTATTCGGCCCCGCCGGCGCCGGTGCGCACGCGGATGTCGAATGGGTGGATGTGGAATCGGTGATGCAGTTGGCGGAAATCCTGGCGGAGACGGCGATTGCGTATTGTGGGGTGGAAGGACTGGCGAAAGCCGGCTGATTACCGCAGCCGCATCTCCCAGCGCCAGACCGGCATGCCGTCTTCCTGCGCATCGCCGGTGAACTGCATTCCGAGTTTTCGCAATATGTGGTTTGAGGCGTTCGGCTTCGGCAGTGTATGCGCGAAGACCGTATCGACCTCATCCGATTCCTGCGCCCGTTCTACCAGGTACCGCGCCATTTTGGTTGCGATGCCTCGTCCCTCGAAACCCGCGAACGTACCATACGAGATTTCAACCGCGCGATCCACCGGCGGGCCTTTGAAACTGCACACGCCCACAACTTGCCGCGATTCGCCATCTGCCGCCAGGTAACCGAACCATTGCTCGGGAGTTTCCGGCGGGAATCTGCCCAGAAAGTCGAGGGTCATGGATGCAATCTCCTCCAGCGCGTCGTGCAGGCGGACGTTTTGTTGGCGAGCAAACTCCGCCGGAGCGTCTCTCAGGCGCTGCCAGGCCGCACGCGTGCCGGGAATGAACTCGAGCCGGCTCATAGCGGTACGATTCTACCGCTGATTCGATTTGAGGATCTTCTTCCGCAGGCGAATCGAAACGGGCGTTACTTCCACGTATTCGTCGTCGCGGATGAATTCGATGGCCTGTTCCAGGTTCAGAATCCGCGGCGGCACCAGGCGGATGGCTTCGTCGGCGGTGGAGGCGCGCATGTTCGTGAGCTTCTTTTCCTTGACGATGTTCACGTCCAGGTCCTTTTCGCGCGCATTCTCGCCGATGACCATGCCCTCGTACACTTCGGTGCCGGGCGAAACGAAAATCTCGCCGCGCTCCTGCAGGTTGAAGATGGCGTAGCCGGTCGCCTTGCCCGGCCGGTCCGCCACCAGCGACCCGGTGGGGCGCGTCGGAATCTCCCCCTGCCAGTCGATATAGCCGTGAAACAGCGAATGCATGAGCGCGGTGCCGCGCGTGTCGGTGAGGATTTCGCCGCGCAGGCCGATGAGACCGCGGGAAGGCACTTGAAATTCCAGCCGTACGCGGCCCGAGCCATGGTTCACCATCTTGCTCATCTTGCCCTTGCGCGCGCCGAGCTTTTCGATCACCACGCCCAGGAAGGCTTCCGGACAGTCGATCACCAGCAATTCCACCGGTTCCTGCACCTTGCCATCGACCTTGCGGGTGAGGATTTCCGGCTTGCCCACCATCAGCTCGTAGCCTTCGCGCCGCATCATTTCGATGAGGATGGCGAGCTGCAGCTCGCCGCGGCCCATCACCTTGAACGTGTCGTGCCCGAGCTCTTCGACGCGGATCGAAACGTTCGTCAGCAGTTCTTTGTCCAGCCGCTCGCGCAGATTGCGCGACGTCACCCATTGCCCTTCCCGCCCGGAAAACGGACCGGTGTTGATGGTGAACGCCATGGCGATGGTGGGTTCGTCGATGTGGATCTGCGGCAGCGGTTCGGGGATTTCCGCGCTGGTTACGGTCTCACCGATGGTGATGCCTTCCACGCCGGCGATGGCCAGAATGTCGCCCGGCCGGCCGGTGGTTTCGTCCACCCGCTTCAGCCCTTCGAACGAATAAAGCTTGGTGATCCTGGTAGCCTGGAGCGAGCCGTCGCGCTTGGCGATGGCCACGGTATCGCCATAGTTCAGTGTTCCGTTGAACACGCGCCCGATGCCAAGCCGGCCCAGGTAATCGCTGTAATCGAGGTTGGCGATCAGCATCTGCAGCACGCCCGCTGGGTCGCCCAAAGGCGCGGGGATGTGCTTTACGATGGCGTCGAAAAGCGGGCGCAGGTCGGTTGACGAATCTTCCATCGAGCACTTGGCCACGCCCGTCTTCGCGATCGTGTAGAGCACCGGAAAGTCGAGCTGGTCCTCGGCGGCGTCGAGATCGATGAACAGATCGTAGACTTCGTTCAACACTTCCTGCACACGCGCGTCCGGCCGGTCGATTTTGTTGATCACGACGATCGGAGGCAGCTTCGCTTCCAGCGCCTTCGAAAGCACGTAGCGCGTCTGCGGCAGCGGACCCTCGCTGGCGTCCACGAGCAGCATCACGCCGTCCACCACCTTGAGCGCGCGCTCCACTTCGCCGCCGAAATCGCTGTGGCCGGGCGTATCCACGATGTTGATTTTGACGCCGTGGTAGCGGACGCCGGTGATCTTGGCCAGGATGGTGATGCCGCGCTCGCGTTCGAGCTCGTTGGAGTCCATGACGCGCTCGACGTGCTCTTCGTTTTCACGGAAGATGCCGCTTTGGTTGAGCATGGCATCCACCAGCGTGGTCTTGCCGTGGTCCACGTGCGCGATGATCGCGATATTGCGGATGGAAGTATTGGGAGATTTCATTGCAGGGATCGGGTCAGGGGTTGAAGACCAGGGATCAGGAGTTGGGAGCGCGGTTCCCCTGATCCCCGGATCCCTGACCCCTGATCCCAGTTTGTGAAACGGGCCTACTCTTCTTTGGCCACCACCACGGTCACTTCGGCGGTGACGTCTTTGTGCAGCCGCACCGGAACTTTGTACTCGCCGAGCTGCTTGATCGGCTCATCCAATTGCACCTTGCGGCGGTCGATGGTGAAGTTCTTCGCGGCCAGAGCATCGGCCACGTCCTTGGCGGTCACCGACCCGAATAGCTGATCGTTTTCGCCGGCCTTCTGCGTGATGGTCACGCTCACGCCGGTGAGCAGCTTGCCGAGGTCTTCGGCTTCGCCCTTCAGCTTGGCTTCGCGTCGCAGGTGCGCCTGCCGCTCCTGCTCCACGATTTTCTTGTTGGCATCGGTGGCTGCCACGGCCAGACGCTTGGGAAGGAGGAAATTGCGGGCGTAACCCGCCGCCACTTTTACCACCTGGCCGCGGTTCCCCAGCTTTTCGACGTCTTCTCTAAGAATGACTTCCATGACTGTTTCCTCCCGCCTATATGGACGCCGCGAACGGCAACAGCGCGATGTTGCGCGCCTTCTTGATGGCGTCGGTGAGCCGACGCTGGTGCGGGGCGCACACGCCGGAAATACGCCGGGGAACGATCTTGCCCCGCTCGGCCACGAAGGCGTGCAGCAGCTTCACGTCCTTGTAATTGATATCGTCGATCTTCTCCACGCAGAAGCGGCACACTTTCTTGCGCCGGAAATACTGCTTCTTCTGGGTGACGACCGCTTTGTCGCCTCCGGTGGGCCGCTGCGCGGCGCTGCCGGGTCTACCTTTCGTCTCCGCCATGGCTTATCCCTCCTTCGTTACCCCGGGGTCCTCAGCAAACCGGTTCTTGGTTTGCTGGGGTGGAAGACCGGGCATAGCCGGCGCCGGTGCTTCCGGCATTACGGGAGCCGCTGCTCCCGGCATGGGTGGCGCGGCCGCGGGAACGCGTTCGGCCCGCTTTGCCGCACGCTTATCGCGCTGCTTCTTGCGCTTCTCCAGCCGTTTCAGCGTGGTGTCGATGCGCACGGTGAGGAACTTCAGCACGACGTCGGAAACCCGCAGCCGGCGCTCCAGCTCCTTCACCACCTCGGCCGCCGCGCTGAACTGAAACAGCACGTACGACCCTTCGCGGTATTTGTCCACCTTATAGGCGAGGCGGCGCTTGCCCCACTTTTCCACCTTGTCCACCGTCGCTCCGGCTCCGGTCAACTGTCCGCGCAACTGCTCCACGAACCCGTCGACCTCCTCTTCCGGCGCGTCCGGCTTTACTATGAACAGCTCTTCGTAAATCCTCATGCGTCCTCTATGTTTGAGCCTGGGGCGCGACGATTGAATTTCGTCATGGCCTTTTCGACGCCCTCGGCGATTATGGAGCGAACCGCATCGGCCGCATAGCCGGTGAATTCCTCCAATTCCTCTCTCTGCGAGCGCCGCACCGGCGCCAGCACGAAATCCTTGCCGCTCTCGATGGCGCGGCCCGGATGAATCCCCATGCGCACGCGAACGATTTCGCTCGTCCCCAGGCTGCCGATCACGGATTTCATCCCGTTATGCCCTGCAGCCGAGCCTTTCGGCTTGATCCGCAGCGCCAGCCAGGGGAGGTCCAGCTCATCGTAAACGACGATGAGCCGATCCGTCCCGATCGCGTGCTTTTCCATGAGCGGCTTAAGCGAGGTGCCGCTCAGGTTCATATACGTTTGCGGTTTGGCCAGCATTACCGCCTGCCCATCGACTTCGCCCACGCCGACGAGCGCCCGGGAATCCCTGCGGCTGATGCGAATGCCGTACCGCTCGGCCAGCCGGTCGATGGCAAGAAACCCGAGATTGTGCGGCGAAAGCGCATACTCTTCGCCGGGGTTCCCCAGACCGGCCACCAGGAACATGGCAGATTACTTCTTCTTGCCCTTGTCCTCGGCTGCGCCTTCTTCTTCCTTCTTGCCCTTCTTGATGACTTCGGGTTCGCCAGCGGCAGGAGCGCCGGCCGCAGGTACGGCGGCTTCCGTGGCGGCGGGCGCGGCTTCGGCTTCGGCGCGCAGCGCCACGACGTGGGCAATCACGGTTTCGGGCGCGCTCACCAACTTCATCGAGCCCGCCAGGCTGACGTCGCCCGCGCGCTTGCTCTGTCCGATCATGAGCTCGCTCACGTCCACGCTAAAGCTTTCCGGAATCTCGTCCGGAAGGCATTCGATTTCCACCGCGCGCGTGATCACTTCAAGCAGCCCGCCCTGTACCTTCACACCCTTCGCTTCACCGGTGGTGTGAACCGGCACAGTGACGCGAATGCGCTTGGCGAGGTCGATGCGTTTGAAATCGGCGTGCAGCAGGGTGCCCTTGATCGGGTCCACCTGCTGGTCCACCACCATCACCGGCGTGGTCTCGCCGCCGCTGATCGCCAGGTTGAATATTGTGTTGTATCCGGTGGTGCTGCGGACGATACGCAGGATTTCGCGGGGATTAACGGCGATGCTGACCGGGTCTTGGTATGCGCCGTACACTACAGCCGGGATCTGCCCGGCACGGCGCGTGCGGCGCGCCTCGTTCTTGCCGCGCGAGGCACGCACCTCGGCAGCCACAGTAATATCTTTTCTCACTTCACGTTCTCCTTAAGGCCCCTCGAAGTCCGTTCCGCCCGTTACCGGGTTTGCGTGGGTTCCAAGAGCCCGAACTTCTAGAATACAGGAGTCAGAGGACAAAATGCTGAACCGGGCATTCCCTCTTCCGGTTCCCGTATCCCGTATTCCCGTTAAACAAACAATACGCTGACCGAAGTCTCTTCGTGGATCGACCGTATGGCTTCGGCCAGAAGCCTGGCGACCGACAACGTTTTAATCCGGCAGCACCGCTTGGCTTCCGTAGAAGCCGGAATCGAATTCGTGACGACCACTTCCTTCAAGCACGATTCCTCGATCCGGCGCACGGCCGGACCGGAAAGAACCGCATGCGTAGCGCAGGCCGAAACACTGGCCGCACCCTTCTCCATCAACGCCTCCGCCCCCTTCACCAGGGTACCGGCGGTATCGATCAGATCGTCCACCAGCAGGCAGTTGCGCCCCTTCACGTCGCCCACTACATTCATCACTTCGGCGACGTTCGCTTCCTCCCTCCGCTTGTCGATGATGGCCAGCGGACAGCTCAACCTCTTGGCAAACCCCCTGGCGCGTTCCACGCCGCCCGCATCCGGCGAAACTACGGTGACGTCCGCCGTCTGACTCTTGCGGAAATACTCGATCATCACCGGCATCGCGAACAGATGATCTACCGGGATATCGAAGAATCCCTGGATCTGCGCGGCGTGCAGATCCAGCGTCAGAACCCTGTCGGCCCCCGCCGTTTCCAGCAGGGCAGCCACCAGGCGGGCCGAAATCGGCACGCGGGGTTTGTCCTTCCGGTCCTGACGGGCATACCCATAATAGGGTAACACTGCCGTGATCCGCTCCGCGGAGGCGCGCTTCAGGGCGTCGATGATCAGCAGCAATTCCATCAGGTTGCGGTCCACCGGCGTACACGTCGGCTGGACGATGAAAACGTCGGCGCCACGCACGTTTTCCCGAATTTGCAGATAGATTTCGCCGTCAGAAAACTGCCGAACCATGATGTCGGCCAGTTTCACGCCCAGCGCCTGGACGATTTCCCCGGCCAGCGCGGGATTGGCATTTCCGCTGAAGATTTTGAGGCGATCTGGGTTCATCGCACGTACCGGCTTTGCGGCGGCCATAGTCTCCGTTCCATGTGCGCTCCCAGTGCCCGCCACCACATACTCCGGTAACGCGCGCGGCTCACCAGCGAGATGGGGAAGACCCGCTCATCGCGGAAGGCCTCCAGCGCGCGGTCCGCTTGTTCACGTTCCGCGAACAGCCCGAACAGCGCCGATCCGCTGCCGGTCATCAATGCCGGCCGCGCACCCGCTCGGGTCAGCCGCCTCTTGAGAGCGGCGAGACGCCCCTGCTGTTCGAGCACCACCGTCTCGAAATCATTTTCCGCAGCTCCGCTCCCGGGCGCGGCCCAACTTTGGCACTGGAAAGTAAAAATTTTATTTTCTTGCAATTCCATTGTCAAATGGGGGCCGAGGTCGCGGTATGCCTGCGCGGTGCTGACATGCACGTCCGGTGCCACCAATACACCCCAGCGTGCGGGCCCGTCCGGCAGCGGAAAGACTTCCGTGCCGCGCCCGATCCCCACTGCCGTCCCGCCCAGCAGGAAGAACGGTACGTCGCTGCCCAGTTGCTGCCCCAGCCGGCACATTTCGGCCAAAGCCAGTTTCTTCCCCGCCAGCGCGGGCAGGGCGAGCAGGACCGCCGCCGCGTCCGAGGAGCCGCCACCCAGCCCGGCGCCCATGGGGATACGCTTGGCGAGAGTGATCTCCACCCGTCCTGCCGCTCCCATTGACTCCAGCGCCAGGCACGCGGCGCGCACCACCAGGTTATCCGGAATTGCCAGCGGGTCTCGAAGCTCGATCGAGGTTTTCCGACCCGGCGTAAACGCGATATCGAGGGTATCGCCCAGAGAGATGGTCTGGAAAATCGTGCGCAGTTCGTGATACCCGTCCGAACGCTTTCCAAGCACGCGCAGGTCCAGGTTGAGCTTGGCCAGCGCGCGCACGCGGGCGTGGCGCACGGCTTTCCCGCGGGCCTGGCTCATTTGTCGTACTGCAGGAGCGAGAACACTTCGGTTCCGGCCAGCCTCTCGCGTCCTTTCAGGAAGGTCAGTTCGATGACAAAGCCGGCGCCCACCACGGTGCCGCCGGCTTCGCGGACGAGGCGTGCCGCTGCCGCCGCCGTTCCGCCCGTGGCCAGCAGGTCGTCCACAATCAACACCCGGCTCCCGTCGCCGATAGCGTCCCGGTGCATCTCGAGCGTGTCGGTACCATATTCCAGATCGTAGGTGACACTCACGCACTCGGCCGGCAGCTTTTTCGGCTTGCGCACCGGGACGAACCCTGCACGCAGTGCATAAGCGAGTGCCGGTGCGAAGATGAAACCCCGCGCTTCGATGCCCAGCACCACGTCGACCCGCGCATCGCCGTAATGGTTTTGCAGCCCATCGATTACCGCCCGGAAGCCGCACTTATCCTTGAGCAGAGTGGTGATGTCGTAAAAGAGAATGCCCGGTTTGGGAAAGTCAGGCACCTCGCGGATCAGCTTCTTGAGATCGTCCATACGATTGCGAATTTCACCTTAGCATGCTACCCGAAAATGTTCTATGCTCCACTATTATGACTAACGAAGCCGCCAAAGGATTACTGGACATCCTTCTCCCCGAAATCCGGTACGAGTCCGCCACCACCCGCAAGGTACTGGCTGCCGTGCCGGCCGAGAATTATCAATATAAGCCCAGCGAAAAGTGCATGACCGGCCTCGAACTCGCCTCTCACATCGCGCTTTCCGAAGCCTTCTTCCTGCGCGGCGTGATCAACGGCAATTTCGAATGGAAGCCGCAGGAATTCGCCAGCCCCGCCGCCGTCCTCGCTTGTTACGACGAGACCGTCCCCGCGCTTATCGAGGAGGTAGCGGGACTCCCGGCCGAAAAACTGGCTCAGGACACCAAATTCGCGATGTGGAACCAGGCCGCCGTAACCTACCTCATGTTGAATCTGAAGCACAGCATCCATCATCGCGGCCAGCTTTCCTCCTATCTCCGGCCGATGGGCGCCAAGGTTCCGGGAATCTACGGCCCGAGCGCCGACGACTCAGTCACGGCCGCGGCAGGGGAATGATATTTCAGGACGGGTCTGCCGGCATTCCTGCCCCTTTGTAGTCAGTTCGCTGGCGGGTCCGCCCCGGCTATTCTTCGTATAATAAAGACATCCATGCACCAGAAATTGAGTGAGAGGGTTGAGGACTATAATCCCCAGGAGACGGCGGAGTGGCTGGAAGCGCTGGATCAGATCATCGACCAAGCCGGCCCGGACCGCGCCGCGTATCTGCTGGGCCGTTTGAGCGAGCGCGCACAAGCAGATGGCGCTGAACTGCCCGTCCAGCTCAACACACCATACGTAAATACCATCCGCGTTGAGGATGAGGTCCCCTACCCGGGCGACCGCGCCATGGAACGCCGTATCAAGAGCCTGCTGCGCTGGAACGCAATGGCCATGGTGGTGCGGCAGAACAAATATGATCCGGGCATCGGCGGCCACATTTCCACCTACTCCTCTCTCGCCACGCTCCTCGAGGTCGGCTTCAATCACTTCTTCCACGCCCACTACGGCGATCTCCCCGGCGACCTCGTTTATTTCCAGGGGCATGCCTCCCCCGGCGTCTACGCGCGCGCCTTCCTGGAAGGCCGGCTGAGCGAGGAGCACCTGAAGAATTTCCGCCACGAACTGCGCGAGCATCCCGGACTCTCCTCCTATCCGCACCCCTGGCTGATGCCCGATTTCTGGCGATTCCCTACCGTCTCCATGGGAATCGGCCCGATCAACGCGATATATCAGGCGCGCTTTATGCGGTACCTGGAGAACCGGCACCTCATCCCGGCCACCCCGCGCAAAATCTGGGCGTTCCTGGGCGACGGTGAAATGGACGAGCCCGAATCGATGGGCTCTCTGACGCTCGCCTCGCGCGAGAAGCTCGACAATCTGATTTTCGTGATCAACTGCAACCTGCAGCGGCTGGATGGGCCGGTGCGCGGGAACGGCAAGGTCATTCAAGAGCTCGAAGCGGCCTTCCAGGGCGCCGGCTGGAACGTGATTAAGGTGATCTGGGGTGAGGATTGGGACGCGCTGCTTGCGCGCGATACGACCGGGCTCCTCCAGAAACGCATGAACGAAGTGGTGGACGGCGAGTTCCAGGCGTACATCACCAAAGACGGCGGGTATATCCGCAAGAATTTCTTTGGAAAGTATCCCGAATTGCTCGACCTGGTCTCGCATCTGAGCGACGACGACCTGCTCCGCCTCCGCCGCGGCGGCCATGATCCGCGCAAGGTCTACAACGCCTACAAGGTTGCCGTCGAAACGCAGGGGCGGCCATCGGTGATCCTGGCGCAGACCATCAAAGGTTATGGCTTGGGCGAAGCCGGCGAAGGCCGGAACATCACCCACCAGCAGAAAAAGCTGAACGAACAGGAAATCGCGCAGTTTAAATCGCGCTTCGAGATTCCCATCCCTGACGAAGCCGCGCGCAACGCCTCCTTCTACCGCCCGCCTTCCGACAGCCCGGAAATGGCGTACCTGCACGAGCGCCGCCGCATTCTGGGCGGTTACATGCCCAACCGGCCGCAGCGTGGCGCGGCCATCGAAGCGCCGCCGCTCGAATACATGAAGGAATCGCTCGAAGGCTCCTCGGGCCGCGAGGTCTCCAGCACCATGGCCTTCGTGCGCGTCCTGACCCTCCTGATGAAGCACCCGGAAATCGGCAAGCGCGTGGTGCCCATCATCCCCGACGAGGCACGCACCTTCGGCATGGAATCGCTCTTCCGGCAGTTCGGCATTTACGCCAGCCAGGGCCAACTCTACAAGCCGCACGATGCCGAGATGTTCCTGTACTACAAGGAGTCGAAGGACGGCCAGATTCTGGAAGAGGGCATCACCGAAGGCGGCTGCATGGCTTCCTGCACGGCGGCCGGCACGGCATATGTGAATTATGCCCTGCCCATGATTCCGTTCTTCATCTACTATTCGATGTTCGGTTTCCAGCGCGTGGGCGATCTCATCTGGGCATTCGCCGACGCCCGGGGCAAAGGTTTTCTCTGCGGCGGCACCGCCGGCCGCACCACACTTTCCGGTGAAGGCTTGCAGCACCAGGACGGCCACAGCATCGTCCTCTCCAGCACTGTCCCCACCTGCATCACCTACGATCCTGCCTACGCGTACGAAATCGCGATCATCATCCAGGACGGCGTACGCCGCATGTACCAGGAGCACGAGGACTGTTTCTATTACCTCACCCTCTACAACGAAAACTACCCCATGCCGGCCATGCCCGCGGGCCTGAATCCGGAAGAGGTGCTGCGAGGTATTTACCGTTACCAGGCCGCCGACGGCGGTCCGGCCATTGTCCAGTTGTTCGGCAGCGGTCCGATTTTGAACGAGGCGCTGCGCGCACAGACCATTCTGGCCGAGCGATACGGCGTGCCGGCGGACGTGTGGAGCGTCACCAGCTATAACGAATTGCGCCGCGACGCCTTGCGCGTGGACCGCTGGAACCGGCTGCATCCGGACCAGACGCCGAAAAGGCCCTACATCGTCGAAGCTCTGAAGGATGCACGAGGTCCGATCATCGCCGCCACCGATTACATGAAAGTGGTGGCGCACCAGGTGGCACCGTGGCTGGACGGCCGCCTGGAGGCGCTTGGCACGGATGGTTTCGGCCGCAGCGACAACCGCGAATATCTGCGCCGCCATTTCGAGATCAACGCCGAATCCATAGCCGCCGCTGCTCTTTCGCGGCTCGCCCGCGAAGGCAAATTCGATTCCGCCCGCGCGCTGGCGGCCTTCGCCGATCTCGGCATAGAGCCCGAGAGAATCGACCCGGCGCGCGCGTAGGGTTCTCCGCACCTCTGTGTCTCGGCGGCGGCAATTCTATCCATGAACGCCGGCCAGCGCCTCGCGATTCTCGGCATGGTCGTCAGCGGCTCGCTGGCGGTGACCAAGGTCCTAGTCGGTCTTCGGGGCCATTCCACTGCCGTGGTCGCGGACGGTTTGGAATCTGCCAGCGACGTTTTCGCCTCCGGCTTCGTCCTTCTCGGCCTTAGCGTGGCCGCAAAGCCCGCCGACGAGGAACATCCCTATGGTCACGGCCGCGCCGAGACCCTCACCGGCCTCCTGATCGGCCTCGGCCTTTCCGCCGGTGGCGCTCTCATTTGTTACGGCTCGCTCGAGAAACTCGGCCAGCCGCATCCGCCGCTCGCCCCCTGGGTTATCTGGCCAGTGCTGATATCTCTCATCGCCAAGGCCGTTCTGGCAGCCCTCAAATTCCGCTACGGTCGCCGCATCCACAGCGCCGCCCTTACCGCAGACGCCTGGAACGACGCCATGGACACCCTTTCCGCTACCGCCGCTCTCGTCGCCGTCGGTCTCGCCCTTCTCGATCCCGTGCGGTTCCACCATACCGATCGCTACGGCGGGGCCGCCGTGGGGCTGATCGTCATCGTCGTCGGCGTGCGCGTGGCCCGCGAAACCGCCCTCCAACTCATGGACACCATGCCGGAGGCCGATCTGATGCGGCAGATTCGCGTCGCCGCCGCGGCCGTGCCCGGCGCGCTCGGCGTGGAAAAGTGTTTTGCGCGGAAGACCGGCCTTCGCTATCATGTCGACCTGCATCTCGAAGTCGATCCCGATATGACCGTCCGCCAGTCGCATGAAATCGCACACGAAGTCCGCCTCCGCATCCTGGAATCTCTTGAGTGGGTGGCCGATGTGCTGGTCCACGTCGAGCCTGCACCCTCCAACCAGTCCCCTCGCCCGCGGTAATTGCGCACCCGTTTTGTTCAGCCACAGATGGACACAGATGCACACGGATTTTTTCGATCTTATCCGCGCTCATCCGTGTGCATCCGCGGCCCAAAAAGCAACGTCGCAAGAACGCCGGGCGTCAAATCGGAGCCGCGACTGAAAGGAGCGGTCGAAGCGCGTCCAAGCTTGAACCAGACCGCTCCTTGCAGTCGCGGCTCAGCAGGCGTCTCCGCCCCTCCCGCTATCCTGGAGCTATGCTCGTGCTTGCCTCCCAATCGCCGCGCCGGGCCGAAATCCTCCGCTCGGCCGGCATCCCGTTTCAGGTTCGCATTGCCAATATCGACGAAACACCGCTGGCGGGAGAGCAGCCCGAGCCTTACGTCCGCCGGCTGGCCGGAGAGAAGGCGCTGGCGATCTCTGCCTCTCCTGATGAAACCGTGCTCGCGGCCGATACTACCGTGGTGGTGGCGGGCGAGATGCTCGGCAAGCCCGCGGATGAGGCCGATGCCCGCCGCATGCTGCGGCTGCTCTCCGGACACCGCCATGAAGTCATCTCCGGTATCGCCATCCGCCGCGCCTCCGGCCTGGTTTGCGACCACGCCGTCACCGCCGTCTGGTTTGCACCCATGACGGATGCGGAAATCGATGCCTACGTCGCCAGCGGCGAGCCCATGGACAAAGCCGGCGCCTATGCGATTCAGGGTCTGGCATCCAAATTCATCCCCCGTATCGAAGGCTGCTACTTCAACGTGGTGGGGCTGCCGATTGCCCTGGTCTACCGGCACCTCCGGCCGTAGGGCCGCGCACGCCGGGCTTGAACGCGCCAGGTACCTCAGATTCCCACTGCAACTGTCCGGGCTTCTTTCGGGTCTGCCCAACGGTCGTTTGGAATCACCGGGGCCCAGCCGGGGCGGGCCGGATCCTGATCGTACGGATATCCGCCCAGTTGCTTGTACAGCTCGCTATATTGCCGCACTTTGTCCCGGTCCAGCCGGACTCCCAGCCCCGGGCCGTCCGGCACGCGGATCGCACCGCCCTCGTAGGGCATCAGGCCGCCTTCGATGACGTCGTCTTTCAGGTGGTGATAATGCGCGTCTGCGGCGAAGGAGAGGTTCGGAATCACCGCGCCCAGGTGCAGCATGGTGGCAAGCTGGATTCCCAGCTCGCCCGACGAGTGCACCGCCACGCCCAACTGAAACGTCTCGCAGATTCCCGCCGCCTTGACGCACGCGCGAATTCCGCCCCAGAAGGTGGTATCAAGCAGGATCACGTCCGCGGCCGTATCCAGCGCGTTCACGGCGAGTTGCTCGAAATTGATGACCACGGTGTTGGTCGCCAGCGGCACGCGCACGAGTTCCCGCGTCCGCCGCATGCCGCAAAGGCCGTAGACGGGGTCTTCCAGGTAGTCGTTGCGCAGCCCTTCGATGCCCTGCCCGAAGCGGATAGCCTGCTCTGTGGACCAGACTCCGTTGCAATCGAAGCGCAGTGAATCCTCGGGAAATTCCGCCGCCACTGCCCGATACAACTCCAGTTCGTAATCCGGATGGAACACGCCGGCCTTCACCTTGTGCGTGGTGAATCCGCAACGCCGCTTCATAGCGTGAATGAATTTCAGCGTCTGGTCGATAGTCCGCACTTCGCCGTCGCCCGCGGCATTCGGATAGCGGTAAAAAGAGTACGTCGCGAAGCGCACGCGGTCGCGCAGCCGACCGCCCAAAATCTCGGACACCGGCACGCCCCACGCCTGCCCGAGGATATCCAGACACGCGAACTCCAGAGCCGCCAGCACCTGCGTCCGGTTGTTGTAAAGCGAGGCCGTGGGGTTGGCGATCTTGAAGCGCATCTCTTCCAGCCGCGCCGGATCGTGCCCCACGAGGTAATCCTTCATCGCCCGGAACACCGCTTCCGCCGATTCGCCGCCGCCCCCCATCTCGCCCAGCCCGACGATTCCGTCATCGGTCTCGACTTCGACGATCGTCCTGACGAACCGTCCCCAATGGCACCCGTTTGCATGCCGCAGCGGCGCCTCCAGCGGCACCGTCACCGTCGTCGCCCGCACATCGCGAATTTTCATATAGGGTTACGGTACAACAATTGTGCCCGCCGCTTCAGCTTGGGGCGGCCGGCGCAAACGGCGAACGCAACTTGACTGCGCGGAACCGGCCGCGTCAAGATCAAAGTCATCTTGTGGTTCGACTCGCTCCCCGCAGACTTCGTACTGGCCTGGCGTCGGCTACGCAAGAGCAAGGTAACCTCCGCTGCGGCAATCTTGTCGCTGGCTCTTGGCATCGGCGCATGCCTTGCCGCATTCCAACTGGTGGACGCGCTCCTGTTGCGTCCCTTACCGATAGCCGGTCCGGATCGTCTTTACGCTCTCTCCCTGCAGGAATTCCCAGCCGACGGGCCGCCCACTGGCCGCGATAGTTGGCAGTACCCGTTACTCCGGGACATGCGGGACGCCGTAGCGGATCAAGCCGCATTGATCGACATCTCGGAAACCGAACGCGTTGAGATCACTTTCCGCTCCGATCGGGAAATGGAAAGAGCGCAGGTACAGTACGTTTCGGGAAACACGTTTGACACTTTCGGGCTTCATGCCGCAGCAGGCCGCCTGCTCTCGCAACGAGACGACCTGCAGCCCGGTGCCCATCCGGTTGCAATCTTATCCCACGATTACTGGTCCTGGCGCTTTGCGCAAGATCCGCGCGTCATCGGGCGAACGTTCCGAATGACCAACAATCTCACGGGCACCCGCATCTATCAAATCGTGGGTGTGGTGGGAGCCGGATTCACTGGAACCGAGCCTGGGAAAACAGTGGACATCTTCCTGCCCGCCATGATGCACTGGGGAATCTCGTATCCGGCGTGGTCGTTGTTCAGGGGGTTCGTGCACCTGCGGCCCGGTGTATCAGCCTCGCGCGTCCGCGACCACCTGCGCGCGACTCTCCGCGCCTTCAACGACGAAAAAGGATATCGCGCGAAGCAGGTGCTGCAAATGGAGCCGGCTGGCGCCGGTGTTTCTCCGATGCAGAAGGAATACGGTACTTCGCTCACGGCTCTGGGCGTGCTCGTCGCGTTGGTGCTGCTGATTGCCTGTGCGAATGTAGCAAACCTGATGACGGCGCAAACGGCGGCACGGACACGGGAGATGGCCCTCCGCATTTCTATAGGTGCGGCAGCAGGGCGCTTGGGGCAACTCATCCTGGCTGAAGCTGCGATGATTGGCCTGTCGGCGGCTGTGCCCGCCTGGTGTTTCGCGCGATGGGCCGCCTCGTTTGTACTCGCAAGGGTCAATCCGCCAGACAATCCAGCCCGCCTCTCCCTGGCATTGGACTGGCGCGTCCTCGCGTTTGGGTTCCTCTTGACGCTTTGTGTGACGCTGCTTTTTGGCATGGCGCCGGCGTTCCGAGCGTCCGCCACCCGGCCGCTCGAGGCGCTGAAAGGTGGCGGCGATCGGCCCTCGGGAGGCTGTTGGATGCGGGCTCTGATTGCGCTGCAAGCCGCGTTCTGTTTCGTCGTTCTGTTCGGCGCCGGCCTCTTCGTCGCTACCTTGAACCATCTGCAGGATCAACCGAACGGGTTTTCAGCCAAGGGCATCCTGAATATCGATATCGTCAATCCGACAAATGAACCCAGCTTCCTATGGGATCAGGTGGCGGACCATCTGCGGGACTTGCCCGGCGTTCAAGCCGTCGCGTATGCCGACTGGCCGATCCTCGACGGACGAAGCTTCAAAACAGACGGCATCTCAATCAACGGCGGGCCCCCTTCAGAAACCGCGGCCTGGTTCATGAACGTCTCCCCGGGCTGGCTAGCCACTGTGGACATCCCGTTGCTTGCCGGCAGGGACTTCAACCGCACGGACCTTTCGCCTGGCGTCGCCGTGGTGAACGAAGCATTCGCGCACCAATTCTTCGGAAAAGAGAACCCCGTCGGCCGGTGGTTTGCGGGAACCTCCGGATGGATGAGCGGGCAGAAGTTTCAGATCATTGGTGTGGCGGGCAACGCCCGCTACCGCTATCTCCGCCAGCCCGTCCTGCCCGTTGCCTATACGCCTTTTCGAAGGATGGACGCAAAAGGCACCATGGGAGGCGGAACTTTTGTCGTCCGAAGCACCACCTCAAACCCGCTCACCCTCGCGCCCCTTCTGCGCAACGAAATTCCCCGTACCCGCGCGGAATTCCGTGTCAGCAATATGAATACACAGCAGGAGTTGATCGAACAGCAGACCGTCCGCGAGCGCTTGCTGGCAATGCTCGCGCGTTTCTTCGGCGGCATTGCGCTCCTGCTTGCGGGCGTCGGCCTGTTCGGCGTTCTCGACTACTCCGTCTTTCAGCGCCGGCGCGAGATCGGCATTCGCATGGCCTTGGGTGCCCAACCACGAGAGCTGGCCGTCCAGGTGACGGCACGATTCTTCTGGATGCTCCTTGCAGGGGCGATGTTCGGGTTCGCGTTCAGCCTGCCATCCGTCCGCTATGTCGAGTCGCTCTTATATGAGGTGCAACCGACTGCGTTACCGGCGCTTCTCATCCCCGTGCTGATCATGTTTGGTGCAGCGGTGATCGCAGCACTACCGGCCGTGATTCACGCAGTCAAGATTGACGTTGCAATGCTGCTCAGGGCCGACTAGAAGCCCTGCCCCTCCTGCCACAGAACAGGACACGCCTGCTGGCGCCTCGATTGCCCCAGTCCGCCAGCGTCATACGTCGATTCTACGCCTCGAACACTACCACGGCTCTTCCGAAGTGGATTTCGTCCCCCGATTGCAGCTTGGTTCCGCGCGGGGTCCGGGGCACTTCCTGGCTCATGCCGTCGCGTACGATCCACGTACCGCATTCCTGGCCGCGTTCGTACCACCGGTCGTTGAAAAGCCGGTATTCGCCACGGGTGGCATCGTGCTCGATGTGCGCGTGCTCGCGCGACACCGTGCGGTTGATTTCCGTTTCCGCTTCGAATGCCAGGTCGTTGCGGCGGAACAGGCCTTCCGCGCGGTACACGTCCAGCACCCGGCCGATATTGACACGCGGCTTCTCCAGCCTCGCTTCCGCGACGTTGGCGGTTCCCTCCTTCACCAGCAGCCGCGCAGCCGGTTGGGCCGCGCGGCTCTCCTGCTGCGTGCCAGCCGTCACCAGCAGCCACTGCTCTCCGGGCGTCGGAATTCCCGCTTCCGCATTCACATCCACACGCAGATTGTCCGGATACCGGCAGCCCGCCGCCCGCAGCGCGTTGCGCACTTCCTGCTCCAGATACTGCTGGAAAAACCGGCCGGCGTACACGCCCTGATCCGCGCGTTCCAGCCCACGCAATTCCACCCGCAGCAGATCGAAGGGAAACACCTTCCGCGCGCCGGACCGGTAGCTCTTTTCCTTCACCTGGTCGAGAACGGCCAGCCGGATCTCCGCCAGTTCGGCCGGCTCGTCGGCCTTGGCAGCCAGCGGGGCTTCGAACAGCGTCCGGCCCCATTTTTCCAGAAATTCGCCCACTCGCATAGTTAGAACAGTCCCAACTCCTTCGCTGCCTCCATCGCCCGGCGGGCCACCGGCGCGGCCGCCAGCGCCCCATATCCACCGTGTTCCACCACCACCGCGAACGCCAACCGCCTGCCGCCGCCATCATACGGGGCGAAACCGGCAAACCACGCATGCGGCTGTCCTTGGTCGAGCTGCGCCGTCCCGGTCTTACCCGCGAAGCTGATGGCCGCCCCGGCCATCGCCTGCCGCCCTGTCCCTTCCGTCACCACGCGACGCATCGATGCCGCAAGGAATGCCGCCTCCGTGGGCGGCAGCACCTCGGCCGGCGCATCTGTTCGCATATTGCTGCTATCGCTCGTCCACCGCCCTTCCGGCATCCGGCCGCCGTCTGCAATCGCCGCCGCAACCCGCGCCATTTTGAACGGTGTGGTCAATACCGTGCCCTGCCCGTAGGACGACCACGGCAGCAGCTTCCGGAACTCGCGCGGATCGCCGGTTTCGATCCCCAGCCGTTCCGCCGTTTCCGCCAGCGCCGCCGGGCCTACGTCGCGCACTCCCAGCTGCGCGAAATAGGCATTGCACGAAACGGCGATCGCCCGTCCCATGTCCAGCGTGCCATGCGCCCGATCCCCTATATCGTCCTTGATCGGGCGGTTCCAGCCGGCAATCCAGTTTCCGGCGCGCCCGTCCGGCAGCCGGCGGCACAGGAACGTCCGGTGCTTCAAGTCCGGATCCTTGCGCAGCGCCGCCATGGCCGTCACCAATTTGAACGTCGAGCCTGGCGGGTATAGCCCGTAGCGGGCCCGGTCCATGCCATCATCCGGGCCGCTCGCCATCGCCAGAACATCCCCGGTCGCAGCGTCCATCACCACCACCGCGCCCGCCCGGCCGTCCAGTATCTGCCGCACCTTCAGTTCGAGTCGCGCATCCAGCGTCAGTTGTACATTGCGGTCGCGCGCCAGCACGTGGGCCAGCGCCGGATTCCCCGGCTCGTGCCGGTACCGCACCAGCCCAGCCAACTCGGCATACTCGTAGCCTTGCAGCTTGCGATTGGCGTCGTGCTCCACCAGCGACGCGTTCGTGGCGTGAAAATTCTCGCCCGTCCGCAGGTCTCCCACCACTTCCGCCAGCGCCGCGCCGAACGGATAATGCCGGCTCTCGAACCGCGAGCACACCTGCTCGATTTGAATCCCCAGCGCCTCGTAATCCTTCCGGTGCCGCTCCAGCTCCGCCCAGTCGCTCGTCGCCACCGGTATGCCGTTGCGATCGTAAATCGTGCCGCGCGGAATCTCGTGCGCGATCGAATTCAGACGCGGGTTATGCTGCGGCCGCTTGACGCCATCCAGCTCGAAGGAGTGCGCATCCCGCGCCAGGTATTCGCGATCCTGAAACACCTGGTACTTCGCCGCGAATGCCAGCAGCACCAGTGCGGCGCACGACAATACGGCGCGGAGGGGCCGCATACCAGCAGCCCGGACGCCCGCGGATTCCTCCTCCTGATCTTCGTCTGCCGAAACCGAGGCGATCATCGCAAAGATCAGGAAATTGGCGATCATCGCGGTATTCCCCGAGCTCAAGAACGGCGACACCACTCCCGAAAGCGGCAGCACCCCCAGCACGCCCGCCGTGATCAGCATCATTTCGGATGCGATCAGGCATCCCAACCCCGTTGCCAGGAAGAATCCGAACTGCGTCTGGCAGCGCGCCGCCGCCCGTAGCGCCCGATCGACCAGAAACGCCAGCAGCAGGAACACCGAGACCACTCCCAGGAATCCCCACTCCTCGCCGATGGCCGGCAGCACCAGGTCCGTATTCCCTGCCGGGATCATGGACGTGTCGCCCCAACCGGGTCCCGATCCCGCCGGTCCGCCAGTGGAAAATGCCCACAGCGCGTGCGCGAGTTGATCCCCGCCGCGGACGTCGTTGTCCCAGGGTGAGAGCCACATGTGGATCCGGTCCACCACGGTGTGAGGCTGGCCGATGCGGTATCCCACCGTCACCGCAGCCACCATCAGGACGATTCCCGCAATCACCAGCCCCGGACGGCCGCGCGCCACGCCGAACATTGCCAGGAAGACGAAGAACGTCACCAGCGCCGGCCCAAGGTCTTTCAGCTCGAAGAAGAACAGCACCGCCACTGCCACCGCGCAAAGCACCGGAACCAGATGCTGCAGACGAGGCATTCCGAATCGGCCGAACAGTTTCGGCAGCAGCCGCTTCTCCCGCAAATCGCGCAGCCGCTCCCAGTTGCGGGTGAAATATCCGGCCAGAAAAAGCACCAAAAGGATCTTGATCAGCTCCACCGGCTGAAACGGCCCCAGATTCACTTTGGCGTCGTTTCCCGCCGGACCGCGCCCGAACTTGAGCAGAAGGCCGAACAGCGCCACCGCCGCAAACAGCGGTACGTAGCACCAGTCCCCCAGCCGCATATAATCGAAGGCGCGCAGCGCCGGCAAAGCCAGCAGCAGGCAGCCCAGGAACACGCCAAGGGCGAACTTGTGAAACTCCAGCGTGTCGCGCAGCGGGTCGCGCATGCCGATCATCACGATGAAGCCGATTCCCGCCAGCAGGTGGAGCGCGGGTAAGAGGGCCCGGTCGCCGCGGAAACGAGCCAGGCGCCATACGAACGCCACCACATAAAATCCAGCGAAAAAGAGGGCCGCCGATTCCGCCAGCGCCAGCCGGAACTCGGCCGCCGTGCGTACCGCGAGCGATGGCTTCAGCCTCGCCAGCGGCAGTCCGGTGGATCGCCGAAGCGGCGACAGCGCGCCGATGTTCGCCAGCGGCCGCTTCCGCTCCAGAAATGCGAAGAGTTCCGGCGCCGCACTGCCCGCCAGCGGCGCCAGTTCGTCCGCAGACGCTACCGTGTTGACGTTGATGAGCCGCTCCGCTCCGGCAAATGCCTGCGCCTTTCCGGCGTACGCCATGAAGATCCCCGCCGCCACCAGGAGCGAGGCGGCCACAATCCAAACCATTCCGGGGCCCGGGGCCGGCGTGCGTTTCGCGATCTTGGCAGGCGCCGCGGCGGTCCAGCTTCTGGTTACCGCCATCGCTTCCTCCGTGGTGGGGCTTGTTTCAGGGCAACCCGAACCGTCTTTTTCGTTGGTTCCGCCAGCGCCTTGCTAGCCAAACCCTGCTGGACCCGCGCATCTTCCGGCAGCCGGACCGCCGCGATCTGGAACTGCGTCCGCGCGTACGCCCGCATCCGCGCCGCCGCCGCTGCCGCATACTGCCCGTCGCCCAGCCGTTCGATGGCCGTCCACCCGCGGCTCAGCGCCAGCTCTCCTGCGGTCCGCGGCTCGTTGTTGCCCAATGCCACCGCACGGGCCAGGAGGATCTCCGCCTTATACCAGTCCGCCGGATTGACGGCCATGGCGCGCTCTGCTTCCGCCCTGTACAGACCCGCCATTTCGCGATTCCAATCGACCGGTGCGGGCTTTTGCACCTTGATCAGCGCAGCGGGGTTTGGCGCCGCCGCCAGCGCCGAGCGCGCCCGCATGACCTGCCAGCCGTAACTGCCGCTGATCCACAGCGTCATTCCGGCCGCGAACCAGCCCACACCACCGGCCACGTGCCGCACTGCCCTGGCCCCGCGAATGGTTGCCGTGGCCTTGCGCAACGCCTCCCGCGCGGCCTCCATGGTTGCCCCTGCCCGGGCGTTCCGCTCTGTTTCGGCCATCGTCGGCCGATGTTCGAGGAATGCCTGCAGATCCGCTTGCAACTCCTCCGCGGTCTGGTAGCGCCGCTCCGGGGCCGGTGCCAGTGCCTTACGCACCACCAGCCGCAGCGCCCTGGGCACCTCCACCGGCAGCGCGCGCGGCGGCCGCTTCGACCGGATCAGTCCCTCCAGCCGGCGCGTGTTCTCGGCCCGATAGGGCGGCGCACCCGCCAGCATTTCATAAAGGGTGGCTCCCACCGCCCACAAATCGGACTGCTCATCCACCTCCGACCGCTCCAGCCGCTCCGGCGCGCAATATCCAGGGCTGCCGAACTCGTGGGCGGTCGCATCTCCGTTGGCCCGCAGCGTTTTGGCGATGCCGAAATCCAACAGCCGCACCGTGCCGTTCGGCCCGAGGTGAATGTTCGATGGCTTGATATCGCCGTGCACCACCGCCGCACGCTGTGCATGGAGCTTGGCCAGTTGCTCGCAGATCTCCAGCGCAATGGCCGCCGCCCGAACCGGCTCTACCGCCCGCTCCGCCCGCAGCACCTCGGCCAGGCTGCGCCCTTCGACGAACTGCATGGCGACGAAAAAGTACCCGTCGGCCTCGCCGTATTCGTAGACCTCGATCATGCGCGGATCCACCGTGTGCAGCTCTTTCTGGATCGCCGCCCCGCGGCGCTCCGCTTCCAGAACCATGCGGTTAGCCGCATCGCCGCCCAACGGAATCAGCTTCAGCGCCGCCCGCCGTCCTTCCACTGTGTCGATGGCCAGGTACACTTCGGTCATGCTCTTGCCGATCCGCCGAACGATCTGGTAATCGCCTACCTTGGTTGGCGCCGTCATCTGCGCACCGCCAGCCATACCAACATCCCGATGACCAGCCCGCCGGCCAGCAGCACGGCCCGCGGCAAGCGGATCGGGCGGCTGCCCGCGATCCGCAATTGGGCCAGCCACTCCGTCAACCCGCGGCGGCCCCGGCCCTTCGTCGAAGTCCGGCGGGGCCGCGTCGCCGTCCCAGCCGTCCCTCGAAATTCCGGTCCCGCCACGAACAATGCGGTGATATTGTCAGCTCCGCCGGCCTGGTTTGCCGCCTCCACCAGTTCCCGCGCCACCCGTTCCGCATCACCGTCGTACCGTTCGGCGATCTCCCGCACCTGCGCCGCGGTCAACTCGTCCGTCAAGCCGTCGCTGCACAACAGGATGGCGGCGTCCGGCCGGAACCGGCAGCGGCGGACCTCAACGAAATTCCGGTCCCGGGGTCCCCGCCGCCGCGATCCCACATCCCGGAAGACCTCGTGCCGCCGCGGGTGGCGCATCGCCTCCGTCTCGGTCAGCTCGCCCGCGTCCTCGTCCTCTCCCACCGGAGAATGATCCGAAGTCAGTTTGCGGATGGCGCCCTGCCAGATCAGGTAGAGTCGGGAATCGCCTACGTGCCCGATCAGGATCTCCCAATCGCGCGCCACTGCCAGCGTCAGTACACACGCCATGCCCCGGAGTTCTGGCTGCGTCTCCGCCAATTCGAAGATCCGGTTGTTGGCCCGCGCCACCGCCTCCCTCACCGAATCCTCGTCGCGGAAATCCGATTGCCGGATGGCTTCCACCGCCGTCTCGGCGGCCACCTCCCCCGCCGCCTGGCCGCCAACACCGTCCACCACCAGGTATATGCCTCGGCCTGGATCGCACAGGTAGCGGTCCTCGTTGCGATCCCGCAATAAGCCGATGTCAGTAGCGGCCGCAGCCGCAACGTTCATTTCCCTCGTCCCGGTTTGCCCGCGCTCGACCCCCACATCACGAATATGAGCACAAACGCCAGGAATGCTGCTACCAGGAGCGTATGCCATTCGTACACTCCGCTCATTTCCTGGCCTCGAACGAGAGCTTAAGCACTTCCGCCACGCCAATCTCCGCCTGCTCCGGCAGCTTCTGCTCAACATCTCGCTTCAGGCGCCGGCCATTCACCCATGTACCGTTGCGGCTCTTGTCCACGATGGCAAATGCTCCGCTGGCCGGATCGCGGCGCAGGTGCAGGTGCTCGCGTGAAACTTCCTCGTTCGTGTAAAGCGGCAGATCGACCCAAAGCTGCTCACCGCCACGGCCGACGACGATCTCGTTCTGCGTGATGAAATAGGTTTGCGGCCCGGAATCGTCCTGGTAGCGGATTTCGCCGTACACCTTTTCGGGCTGCCGCCGCGTGCTCTCGCGGTCGCGCTCGGCGCGCGCCGCCGTCACCGAGGGTTCGCGGCTGATCAGCGTGGTCTTCACGCCCCGGTACCCCGGCCGGGGGGCGTTGTTGAGCTCCGAATGGATCTCCACATCCCCAGGCGGCACCGCACCTTCGGTGTCCCCGAACAGTTCGATCCACCAGTCGTTCTGTGCGATGCGGTATTGTTTATTCTCTCCTCGCCGGAAGCGCCCCTTGCCGCTGTTCCATTCCGCCATCCGCGCCGCTAAAGCCCGTTTGGCATCTTCGCGGATCAGTTCCTGGACCGGGATGAGGCGCGTGTAGTCGTCTGGGTGCAGGTAAACACTGAAAATGCAGGGCAGCAGAATGCTGTATCCCATCTCGAGCCGTCCGAATTCCATGTTGCGGATCAACTCGTCGATAATCGTCTGCCCGTTGACCCTGGCTTGAGGCTCTTTATTTCCCGTCACGTGAATCCCCTTGGTACACGGAACAAGATTTTGGACGGAAAGGAAGCCCAGGAGTTACGGGGGACCCGATTAAATTCCGTTCAGGCCAGTACGCGCCAGACCCCGTAGGTCCCAAATGCCAGGAGGCCCGCCGTCCAGAGTTTTCCCCTTATGGGGTGGTTCCAGAACAGCGTGGCCAGCATAGCGACGCCCAACGGGCTCAGCGCGTTATACCGGATGGCTTCATGCCACCGGCCGTGCGCCATCGCCAGCACGGCCCGCGTCATCCCGCACAAGGGGCAATCCAGCCCGGTGAGCGAGTGGAACAGGCAGATGTGACTAGGAATCCAGTGCAGCCACGGTACGCTCATCGAATCCTACGATCTCCCGGTACGCTACCGTGATGGCGGCAATCGTCACCGGGATGGCGACGAAAACGCCGACAACCAGGCAAATTGCGCCTAGAATGATGATCCCGATCATCGCCAGCAGAAACATGGTGAAGCCGAAGTAGTCCTGCTTCACAATGGCATGGCTCGCCTGCATGGCCTGCCAGAAGTCCATCCGCTTGTCCAAAATAAAGAGGTAGGTGAACTTGTACATCGCCCCGATCACCAGCCCGGGAATGATGCAGAGCAGGCTTCCCGCGAAGGTAAAAAGCCCGATCAGCAGCGAAGCCACCAGCGCCGGCACAAAGAAATTGAACCCTTTAAAGAGGTCGGCGAATTCGGTCCGGCGACCCAGCAGTTTCTTGATGCAGAAGATGTGAAAGCCGATAAACAGCGGCCCCTGGAGGATTAAGGGCAACGCGCTATTGAGGACGCTGAAGACCAGGGCCAGGAGGAAAAACGTGCCCAAGTCTTCCTTAACTATGTCCCAGCCCGCACCGATCCAGTGCCCGGTGCGGGAGTGTACACCTGTGGGCGGATTCCAGATGACTACGGGAGCCGATTCCAGACCGATGCCAAGCGTCTGTCCGCAATTCGGACAAAACGCAGAGCCGGCCTCAATTTGTGTGCCGCAATGATGGCAGAACATGTCAGGATACTAACATTTCCGCCGTCGAAAAAACAGAACCGCCGGCTTGTGTTTTCAGCCGGCCAAGGGCAAGCTCAAGCCCGCCCGCACCAGGGCCTTCTGCAGCATCCCTGCAGCGTGGATGTCCGGTACGTTGCGCGCAATCGAGATTTCCGAAACCAGCATGTGACGCGCCCGATCGAGCATCTTCTTCTCTCGAAACGAAAGCGGCTTATCCACGTACAACTGTACGAGGTTCTTGAAAACCTCGGCCGCCTTCAGCAGGCTTCCGCTCTGCATTTTCTCGGTATTTTCTTTGAAGCGCACCTTCCAGTCCGGATTGATTGGGCAGTCCCCGTTGGCCAGAAATGAGAGCACCCGGGAAATCTCCCGGTCTTTGGTGACCCGCCGCAAACCGATATTGGCCGCGTTTGAAAACGGGACCAAAACGGTCATGCTGGTACATCCAAAGCGCAGGAGATAGAATTTTTCGGAGGCCGATCCGAAAGCGCGAACGCTGATATTCTCGATGGTCCCAACGCCTTGGTTGGGATAGACGACTTTGTCGCCAATTTGAAAGTTCATACGGGGTCCCCCACAAACCACCGCTGTCAAGTGTTGTTACATACGTGCTATGAACAACGTATGAATACTACGCTTGTTTGTTAACTGATGTCAAGGGGCTTTGATGCGAAAAACCGCAACAATTGGGCCTTTTCGCATATTAGGGGTGTCGAAGACTTCTACTAGCCCTTTCGAGCAGACCGGTACGCCGCTCACACATTTGACTGGGGTACACCTCGGGTCAGTGGGTTCGCGATGCGGTTTTTTGGACTACTCCCCCACGGGGAGCGCGCGTTCAGCGAGTAAAAGTCTCCGCAAAGTCCTCAGATCGTTCAGGATGCGGCGGCTGCTCGTAATATGGAGGTTGAGTTTGGCGAGATTGTAGGAGACGAGCAGCAAGGCCTCCTTGCGCCGCTCCGCCACGTCGCGCTCTGCATCGGCAATTTCGGCCTCTACATCGCGCCGGGCTTCGTCGATAGCTTCCGCCAGCAGGGCCACGTACTCGTGGGAACCTTCGATGCTGTCGAAGGGCGTTTCGGTCTGATCGCTTGCCATACGCCTGTCTCCGTTCGCCCCGTCGGCTCGATCTTCAGATTTAACTATTCTGACACAGTTTCCTTTCGCGTCAAGCTGCTCATAATGGCCAAACGTTTGTCGTAACCGTCAGGCGGGAACCCTCATCTAGGGAACTATGAAGCCCGTCTCCCGGCGGCTCAAAGCCGTCCGCGCCATTCGGGGCCGGTATATCCACCGTGCCTGCCAACGGTTCCTGCCCGCACCTGCATCCGCAGCCGCCGTTTTTTCCCTCGAAGTTCCCGCTTGGCGCTCATGATGGAAAAGCTCGGTTTCCGCGGAGGCGTAACGTGTGCCGCTCTCGCCCTGCTGTTTGTGACCTCCGGCCGCCTGCCGGCTCAGGCCCCATCCATCCCCGGAACTTCGCCTTCGGCCGCTTCGGCGGACCCCGAGGTGCCCCCGCCGGAGCCTGCCCAAACGGCTCCCGTCCCGCCGCCTCCCGTCCAGGCGCCGGAAGACAAACGCATTTTCGGTGTGCTTCCGAATAATCGCACCACGGAAAATTCCATTCCGTTCCACCCCATTACGGCCAAACAGAAAGTGACGATTGCGGTTAAGGATTCCTTCGATTGGCCGGTTTATCCGACGGCCGGCCTGTTCGCCTGCCTTTACCAACTGGAAAACCAGAATCCATCGTTCGGCCAGGGGATGGCCGGATATGCACGCCGCCTCGCCACATCTTACGCCGACCAGACCATCGGCAACATGATGACGGAAGGCTTTGTTCCCATCCTCACCCACGAGGATCCGCGCTACTTCCGCCTCGGCGAGGGCAGCATACGGCACCGTGCCTTCTACGCAGTCAGCGCGATCTTCGTGACCCGCACTGACCGGGGCGGCCGCACTTTCAATATCTCGGAATGGGGAGGCAATGCCGCGTCCGTCGCCCTCTCGAACCTCTACTATCCCGATACCCGCGACGCCCGCGACAACGCCGAGAAGCTCGTGATCCAGTGCGCCACCGACGCCTTCTCGAACGTGCTGAAGGAATTCTGGCCGGACGTGAAGCGCCATTTCAAGAAGGACCGCCAGCCCTCTGAAGCCCTCTTCGGGACCGCTTTACACTGAGCCCGGGGGCCGCGCAAGGGGCGTTTCAGCCTTCATGCTACGATTGTGCGAGTCATGCGCTCGCTCGCCCTCGCCGCTTGGCTGATTGCCATCGCGGCGGCGCGGATCCTGTCCGCCTGGCCGCAGATCGGCATTACCTACGACGAACCGGCTCATCTGGCCTGCGGCATCGAGTATCTTTCCCGCCACACCTACCGACTGGAACCCCAGCATCCGCCCCTGGCCCGTGCCGCCTGCGCCTTCGGTCCGTTTCTGGCGGGCGTGCGCCCGGTGGACTCGGCCTCGATGGTCGAAGACGGCGTGGCCGAGTTCTACCAGGACGGCTCCGTGCGCCGCCACCTGTTGCTCGATCGAGCCGGCGTCCTGCCCTTTTTCGTGCTCGCCTCCGTGGTGGTCTACTTCTGGGCGCTCCGTCACTTCAGCAGCGTGGTGGCTGTGCTCGCCACGGCATTCTTCACTCTGACCCCGCCCATCCTCGCGCATGCCGGTCTGGGCACTACCGACATGACGCTCAATGCTTGCCTCGGAGCCGCTTTTGTCGCGCTTATCGTTTGGGCAGAGCAGCCGACCTTCCGGCACGGTGTCTTCCTCGGAGTGGGCGCCGGTCTCGCGGCCCTTTCCAAATTTACGGCCCTCGCCTATTTTCCCGCGGCCGCCTCATTTTCCCTGCTGGCCTGGCTGGGGATCCGTTTCGGGGGCCGGCAATCGAAATCTCCACCACTTCTCATCCGGCAGCGCACCCTGTCCTTCGCCCTCGCCGTTCTGGTGGGAGGCTTCGTGATCTGGGCCGGTTACCTGTTCTCTTTCGGCCCGGTTCCGGAGTGGAATATCTCCCTGCCGGCCCCTCAGTTCTTCGCCGGCATTCTCCAGGTTCTCTTCCATAACGAGGCCGGCCATGTTGCCTGGTTCCTGGGCAGCCTCGACAGCCAGGGCTGGTGGTATTTCTTCCCCGTCATGCTGGCGGTTAAAACCCCGCTCGGCCTGCTCGTGCTGGCGGCCGCCGGCCTGGCCGTCGTGTGGAAGCATCGCAATTCGGTCCGATACTGGCTGCCGCCGGCACTGATCGCCGGAACGCTTGTCCCAGCCATGCTCGGGCGGATCGACATCGGCACCCGGCACGTTCTTCCGGTCTATTTGGGCCTCTCGATTCTCGCCGCGCTCGGCTTCGAGAGCATGCTGCGCCACTCGGTGGCCCGCCTCGCTGCCATCGTTCTGCTCGTCTGGATCGTGGTTTCCGGCGCCCTCCACTATCCCGATTCGCTGGCCTACTTCAACGAACTGGCGCCGCGCCCGGAAACGATCACCGCGGATTCCGATCTCGAATGGGGCCAGGACACCGTTCTGCTGGCGCGCCGGCTGAAGAAACTCGGCGCCACCCAGGCCACCTGCTCCTTTTGGAATCTCGATGCGGAACACCTACGCGAATGGCCCGGGCTCAATTGCCGCCCTCTTCTTCCGCTCCAGTCCGCCACCGGCTGGATTGCCGTCAGCCCCACCAATTGGCACATCAGCCAATACGGTCTCGGATACCGGCTTCCCGGCGCTCGCCTCTGGTTCGAAGACTGGAAACCAGTAGAGCGGCTTGGCGGTCTTCTGCTCTACTACCAGCCCACGGCGCCCGGACGCGCTCCTACCACCGCCGGTCCGTCTGTGCCGCCTTCGTCACTCCGCCGCGCTACCCTGTAGAGAAGCATGTCGGAAGGTGGCCGGCTTCAACCCCGGGAGATCCAAAGCTCCCTGTTTTTCGAAACGCCCGAGGAGATCTACGCCCGCGTTTTCCGCGATCTGAAGCCGCGGACGCCGGCGCCGCGGTTCCGCGTCGAATTCCGCCAGTTTGCCAATGCCGACAGCTTCGTCCGCCTGGAGAGCGGGCTTCTTCATGTACGCATGTCGGACCTGCTCGAAGGCGCTCCCGCACCTGTCCTCGAAGCCCTAGCCTATATTCTGCTGGGCAAGCTGTACCGCAAGCCGGTGGCGCGCCAATATGTCCACCGCTACCGCCTTTACCTGAACCGCCGGGACGTCCGCCGCCAGGCGCAGATCGTGCGCCAGATCCGCGGGCGCAAGTTCATCTCCGGTCCGGCAGGAGCTTGCCGAAACCTCGAAGAGGTCTTCGAGCGTCTCAACCGGCAGTTCTTCAACGGCCTGATGGGCCGGCCGCAGCTCGGTTGGAGCCGTGGCGTCTCCCGGACGATGCTGGGCCACTTCGATCCCGCTCACAACGCCATCATCGTCAGCCGCATCCTCGACCAGCCCCAGGTTCCGGCTCTGGCGCTCGATTACGTCATGTTCCACGAGATGCTCCATCTGCAACACCCCGTGGACCACAGCGGCGCCCGCCGCCGCGTCCACACGCGCGAATTCCGCGAAGCAGAGAAGAAATTCCCCCAGCTTAAGGAAGCCAAGGCCCTTCTCAAGAGGCTCTAAGCGTTCAGGCCGCCGGAGGCGCGCCCGCCGGCCCGTTAACGCGCGGCGGCCACCAGCGTGGCCCGGTGCCGCTCCGTCCAGGTATGAATCATCCGCAGGTCTTCCGGAGCGAAATCCAGGTAGGAGTAAGCCATGCGCCGGAAATCCTCCACGTTCCAATGCGCCTTCATGATGCCGTGCGCCGAGTGGCGGTCCACTCCTTCCAGAATGTGCGTGATCTCGTGCACCAGCACATGGGCCAGGATGGGCGGCTCCTGCGCCCGCGCCATTCCGCAATGGATGCGGCCGCCAAAAACCTGGATCAGTGCGCCCGCGCCCGTTCCCACCGTCGTGAACGCGAGCGCGCCCGGCTTGAAGTTCGGATCGTCGCTGCCGCGCACCACCACCAGGATCACTTTCGCCGGCCCCTCGTAGTCCGGCTTGCCCATCCGCCAATCCACCGTGATGCCCACCCCCGCCAGGATCTTGCGCGCTTCCCCTTCGGCCAAACCGACCATCGCCGGATCTTCCGCGGGCGCGCTCATATAGATCACCAGGTCCGCCTCGCGCTTCGCCGCTCCGCTCGCGCCTGCCGCCGCCATCAGAAATACGGCCATCCAGACTCTCTTCATCGTTCCCCTCCTGCACTGAAAGCGGAATCGAGCCGGGAAAACTATAATGACCGAAGGAGTTTTTTTGGAGCCGGCGGTCCAGAACGAAATTACCGAGCTTCTGCAGGCCTGGGGCGCTGGCGATGCAGCCGCGCTGGAGCGCCTCACGCCCGCCGTCTACCAGGAGCTGCGGCGCATCGCCCGCCGCTCCATGCGGGGCGAGAATCCGGAGAACAGCCTCCAGCCCACTGCCCTTGTCCACGAAGCCTGGCTCCGGCTTGCGGATGCCCGCGTCACCGGCTGGCAGGACCGTGCGCATTTCTTTGCCGTGTGCGCCCGCCTGATGCGTCGCATTCTGGTAGACGCCGCACGCGCCCGCCAGAGCGGTAAACGCGGCGGACGCGAGGTTCGCGTGGAACTCCACGAATCGATCCATGGCGCGCCGCTCCAGGACCGCGAGATGGTGCGCCTGGACGATGCTCTGGAGGCGCTGGCCCGCTTCGATGCCCGCAAGGCACAGGTGGTGGAATTACGCTTCTTTGGCGGTCTCGAAGTTGCGGAGACGGCTGTGGCTCTCAACGTTTCCGAGCAGACCGTCCTGCGCGACTGGAGGCTGGCCCGCGCCTGGCTCGCCCGCGAACTGGACAAACCGCCAGCCGATTGAACCTGTTTTAGCCGATTTCAAGGTGTGGCCGCTACCGGTATTCTGTCGTGCCGCTTCTCCGCCATCAGACCACGACATCGGCTGGCCTGAATGAGCTAATTTGTTTCACTTAAAAAAGATATGCAGGCCTGATTCACTTGCATGAGCGTCTGCTGCACGCTAGCCTACAAGACATGAGGGCTGACCTGCTGAACCGGATCGTGCTGCGGTGGGATTCCACATCGGATTGTTCCGCTCTCGTGGCTCCGGGCGGCATCGAGGTCGTCTGGCTTACCAGAGCGGACGATCGCGTCGCGGCGAATTGCCGCGCGGTGGGTGCGGAGACGCTGGCGGCAGATGACGTCCGGCTTCTCCCGCTGGAGCAGGGTGCGCAGGCCGAAGCCGGAGCGGCGGTAGCATTCAAGGCGGGCGCATGGCCGGGAGCGCAGGCCAGCGGGCGCGGTTCGGGCGGTGGATTTTCGGCCGGAGCCACGCAGCACGCCTGGGTCGATTCCGACACCTACCTGCCTCCGCTCATTCGGGCTCTCTACCCTTCCGCGCAGCCCGTGCTCGGCTATCTTCCCGACGCCGGCGCCGGCATCGCCTCCGGTAAAGTCATCGCTTACAATTCTCTGGAACTGGCCCTTATCGACGCTTGGGCCGGCGGCGGCAATTACATCCTGGCGCCGGACGCAGCCTGCCGCGACGCGCTGCTGGCTGGAGACCGCTCTGCGCTGGCCGCCTGGTCGAGCCTGGGCCGCACGGCGCGTTGGCTGCGCGAACAGCAGACGCTCTTCCGCCACCCGCCGGCGGGCGCCATCACGGTGCTGGTCGAGCCCGGCGACACTACGGCCGAAATCGCTTCGCTACTGTTCCGCCACAGCGCTTCTCCGGACCTGGTCTCCTCCGCGCGCGTTCCTCCGCCGGATGCCGCCCGCCGGCCAGTGGTGGTGGCTGCCGGCATCGGCCCGCCGTCGGCCGATCTGCGCAACTTGCTGCTCGCCCACGCCTCCGGCGGCGCGACCGTTGTTACTGACCTTTCGGGCGCCGACGCCTGGTGGCGCACCGCGGGCCTTAAGCCTTCCCGTGCCTTCGAGGACCGCGAATTTTATTCGCTTGGCTCCGGCGCGATCCTGGCCTACAGGCAGGCCGTCGAAGACCCCGGAGATTTTGCGCTCGACGTGCTCGATGCTGCCGGCGCCCGCCGCGCCGTGCGGATCTGGGAGTGTCCGGCCGGCATCGCCACCGTTTCTCAGGCCGGTCCGCGCTCCAAGCCGGTCCTCCGTGTGGTCAATTACGCCTCCCGCGCGCGCGACCAGATGGTGGCGCATGTGCGCGGCAACCACGCCTCCGCCACGCTCTTGCGGCCGGGGCAGCAGCCATCCGCGCTCCGCACCTACCGGCGCGGTCCGAATACCGAAGTCGTGCTGGCCGGGCTCGAACGCCTGGCGGTAGTCGTATTCAGTTGAGGATCTCGAGATGACGCTCACTCGTCGCAACATGCTCCGCGGCAGCGCGGCCGCATTGGCCGGCGCGCTCGCACCCGACACGCACGCCGCACCCGCGGCTCCCCTCCCCTATTTCGCGCCGCACCCTTTTATCGAGCAGAATCCCAAAGCCGTCTTTGTCCGCCGCACACGCGTGGCACACAAGATGGATGCGGAGGCCAAGCGCTCCGAAGGCCTGAGACTGGCGCGCCAGATTTTCGTGCCCAGCGCCCGGCCCGGCATTTCCATCAGCGACCGCATCATCCTGAAGCCAAACTCCACCAGCCTGACGCCCAGCCGCAATCGCACGGCCGAGGAGCTGTATGGCACCGGCATCGATCCGCAGTTTTACGAGGGCCTCCTCATGGGCATGAAGGAGCTGGGCCTTACGCGCTTCACCTTCATCGATTCCACCTCTTATGCCCTGTGGAACCTGCGCGGGCTGCTCGATATTAACGAACGGCTCGGTATCACCACCCAGGACCCCGAACGCCGCCCGCGCAATCTGCGCGAAGGTTGGGAGCTCACCTGGAGCGAAGTGCCGGATGGCGTCGTCTTCAAGCGAATTCCGCATTACGCGCCCGTAAACGAGCCGGGAACGTGGATGCTCAATCTCGCCAAGTGGAAGGGACACAGCATGGGCCTGACGCTCTGCACCAAGAACGAGCAGGGCCTGGTGGTGCACCCGTTCACGCAGTTTTGCGGAGGCTGGCCCAGCCTGCGCTCCGACACCGTCAAGCCGGAAGTGAATCCGCGAGTGGAAGACCTCGTCAATGCCGGCTTCGAGCGGCATCTGAAGCTTGGCTACAGTCGCTACGATACCGCCGGCTCGCATGCCAACGGCGCAAACCTCCGTCCGATTGAGCAGGAAATCTGGGCGCAGAAGACGGCCGATAACATGAGCACCCTGAAGACCGGCTTCGCCATGATAGAAGGCATCTATGGCCGGGACGGTGACGGGTTCTATGTCGGCGATGATTATATGACCAACCTGGTGATGTTCGGCCTGAACAAGTTCCGCGTGGACGTGGTGGGCCTGTGGCTGGGCGGTCACGAGCCGGGTAACCTGCACCTCTACCGGATCCTTAAGGAGCGGGGGCTGACCGATACCTTCAATCCCTGGGAGATCCCGGTTTACGAATGGACCGATGATGGCCCGATGGCGCGCAAACTCACCGATTTTCCCCGCGCGGCGCTCAAAACCGTGTACCTGCCACGGCCGGGAGAGCCGGCACTTCACCTGCTGAACGAGCCGTTCGATTACGACCGGAACAAAGTGTAAAACCGGCGCCTATTTAGCCGCGGGCAACTCGATCTGTAGACCCGATTCCTCGTTCAGGCGCTTGGTCAGATCCCGATCGACGAGCGAGAGCGAGACCTCGTTGTGGGTACTGCCGGTGGTGAAGTAGTGCAGGGTGTCGCCATCCACCCAGTAGGCCACCGCCGAGTAAATGCTGTGGTCCTTCAAAGCGATCAGATAATGAGAAGGGGCCTCGGTTTCGGCCGCGGGCGCCGAGCCCTGTGAGGGTGGCACCATCATTGCGGGCTGCGCCGGGGACATGCCGTAAGCCGGCGGGGCGGCGCCCTGGGGGTAGATCACAATGACGTTAGGCGGTGCTTGCGGAGCCGCTGCCGGCATCGCACCGGGAGCCGCGCCGTAATAGGCTGATGGATCATCGAACCCGTTGCCGACATATACGGGAACTGGAACAGCCACCGGAACGGCATTGCCCCACGCTCCGACGTTATTGCCCCATGCGCCGCCATTGCGGCGGCCGCCATTCCAGCCCCAACTGCCGTTGAAGCCGTTGTTAAAGCCGTTGTTGAAAACGTTCCCCGAATTGTTCCGAATGCCGGGGACCGCGATTTGCGTTCCGCCGCCGGGATACAGCACACTGCCGGTGGTTCGCTGCACACCGGGTAATGCAGATGTTCCGCCCGGATAAATCACGCTCGGAAAAGAACGCACAATCGGCTGCGTATTAACGAAGCCGGTGCGATTCTGGGCCCAAAGGCCGCTGGAAAGGACGAGTACAACCGAAACCGCGGCTAAGGTCTTCATGAGGACCATCCCTCTGCCTCGATTGTACCTCGGTTGGCCCGAATGCGCCGATAGCCCGATTGAGACACGCATGTCTCAATCGGGAGATACCGGCCTTTTGAATTCAGGAGGTTACAGGGCCGCCTCAAGACAACGTGTCTCGCGGCCCAGCCCAAACTGCGACTTATTTATTGTTTCCGCGGACTGGCGGCCGGAGCAGGTGCCTTGACCGGCGCAGGAGCGGGCGCCGAAGCTCCGGTTCCCGAATGCGCCTGATCGTACAGCTTGATGATCTCGTTCGTGATGTCCACGCCCGGATCCGCCCACAGCACGGGCGTTTGCGGATTGCTGACGTCCACCACCATGGCGTAGCTGTTTTGGGTGGCGTACTTGATGATGACGTCCATCATCTTCTGCCCCAGATCCTGCATGATCCGCTGCTCTTCCTGGTTTACGTCGGCCTCGAAATCCTCACTGTCGCGCTGAAGACTTTTCTGGCCGGTGTCGATATCGCGTGCGAGCCGGGTTTTGGCGTCGTCGCTCATCGTGGCGCTGCCTTTCTTCATCTGGTCCTGCAGCGCGGCGATATCGGCCTGCTTCTTTTCGATCTGCTGCTTGCGCGGGTTGAACTTCACCTGCAATTCCTGCTGCGCCTTTTGCCCATCCTTGGTCTGCAGAATGGCGTTCTGCACGTGGATGATGGCGACTTTACTGGGCGTGGCCGACTGAGCTTGCGCCAACGCGACCAAGCCCACGGCAAAGGCGGAAAAAACGATGCAATTCTTCTTCAAGTACGAACTCCTAAGTTTCTAATTCTACCATTCGTTGCGCGCAAACAGCCCTCAGAAGGTGCGGCCGATCGTGAAACGGAACATAGTCCGCTTCTCGAAGAACGGGTAATTACCCGCCTCATTGGCCAGCAGGTACGAGTTGTAGGTCGCCTGATTGGGAAACATCGAGCGATCCGCCACAATCGGGGGCTGCAGATATTCCCGTACAACCGATGGATTGTATGCGAAGTAAAGCCGGAAGGGTGCGTTCACCACCGGTAACATTACCTGTAGTTCCAAACCGGTAGAGGCCCGCGGCTTCTGCGTGCCGGGAGCGACCTGTACAATGTTGCCGAAACCGGCCTGCGGGAACTCCGCGTTAAGCTGCGCGATGCGCTGCGGATCCATGGTGAGCTCTTTGGACAACAGGATCTTATCGACGCCGGCATCGAAGAAGGGCGCCAGCGTGACCGGCCCGACAATCGGTATGCGGTATTCGAAGTTGGCCACGAGTTGCGTATCGCCGCCCGGCGTGATGATCTGATATCCGGGCACCTGCATGGTGACCGCCTGCTGCGTCACCTGGCCGCCGCTTACCACGTTTTGCGTGCGCGGCGTGCCGTTCGCATTCAGGACGCCGATCGCAGTTTCGGTGGGAATCCAGGCGATGGGCGTGATACCCCAGATTTCGAATCCGCGGATATCCTGCTCGCCACCCATGAAGGTGCGGGAATAAGGCGGCACATACTTACCGTCATAGCCCGTGATGGAAGATGCCATCACATGGAACGCCAGAATGTGGTTCTTGTGCCAGGGGGCCTGCTTGAAGTACTTGGCGTCGATGGTTAGGCGGACGGTGTTCACGTTGCCGCCGAGGACGCTGCCGGCGAAATCGCTGGAGATGAACAGGCTGCGTCCGGCGGTTGGGGTGATGGGGTGGTTTACCGTGTTGTAGGAATATGACGGCGTGATGTGGCTGGTGCGCACGCCCACCAGAGAGTTCGGACCATAGACGCCATCAAAGTTGATGTATTCGAAGTAATTCGAAGCCGCCGTGGTGAGCGTCTTGGTATTCGTAATGTCGTAACCGTAACTGATGCCGAGGCGGGCGAAGCTGCGGCGCAGCGGGTAGCTGGCGGAAATCGACGCGCCACGGCTGTCCTGAATATAGTTCAGCAGGTTCTGCGTGCCGAGCTGGTTGTAGAGCGGGATCAGGTTCGTTCCGGCCAGAATCGATGCTTCGCGAGCCTGGTCGAAATCGAAGCGGCGGTAGTAGATGGTGAAGCCGGCCTGCAAGGGCCGGTCGAACAGGTAAGGCTCGGTGAAGCCGAAGCTCACATTGTCCATGCGGGTGCCGACCTGCGATTGCAGCGAAAGGGTCTCGCCCAAGCCCAGGAAGTTATTAGTGGAGTAATTGAACCCGACGAAACTGCCGGCGATTTCGGACACACCGCCGTTCAAGCCGATGGAATTCTTACCGCGCTCCTTGACCTTCAACGTGATGTCGACCGTGTTCGACTGCGGATTCCGCGTGATGGTAGCCGCATCCTCTTTCTTCAGCATTTCGAAGTAGCCCAGCTGGTTGAGACGCAGGATGCTGAGGTCCCAGAGCTGGGTATTGAACATATCGCCTTCGTCGAGCAGCAACTCGCGGCGGATGACCTTATCGCGAGTGGTGATGTTGCCGGAGAAATCAATGCGGCGGATAAAGAACTGCTTGCCTTCATCGGCGGTCAGAGTGAGGTCGATCTGGTCGGTGTTGGGGACAGGATCGAAGCTAGGCTCGGGGACGAAGTCGATATACCCGAACTGGCCGTACATTTTGCGCATGTTCTCGATGCCCTTGCGCAGCTTCTCGGTCGAAAAGACGTCGCCCTTGCCCATGCCGAACACGGGCCTCATGAGCACTTCCGGCGTGCGGAACAGCTTCACGCCCACGAAGTTCATGTTGCGCAGATGGTAGAGCCGGCCTTCTTCCACCGGGATGGTGATATTGGCGGCGATCCCCTGGCCTCGGGTGAGGAGCAGAGGCAGACGGAAGCCATGACCGCCGCTGGGCACGATTTTCACAGTGTCTTCCAGCACCTTGGCTTCGAAATAGCCGTGATCCTGGTACGCCTGCCGGATCATTTCCTTGTCTTCGTCCAGTTTTTCCTGGTCGAAGGTCTTGGCAAACACGTCTTCCAGAACCAGCGAGTATGGGATTCCATACGGCTTGAGGTTCTTCATGGTGCGGATAACCCATCGGTCGTTATAAGCCTTGTTGCCCGTGATATCGATATTGCCCACCTTGACCTTGGGTCCCTCGTTCACCACCAGCGAGATCTTCAACGAAGACGGCGGAATCTGCTCGATTTCGGGGTCGACCGTGGCATATTGCCGGCCGCGCTCGGCCAGAAACTCTTTCAGCACGATGGCGGCTCGCTGGACCTTGTCGGGATCGTACTGGGATTCCACCGACAACCCGACCTTGCGCTCCTTGAAGCGGTCCAGAATTTCCGAAACGGTGACGGAGTGGATGCCAGGGTAATCAATGGAGCGGATTACCCGGCGCTCGGTAACTACAAAACGAACGATCAGGCCGTTTTTGCCTGGCTCGGTTTCAAGGCGGATATCGTCGAAGCGGCCGGTGTTCCACAGGTGCATGAAATCGCGGCGCAGAACATCTTCGCTGTAAACGTCACCGGCCTTGGTGTCGATCATGGCCTTGAGGGTGTCCTGGGGCACCCGGCGAGCTCCGCGGAATTCGACGGAATCAATGACTTCGCCGTTGGCCTTGGGAAGCGCCGGCGCGGCTGGCGCGTTGGGGTTCGGAACCTGCAACTGTTGCTGCGGCTGCTCGGTTTCTGGGACGTTTTCGAAGGGATTCCTTTGCGCTGGCTGTTGCGGCTGCGGCGCGGCCGGTGGTTGCGGCGTTCCGGCGGGCGCTTTCTGCGGCTGAGCCGGCGGCGTTTGGGCCCCTAGTTGAGAAACGCTAAAAACGCAGAGACAGAAGGGTGCCAACAGCAGGCGGGCAGGCCTGAAAGACTTCATCGAAGGTTACCTTTCCACTCCGCGCTTTTCCGAAGAGATCGATTAATAGGAAGACACAGTTTCACGGGAGACTGCCATCCGAGGATTAGTAAGCCTTTATATTAGCGGATGTTGCCACGCCCAACAACGAGTGTGGGGGGCTACAGGTGTGAAGTGACCGCACAGGCTTTTCCACAGCGGGAAGGCGGTGCGGAGCATGGTTTTCGGGGTTCGACCGCGGGCGGGAGAACGGCAAAAAGACCTCTTCCAATCTCAGGTTCGGGACGCCAAAGAGGACCGGATGAAGCTCACGACGCTTTCGAGCGAAGCGCCCGGCTGGAAGATGGCGGCCACGCCCTGCCGCTTCAACTCCTCCGCATCCTCGTCGGGGATGATGCCGCCCACGATCAGCTTCACCTCGGACATATCCCGCTCGCGAAGCAGTTCCAGCACGCGCGGGACAATGGCGTTGTGCGCGCCGGAAAGGATCGACAGGCCGATTACCTGCACGTCCTCCTGCAGGGCGGCGTTGACAATCATCTCCGGTGTCTGCCGCAGCCCGGTATAGATTACTTCCATGCCGGCATCGCGGAGGGCGCGGGCGATAATCTTGGCGCCGCGGTCGTGGCCATCCAGGCCCGGCTTGGCGACCAGCACTCGAATGGGCGGTTGCATGTGCTACAGGTGCGTCGCTTCCTGGTACGTGCCGAAGACGCCGCGCAGGGCGTTGCAGATTTCGCCAAGCGTGGCGTAGGCGCGCACCGCATTCAGGATATACGGCATCGTGTTCTCCGTGCCTTCGGCGGCACGGCGGAGGGCGTCGAGCGCCCTTTGCACTTCCGCCTGGTCCCGCCTCCGGCGCAGGGCCGAAAGTTTCTCCTGCTGGAGGCGGCCGGCGGTTTCATCGATCTGCAGCACCTCGATCGGCTGCTCGCCGGACTGGAAGCGGTTCACGCCTACGATCACGCGATCGCCTGCTTCCACCTCGCGCTGGTAGCGATAGCTGGCCGCGGCGATCTCGCTTTGCGGGAAACCCTTTTCGATGGCTGCGATCATGCCGCCCATCCGGTCGATGGTCTCGATATATTGGTTGGCCGCGGACTCTGTTTCCAGCGTAAGTTTTTCCAACAAGTAGCTGCCGCCGAGCGGGTCGGGAGTATTGACGACGCCGCTTTCGTGGGCCAGGATCTGCTGCGTGCGCAGCGCGATGGTGACGGCCTGCTCGCTGGGCAGCGCATAGGCTTCGTCGAGCGAGTTGGTGTGCAGCGATTGCGCCCCGCCCAGAACCGCCGCAAGGGCCTGGACGGCTGTGCGCACGACATTGTTATAGGGCTGCTGCCAGGTGAGCGAGCAGCCGGCGGTCTGCGCATGGAACCGCAGTTTGAGGCTGCGCTCTTCACGCGCGCCGTAGCGGTCGCGCATGGCGTAGGCCCAGATTTTACGCGCCGCGCGGTACTTCGCGATTTCCTCGAAGAAGTCGTTATGGGCGTTGAAGAAGAAGCTGAGACGCGGCGCGAATTCATCGATGGCCAAGCCGCGCTCCAGGGCCCAATCCACGTATTCCATGCCGTCGCGCAGCGTAAAGGCCAGCTCCTGGACAGCCGTCGAACCAGCTTCGCGAATATGGTAGCCGCTGATTGAAATCGGATTGAACCTGGGAGTGTGGCGCGCGCCGAATTCGATGGTATCGGTGACCAGCCGCATGGAAGGGCGCGGCGGAAAGATGAATTCCTTTTGCGCGATGTATTCCTTGAGGATGTCGTTCTGGAGGGTGCCGGAAACACGCGCCCAGTCGACACCCTGTTTCTCGGCCACCGCCAGGTACATGGCCCACAGCACCGCCGCCGGTGAATTGATGGTCATGGAAACCGTGACCTCTCCCAGCGGGATGCCGCGGAAGAGGATTTCCATGTCCTCCAGCGAGCAGACGGACGCGCCGCACTTACCGACCTCGCCCTGGCTTAGTGGATCATCGGCA
>DATJMP010000093.1:0-4549 GCA_035508655.1 Bryobacteraceae bacterium
GAAGTGGAAACCTTCTCCCGAATCGTGGTATGGCCTTCGATCTGTTTGCGAATGGATTCGACCGCCGCGTGCGACCGCAGGAAGCGGTTGGCAAGGGCCTTGTCCTCCCGCAGCAGACCCAAGAGCAAATGCTCGGTTTCGATATAAGGACTGCCGAACTGGCTGGCCTCGTAGCGGGCGAAGAAGATGACCCGCCGGGCCTTTTCTGTATAACGTTCAAACATGGCCGTGACGCTCCCTATTATTTAAAGATACTACCCATCCCCGCGCGGATGCACAATGTCCGGACCGGCACCGGGGCCGGCGGCGAGCAGACCGCCGCCTTCCATCATCAGGATTCGATCGCATCTCCGGGCGAATGCCAAATTGTGAGTAACGAGAACCGAGGTGAGCGTATGAGAACGATGCAGGCGCTCGAGAAGATCGAAGATCATTTCACCGGTCCTGAAGTCGAGGTTGCCGGTAGGCTCGTCGGCGAGCAGGACGGAGGGTTCCCCGACGAGAGCCCTGGCCAGCACAATGCGCTGCTGCTCCCCCCCGGATAGTTCCCCTGCGCGGTGTGTGGCGCGCGCCCGAAGCCCGACTTCATCCAACCTCGCTAGCGAATCCGAAGCCGCTTTGCTGTGCGGAACCCCCCGGATCAGCAGTGGCATCATCACATTTTCGAGCGCCGTAAATTCCGGCAGCAGGTAGTGAATCTGCCAAACAAATCCAATCTCCCGATTCCGGAAACTGGCAAGTTCCGAATCCGCGAGCCGTGAAATGTCTATCGAACCGTAGTATATCGTACCGCTCGTGGGCCTGTCCAGACCGCCCAAAAGGTGAAGCAGGGTGGACTTGCCGGCGCCCGATTCGCCGACCAGGGCGAGCATTTCGCCGCGGCGGACTTCGAGGTTGAGGGCGTCGAAGATGACCAGGTCGGAGTCGCCCGAGCGGTAGACCTTGGAGAGTTTTTCGGCGGAGAGGGCGACTTCCGGAGATCCGGACGGCATGGTGATTAGCGTAGCAGGGGACGCGCCTGGGGCGGCGGGCCACGCTGGACTGCGCAGGTTTTTGAGACAACTCGGGTTTGTGCAGTTTACCGTTCGATACAAACTATTTTGCCCCATTGGCCCACGGTCGTATGATCGGATTGCCGGTGAAGCGGAGACAGGCTCTGCTGGCGAGCAACCTGATCGAGGATTAGCCGGCCGGAACTCATCGCGGACGATGAGCGGGCGCGGTGCACCAAGCCGCGCCCCACCACTCTGGTGCAGGGCCGACCAACGGGAGGCGCTACCGCGCTCCCGAAGGGGTGGCTTGGGGTTTGAGAACACATCGGACCGATAGATTCCGGCATGCCTGAAAAAACGCACGCGCCCCTGACAGCAGTCCCCCGGTTTCATGGCTGGACCTCCCCGGCGGTACGCTCCTGGTAAGCCGGCAGACGCAGCACCGCCGGCTGCCACCCGGTGGGCGGATCGGTTTGCCGGGCGGCCTGCGCCGCTTCAAACTGTGCCGGAGAGCTATAACCTAATGCCGAATGCAGTCTCTGCCGGTTGTAAATCTGTTCCAGAAACTCGTCGACGTGCTGCTCCACTTCCTCCAGGCTGGCGTACTGGCGCGCCTCGATCTCCTCTTGTTTGAGCGTCTTGATGAAACTCTCGCACTTGCCATTCTCCCACGGCCGGCCCGCCCGGCTCATGCTGGCCACCGCCTGGAGGGACTCCAGGTATTCCTGATAGTCCGCGCTGGCGTACACGGACCCGCGGTCGGAATGCAGCACTAAGCCTGGCTGCGGTTGCCGTTGCGTCACCGCCCGGCGCAATGCCATTAACGGCAAGCTGGCATCCATGCGCCGGCCCGCGGCCCATCCCACTGCGCGCCGCGAAAACGCGTCCAACACCACCGCCACATACACAAATTCACGGCGCAGCCTCACGTAGGTCAGGTCCGCTACCCACAGTTGATTGGTCTGCGTCAGCTCCAACCGTTGCGCCAGATTCGGATGTACCCGCAACTGGTGCTGGGAATCGGTGGTGACCACGAAGCGCCGCCGCCGCAGCGCCAGCAGGTTGTCTTCCCGCAGCAACTGCCGCACCCGGTTGCCGCTCACCGCGTAGCCCTCCTGCCGTAACTGTGCTTGCACCCGCCGGTAGCCATAAAATCGGTTCCCCAAGGCCACCCTCTGCACGGCGTCCCGCACCGCCATCTCCGCTTCCGACGGCCCTTCCGCCTCCCAATGCCGGTAGAAACTGGCCCGGCTCACCCCGCCTAACTCACACATCTGGTATACGCTCAGTCCGCCTTGCCTACGCTCTGCCCGCTCCCGGATCTCTCCGTAGATGCCGGCCCGCCAGCGCTGCTGCTGCTCCGGCGTGTCCCCCCGACTCGTCGCAAGGCACTTGCGAAAAAATCCAATTCCAGGATCTTCCGTCCCAAGCTGCCTTCCAGGGTGGCCACTTGGGCCTGCAGTTCCCGCACCTGGTGCTCGGCCGCGCTCAGCTCTTTGTAGGCGTCCGGCGGACCGCCTGGTGGATGCTTCCGCCAGTAATACAGCACGTTGCGATGCACCCCTAACTCCCGCGCCAGGGCGGTCACATTTCCGCCCAGCGCCATGCGCTCGACCGCCTGTTGCCGCAACCCTACCGGATGCCGTCGCGGCGGCACCCCTGGATGGGGCGCTTTCCTCTCCGCCTTCGCGGCCTTCCCGTTTTTCTTTTTCGCCATGGTTCAGCTCCCGTTTAATGTGAAGTGCACAAACTCGAGCTGTCTCATTTTCTGACGCAGTCCATTTGGGCGGAATGTGCGGTTTTGTGCGCTTTTGTGCGGTTTGGAAAGGGTTCTGAATTGGCCGGACGAACCCAGATGTGCTTTAGAATCAGTAATATAGATGATTTTAAGGTGCGATTCGCGGACTCTTGATAAGCTTGGTGTGGTTGCCTCATGAAAAGCCACGTTGCAGATCTCATTTGCCTCTTTGCGGTTGTGCTGTCGCCCGCCGTTGCGCAACAGCCACGGTATCCATTCGACGATCCGAACCTGCCGCCGGACAAGCGCATCGAGAATCTTCTGTCGTTGATGACCACGGAGGAGAAGATCGAGTGCCTGGGCACGCGCACGGGCGTGGCACGGCTGGGGGTGCCGAACATCGGCAGTTCGGAGGGTATCCACGGCGTGGTGCAGCGGGAACCGCGTGGGACGCGGCAGCCCATCACCACCACGCAGTTTCCGCAGCCTCCGGGGATGGGAGAAACCTGGGACCCCGATCTGGTACGGCAGGCGGGCGCGGTGGAAGGCTACGAAGCGCGTTTCATCACCCAAACCGCGAAGTACGACCGCCAGATCCTGATGCTTTGGGGGCCGCAGTCGGACCTGGCGCGCGACCCGCGCTGGGGCCGCAGCGAAGAAGTGTATGGCGAAGACCCATTCTTCAACGGAACCATGGCGGTGGCGTTCATCAAGGGCCTGCAGGGAGACAATCCGAAATACTGGCAGGCCGCGGCGCTGCTGAAACATTTTCTGGCGAACAGCAACGAAGACCACCGGAATCTATCTTCATCCGATTTCGACGAGCGGCTGTTCTGGGAATATTATTCCGTTCCCTTCCGCATGGGTTTCCTGGAGGGCGGGGCGAAGGCGGTAATGGCCTCGTACAACGGCTGGAACGGGACGGCGATGGCCGTGAATCCGATTCTGCGCAGCATTGTGCGGGACAAGTGGGGCGTAGACGTGCTTTCGAGCGACGGCGGCGCGGTGCGGCTGCTGGTGGAACCGCGCCACATGTTCCCCAACCACGAAGCGGCCGTGGTGGCGTGCCTGAAAGCCGGCATCAACCAGTTCCTGGACCGTTACGCGGACGAAACCAAAGCGGCTCTGAAAGACGGCTCGCTTACGGTGGCGGATCTCGACGCGGCGCTCGGGCCGAAGTTCAAGATCGCGATCAAGCTGGGATTGCTGGATCCGCCGGAAATGGTGCCGTATGCGAAGATCAAAGACTCGCCGGAGCCGTGGAATACCGAGCAGGATCGCGCGGTTTCCCGCAGGATGGCCCTCGAATCCATCGTGTTGCTGAAGAACGACAACAATTTCCTGCCGTTTGACAAGAAGGCGCTGAAATCCGTGGCGGTGATCGGACCTCTGGCCGATTCCGTCCACTGGGACTGGTATGGCGGCACGCCGCCCTACGCGGCGACGCCTTTGCAGGGCATCAAGGAAGAACTGGGCGCGGCGGTGGCGGTGAACTACGCCGCGGACGAACTGGGCAACGCTGCGGTGAACGCGGCGCGGCATTCCGACGCGGCCATCGTGGTAGTGGGGAACGATCCGACCTGCGGTCCGGACATGCGGCACGACTGGTATAGCAACACCGAAGGCGGCGGGGTGACGCTGCCTTGCACGGCGCCGAGCGATGGGCGCGAAGGGCGCGACCGGGAGTCGATCGACCTCGGACAGGAACAGCTCATCAAGCAGGTGTACGCGGCGAATCCCAGGACGGCCGTGGTTCTGGTTTCGAGCTTCCCGTTCGCGATTAACTGGACGCAGGCGCATGTCCCGGCGATCCTGCATA
>DATJMP010000094.1:0-5988 GCA_035508655.1 Bryobacteraceae bacterium
TGGGGTATTACCCGTTCGGCAGCCGGCTGTTCAGCGACCTGACCCATTACGTACGCAGCGGCGACTTCGTTCTTGCCTTGCTCCGCGACTCGCAAGACGTTGACGAGTACGCGTTTGCGCTGGGGGCCCTTGCGCATTACGTCGGCGACACCGAGGGGCACCGGCTGGCGGTGAACCTGGCTGTGCCGATCGACTACCCGAGGCTGCAGCGCCACTACGGGGCGGTGGTCACCTACGAAGACAATCCACGCGCGCACATGAGCGTGGAGTTCGGTTTTGACGTGCTGCAGGCCGCCCGCGGCAACTACGCCCCGAAGAACTATCACGATTTTATCGGCTTCAAGGTAGCGACCCCATTGCTGGAGCACGCCTTTGAGGATACCTACGGCATTCAGATGCAGGACATCTTTTCCGACCTGGACCGGGCGCTAAGCTGGTACCGCCGTATGGTGAGCGTGATCCTTCCGGAAATGACGCGCGTGGCGTGGGCCCAGCGGAAGAGCGAGCTGCAACAGGCCGGGTTGCTGCGCGAGCGCTTCGTCTACCGGTTGTCGCGCTCGGATTACCAGAAGGAATGGAACGAGCGATATGACCAGCCCGGAATTCTAGCCCATTTCCTGGGTGATTGCATCGAGCTCTTCCCTAAAGTGGGTGTCTTCAAAACGCTGTGGTTCAAGGTTCCGCCGCCGCACACCGAAGCGCTTTTTCAACGGAGCTTCCAGGAAACGATGAGCCTCTACGGCGGTTTGCTGAAGCGGCTTGGGGCCGGGCAATTGCAACTGGCCGAGCTGGATCTCGACACCGGTCATGAGACGCGTCCCGGCGAATACCGGATGTGTGACGACGCGTATGCCAAGCTTGCCATTCTGCTCGCCCAGAGAGACCCGGCGGGAATCAACCCGGAACTGCGTGCGAATATATTGGCATTCTTCTCCAACCCGCACTTCCGGTATGCCACGAAGCGAATTTCGAAGCAGTGGCAAAAGACGCTGGCGGCGGTGGAGGCATTGCGGGCACAACAAAGCGCGTCCAACCCAGGCCGACAGAAAACCGGTCCGGCAGGGACAGCGGCCCCGCCCGTGCAACAATGAGAATTTCGCCGACACGCGATGTTCTCATACTCCGGAAACGACCTTTATTGCGAGCAGGTTCCGCTCGCGGACCTGGCGGCTCACGTGGGCACTCCCGCGTATGTGTACTCCAGCCTGGCGCTGCTGGATAACTTCCGCGCTTACGACCAGGCATTCGGCGAAGTGCCGCACTCGGTCTGCTACGCCGTGAAAGCCAACTCGTCTCTGGCCGTGCTGGCGCTGCTGGCCAAGGCGGGCGCCGGATTCGACATCGTGTCGGGAGGCGAGCTGTACCGGGTTCTGGCGGCAGGCGGCGATCCGAAACGCGTGGTGTTTTCGGGCGTGGGCAAGACGGCGGCGGAGATTGAATACGCGCTGGCCAGCGGGATTCACAGCTTCAATTGCGAATCGGAAAGCGAATTGGCGCTCATCGATTCATTGGCGGCGCGGCGCGGCGTGCGGGCCGGATTTGCATTGCGCGTGAATCCGGACGTGGACGCCTCTACCCATCCCTATATTTCAACCGGGCTCAGCGAGCACAAGTTCGGAATCCCCATCGGCGAGGCTGCCGCGGTGTACGGGCGGGCGCGGCAAATGCAAAACCTGGAGGCGCGGGGCGTGAGCTGCCACATCGGCTCGCAGCTTCTGGACCCGGCGCCGATTCTGGAGGCGCTGGACAAGGTACTCGCGTTGGCGGCGAGCCTGCGCGAGCAGGGGCACGAGATCCGGCACGTGGATTTGGGCGGCGGATTGGGAATCGCTTACCGGCATGCCGAGCAGGCGCCTCCGATCGCGAAATTCATCGAACAGTTAAAGCAACGGCTGTGCGCAACGGGCCTGGCGGTGATGGTGGAACCGGGAAGATCGATTGCCGGACCGGCCGGCATCCTGCTGGCGCGTGTGCTCTACCGGAAGAAGAATGGGCCGAAGGAATTCGTGGTAGTAGACGCTGCGATGAACGACCTGATCCGTCCGGCGCTTTACCGCGCGCATCACGAGATCGTTCCGGTGCGCAAGAACCCGCTGCCGGAGATTACGGCGGACGTGGTGGGCCCGGTGTGCGAGACGGGCGATTTCCTGGCGCGGGACCGCAAGCTGGCGAACCTGATGCCGGGTGACTTCGTGGCGGTATGCGCGGCCGGCGCCTACGGATTCGTGCAGGCATCGAACTACAATTCGCGGCCGCGGGCACCGGAAGTGCTGGTGGAAGGCGGTGGATACCGCGTGATCCGCCGCCGGGAAACGTACGAGGACCTGGTGCGGGGAGAAACGGTGTAGCTTTGAGCGGATCAGTTGTCAGCTCGGCTCCAGCTACGCGGAACCTTCTTCCGATTCCATACGGTGTGCCGGCGTAGACGCCGGCATGGCAAGCCGGAGGCTTGCTCCACAATTACTTCGATACCTTGATCATCACCACGCCGTGCGACGGAACTTCGGCGGAGAAGGAATCCGCCACGGCGCCGAGGTCCTGGTGCTTCCACAGGTCGCGCACCGGGTGCGAACCCTGGATGCCAATGTCACTCCACCTGGCAGTGATCTTCGCGGACTCGGCACCGCGATTGAACAGGCCGACCGCGTAGGCGTCCCCGGCGAGCGGCTTGGCCCAGACTTCGAGGTCGCCATCCTTGGCCACGCGTACGCCCTGGCGGCCGAGATGGTCCTGATCGACGGCGATCACTTCCTTGTTCATGAGGATGGAAGCGATCGACGGAGACATGCTGCGGATATCGTTGCCGGCGAGGAGAGGGGCCGACAGAATGCACCACAGGCTCATGTGCGTCTGGTATTCGGTATCGGTCATGCCGCCATTGCCGATCTCGAGCATGTCGGGGTCGTTCCAATGTCCCGCCCAGGCATATTTCTCGCGGCCGGGCTGGAGTTCGAAGCCGATGTGGGACATGGAATTCCAGTTGTCCTGGATGTCGCCGGTGGTGCGCCACAGGTTGCCGCCGACGCTTTCACCCCATTCACCCACGTCCAGGTTTCCGTACTGGCAGAGGCTGTAGACGATGGGCCGGCCGGAGTTGAGGAGTGCGAGACCCATCTTGGCGTAAGCGCCGGCCATGGTGGCCTGATCGTTATTCGTATAGACCTGGGAGGCGCTGCACCAGTCGTACTTCAGATAATCAATCCCCCAGGAGGCGAATGTCCTGGCGTCCTGCTCCTCGTGCTGATAGCTGCCCATGTAGCCGGCGCAGGTCTTGGGTCCGGGCGAAGAATAGATGCCAAGCTTGAGGCCTTTGCTGTGGATGTAATCCGCAAGCTTCTTCATGTCGGGGAATTTGTTGTTGGTGACGATGTTGCCGCGGGAATCGCGATGCAAGCCTTCCCACGTGTCGTCGATGTTGACGTAAATATAACCCGCGTCGCGCATGCCCGAGCTGACGATGGCGTCGGCCATTTCCCGCACCATGGCGTCGCTCACCTGGTTACGGAACTTGTTCCAGCTATTCCAGCCCATGGGAGGCGTGCGGGCGAGCTCGTGCTTCACAGGCTCGGGCATGGGGAGCGAGACCAGCGGAGCGGGCGCGGGCTTCGGGCCGGGATCCTTGCTGGAGACACGGGCAAGCTCGAAGACCTGCGGAGGACGGGGCGCACCGCCACGGCCACCGCGGCCGGCTCCCCGGCCGCCGAACTGCGGCTGGGGCATGGTGAGCTTCAGCTTGCCGCCCTCGATTTCAGCGGTGTAGGTGACCGTCTGCATTTGACCGCCGCGGCCGGCGCGCTCGGCTTCGAGCGTGAGCTTGTTGCCTTCGAGCTTTCCAGAAACGATGCTGTCGTTGGCGCGAGGCCCTTCGATGTAGCCGGTGATCTTGCCGCCTGACTCGCTGAGCGCCAGAACCAGTTCGGTGCCGTTATCGGCAGGCACGCCGGTATTGGTGAGGGCCCCGGGGCCGGTCCATCGTCCGGTGACGTTCTGCGCACTGGCGCCGGTAGCCGCCAGCAGGAAGGCGATTACAGATATCCATTTCATGATGATTTGCTATACCTCCAGTTTCCAGGGTGCACGATATCGGGCCTTCAGGAACGGTTTGATCTCATGCTGCTTCACGGTGAAGGCCTTGTCGTCGAAATCGAGCGTCATGCCGTGCCGGTAGGCGAGGTTGGCCAGGAGGCAGGTGGTAGTGGAGCGAACGCAGGTTTCGATGTCGCTGATCGGTTTTGCCCGCGTACGCACGCATTCGACGAAGTTTTTCCAGTGCGGCTCGTTCATGGAGGCCAGTTCTTTGTTCTTCTCTTCAACCGGCTCCTTCCCCTTGCCGTTGGGGAAGATCCAATAGCCGTCGCGATTCACCATGAGGGTCGCTTCCGTGCCGTGAAACGAAGTGCCGTAGGTACTGTTATACATCATGCCGTTATTGGTGGTGCGGCTCTCGTATGAGCCGACGAAGGCGGGATAACGGTAGGTGACAAGCATGGTGTCCGGCGTTTCGGTATTGTCCTCGACGTAGAATCTGCCTCCCTGCGCGGCGACGGACACGGGCATGGCTTCGTCGAGGGCGAACTGGACGACATCGAGCAGATGCACGCCCCAATCGGTCATGGCGCCGCCGGCGTAGTCCCAGAAGTAGCGGAAAGTGGACCAGCGATCTCCGACGCCCCAACGGTTGGCGTTGAAGGGGCGCTTGGGAGCCGGGCCGAGCCAGAGGTCCCAATCGAGGCCGGCGGGCGGATCGGAATCGGGCGGATTGCCCTCGCCTTGCTTCTTGGTGAGACCGGCCTGGAAGGTGCGGCAGAAGGTGATGGTGCCGAGATCGCCGCTCTTGACGATCCCTCGGGCCTTCTGAAAGAACCCGCCGGAACGCTGCATGGTACCGGCCTGCACGACACGATTGTACTTGCGAGCGGCCTCGACCATTTTGACGCCCTCTTCGACGTAAACGCAGGCGGGCTTCTCTACCCAGACGTCTTTGCCGGCTTTGCAGGCTTCGACGGTCATGTAGGCGTGCCAATGATCGGGAGCGGCGATGGAGACGGCGTCAATTGTCTTGTCGGCGAGGATTTCGCGGAAGTCCTTGACGGCCTTCACACCTTCGAAGCCGAGCTTGCGCGCCTGCGCCTGGGCACGCTCGAGGTGCGGCTGGTAGACGTCGCAAACGGCGACGATTTCGACTCCCGGCGTCTTGGCGGCATAGCCGATGTTGGAGGAGCCCATGCGGCCCACGCCGATGAATGCGACATTGAGCTTGTCGTTTGCGCCGCGCACGTTGCGGGTGAGCAGCGATGCGGTAAGAGCCGCTCCGCCGGCGGCCTGGAGGAACTGCCGGCGGCCGGTCAATGGTAGTGCCATGGAGACTGTTGTAGCAGGTTTCGCCTGAGCGGGAGCACAAGCGTGTGATGGGCGGAGGGGAATGCGGATAGAAACAGAAAAGCCCCGGGTTTGAGGCCGGGGCTTTGGGGAATAAACCGGGCAACTTCCTACTCTCCCACGCGGTTGCCCGCGCAGTACCATCGGGGCTGAGGAGCTTAACTTCCGTGTTCGGGATGGGAACGGGTGGGTCCTCCTCGCTACGGTCACCCAGAAAGCGTTGGACCGCTCCCTGACGGTCGCGGCTCGGAATGGAGCCGGCAAGCGTCAGCGAGCGGTTTGGAATATTGACGGGCTTGCGGAAAGTGCAGCGCTCATTGGGGCAGGCCAGGAGGCCTACCCTGCTGTGCGCAGTAGAGTTTTATGGTCAAGCCGAACGGGCAATTAGTAACGGTAAGCTCAACCGGTCGCCCGGCTTACACATCCGTCCTATCAAACTGGTCGTCTTCCAGTGCCCTTCTTAGCTTTAAGCTTGGGAGATCTCATCTTGGGGAAGGTTTCACGCTTATATGCATTCAGCGTTTATCCTGACCGAACTTCGCTACCCAGCGGTGCCCCTGGCGGGACAACTGGATCACAAGAGGTTCGTCCACCCCGGTCCTCTCGTAC
>DATJMP010000095.1:0-20993 GCA_035508655.1 Bryobacteraceae bacterium
GGCCACAGCAGGGTCCATCTCCAGCGGGCAGAGCGCCACGGTAACAGCCTCGCTGAACGGCACTTCGCGAACCGCATCGATCGGGCTCTCCGTGCAGACGTCGGTGAGTGCACTTACTTGCACTCCGGCGAGCCTGAATTCAGGCCAATCGAGCACCTGCACGGTCACACTTTCTCAGACCGGCGGTGGAACCGTCGGACTGTCGAGCAGCAGCGCGTCGCTTAGCGTCCCCGCTTCGGTAACGGTGGGCTCGTCGGCAACCAGCGCCACATTTACGGCCACGGCAGGATCCATCTCCAGCGGGCAGACCGCTAACGTGACGGCCTCGCTGAACGGCACCTCGCAAACCGCCTCGATCACCCTCTCCATGCCGCTATCGGTCAGTACGTTTACCTGCACGCCGGCGAGCCTGAGCGCAGGCCAATCGGGCACGTGCACGGTCACGCTTACCCAAACCGGCGGTGGAATCGTCGGGCTGTCGAGCAGCACTGCCTCCCTTAGCGTGCCCGCGTCGGTGACGGTCGGTCCGTCGGCAACCACGGCCAGCTTTACGGTCACGGCCGGGTCCGTCTCCAGCGCACAGACCGCCATTGTTACGGCCTCTGTGAACGGCACCTCGCGTATGGCCCCGATCACGCTCTCCGCGACGTTATCGGTCGTCAATGCTCTCGCCTGCACGCCGGCGAGCCTCAGCGCGGGGCAATCGAGTACCTGCACCGTCACACTATCACAGACCGGCGGTGGAACCGTCGCACTAACAAGCAGCAGCGCCGCTCTTAGCCTTCCCGCCTCGGTGACAGTGGGGGCTTCGGCGACCACGGCCACTTTTACGGCTACGGCCGGCTCCATTTCCAGCGGGCAAACTGTCACGGTCACGGCTTCGCTGAACGGCACTTCGCGTACGGCCTCAGTCACGCTCTCCGCGCCGCTGTCCGTCAGTACGCTCACCTGCACACCGGCGAGCCTCGGTGCGGACCAATCGAGCACCTGCATGGTGACTCTATCGCAGACCGGCGGTGGCACGGTCGCGCTCTCCAGTAGCAGCGCTTCTCTTAGCGTGCCCGCATCCGTGACGGTGGGCGCTTCGGCGACTACGGCCACTTTTACGGCTGCGGCCGGCTCTATCTCCAGCGGGCAAACTGTCACGGTCACGGCCTCGCTGAACGGCACTTCGCAAACCGCATCGATTACGCTCTCCGTGCAGATCTCCGTCAGCACGCTCACCTGCACGCCGGCCAGTCTGAGCGCAGGCCAATCGGGCACCTGCACGGTCACACTTTCCCAAAGCGGCGGCGGAATTGTCGGGCTGTCGAGCAGCAGCACCTTGCTAAGCATGCCGACATCGGTGACGGTCGGTCCGGCGGCTACCAGCACCAGCTTTACGATCACCGCCGGCTCTATCTCCAGCGCACAGACCGTGACGGTTACGGCTTCGCTGAATGGCACTTCGCAAATTGCGTCCATCGTTTTGCAGGCAGCCCAGAGCGGTATTACAGCGCTCACCTGCGCGGCGGATAGCTCGATGGTGGCATCGGTGCAATGCACGGTCGATATCGGCCAACCGGCGCCGGCGGGCGGCTCGACGGTTACCCTTCAGGCAAGCAGTTCGCGAGTCCAGGTGCCGGCCCAGGTGGTGATACCGGCAGGGCAAGAGTCGGCGTCGTTTGTGGTCGCCGTCGTAGCTTCGGATCAGGACGCTCAGCCCCAAATCACAGCCGCTCTTTCGGGGGCCGTTCGTACCGCATCGATTTCCATCACCGGAATACGGCCCACCAGCTTGAATTTCGCCAACAACGCTCCTTCGGCCGGACAATGGGTCGACGCTGATGTTGACTTGAACTCGACCAACGTTCCGGAAATTGCGCGCCTGGCGGTGGCGAGCAGCAGCGCGGATCTGCTGGTTCCGAGCTCGATCGTAACCCGTCCCGGCCAGACACACGTCACCTTCCGCGTGTATGTCAACCCGGTTGCAAAGCAGCAGAGCGCACAAGTCTCAATACAGTTCGGGCAAACGGTTGTGACGACGCCGCTCGCCGTCACGCCGCTCCCGACCCCCGTGTTGAATCTGCCGGGCGAGACGGCAGTTCTGGCCGGTCAGCCGGTTGCGTTTACCGTCTCGGCGGTGGACCCCGCCGGCCTGCCGCTGGTCTATTCCGCCGCCAGCCTCCCGGCCGGAGCTTCCTTCGACGCCAACGCGGGCAGCTTCTCATGGACGCCTTCTTCAGCCCAGACCGGCACTTACAACGTCAAATTCGAAGTGACGAATTCGGCGCAGGCGTCCGCGTCGGGCCAGGTGAGAATCGATGTTGACCAGGGCCTGCCCGTCATTACTGCGGTTCGAAATGCGGCGAGCCCCAAAGCGTCCGCATGCAGCCCGGGCGCCCTGGCCAGCGTAGTGGGTCGCTGGTTGGCCCCCCAGGGCTCCAGTCTTTCGGATCCGGCTGCTTCCGGCACGGAATTGAACGGCGCCCGCGTACAGATAAACGGTGATTACGTGCCGCTGGTCCATGCGGAATGGGCGCGGGTCGATTTCGTGTGTCCCGCAGTCGCTGCCGGGACCGCTCTGTCGGTTGTCGCCGAAGCGGCGGCGGGAAGTTCGGATCCGCTCAACGTCCGGCCGACTGGAATGGCTCCGGCTCTGTTTTCGGCCGATGGGAGCGGAGGTGGCCAAGGCCTGGTCTACCTCACGGGTACATCGCTGCTGGCCACCAGCCGCGACTATACTGCGCTCGGCCAACCGGCGCAGCCGGGCGACTCGATTTCGATTCGCGTCACCGGCCTCGACGATTCCGGCGATTCGGCGCCAATCGTTACCATCGGCGGGCTGGTGGCGACGGTGGATTCGATCAAAGCCGTCCCCAGCATGACCGGTGTTTCCGAGATCACGGTTACCGTGCCGCCCGGAGTTCAGCCCGGCGATAGCGTTCCCGTCGTGGCCGCTTTTGACGTCACCGCGCTGCCGGCCAGCCGGGCCAGCAGCCGCGAAAGCGTTCGCGTGCGCAGCAACCTGGTGACCGTGGCGATTGAAAGTGGGCAATAACCGCCGTTACCGTGGAAACGCTACGGCTGTGTGGATACGCTGTTGGCAGCCGGGAGCGCTGAGATCACGCCATAATCGACGTTTTGGCGCAGACCGGCCACAGACAACCGGTCCGTGTCGGCCTCGATGAAGACGGTGCCGTTTTTGTTGGCTAGATCCGGATACGTGTCCGGCAGAACCAGCGTGGTTTGCTGTCGCGGAGCGAGCGTCACCACGTCGATGAGCACGATTCCGCCCTGTGGGTTCAGATAGGTGAGGCGCACATGAGCGGAGGTATCGGAGGCGGGGTTTACTAGCGTAACCTGGCTGCGGAAGTCCTGCCGGTTATCAAACGGCATGTACGTCGAAACGTCCTGCGTGTGGCTCAGCGGCAAAGTCGTCTGAAAGCTGAAGGTACCGCTGGGAGCCTGTAGCCCGAGGGTTGCGTATCCTTCAATGTCGCCGCCCGTAAAGCTAAGCAGGGACCATGCCTGCAGTGGCCCGCTGCCGCCCGGCGCCGCCAGGTCAAGCATAAGGCTCGATCCTGCCGTGAGAACGCCTTGTATCGCAGCGGCCGTCACGTCGATGGCCGGGGAATCAGAATGAACCGAAATCGTGACCGGGTTGCCGCCCGCGTCGAAAAACGATTGCTGGAACTGGGCGGGAGTCGCGCCCGGATTGACGAGCACCAGGCTGGTTTGCCATTGGTTGCCCAGCATGATTCGCGGGAACGAACGAAACTCGATGGTACCGGAGAGCGGCGCATTGGGGTGGCCCGGTCTGGGAGTCAAGTGCCCCGTTTGAGGCTGCGCCTGCACCCCAAGAGCCAGCGCAATTAACCCTAATTGTATCTTCACGGTCCGCCTCCGATCGGTTGTTGCTTTGGTGGTACCCAAACCGATCATATCGGAATAATTACGAAAGACAACAGAGGCGCCGATCAGGTACGTCCTAGGGGTACTATCGAAAGGTAATAGAAATGACTGAAACTATGGTTTTAGTCGTCGTCGGACCTTAACTTAGCGTTTTATGGCGGTGTCAGACTGCCGGTGCGAAGTCGCGGCCCAGCGAAAGACTTGAGACCAAATCCCACCCGCTAGTCCCTGCCGAACAGGTACACGCCGCTCGAATCCTTCAGCGGAGGAGCCGGCACTGGAATTCCTTTTTCCACGTATGGCCGGATCATGGCAGCGATCCTTTCGGCGGCGACCTCCGCGGCGTCGCGCGAGTAGCTGCGGAAACACAACTGGCTCCAGCCGTTCGATCGAACGGCATCCACTAGTGCGGCACCCTCCAGGTGGCCGGCGGCTCGTACATTTTCAATGGAGCGTCTCGCATCCCAGCCCATCATCCGCGCGAGATCCAGCGAGGAACAATCCAGCAGCCAGCGGCGGATGCCATGCCGGGCGGCATCGGCCGCGAGGGCTTCGACCGCGGCGCCGGCCAGATACATGAGCAGCCCTTCGGTGATCATGAGCGTGGGAACGCCGCCGGCGGCTGCGAACAGGGCGGCACGCTGCGCCGGGTCGGTCACGTCCGCGGCCACGCGCTCCAGATGGCACTTCGGCTCTTCGGCCGCCATGGCGTGCGTCTTGTAGCTCAGCATCTCCGGAAGATCGGCTTCGATCCACCGCAAGTCCTGTGGAAGGTCCAGACGCCACGGGCGCGTGTCGAGCCCGGCTCCGACACTCAGCACCACCTCGATGTTTTCCCGTGTAATGGTTTCAAGCACCAGATCGTCCAGAAAGCGGGTGCGGACCCCGATGCCGAAACACATCAACTGCCAGCCGGTGATGCTATGCAGGATCGCGTCGCCGCGCGGTCCGGCCAGTCTCCCGGCAAACGGATCGCGCACCAATCCGTCGGCGCGTGCGGTTTCAAGAGCACGGCAGGCCGCCACCATGAGGGCCGTGTCGCTTACATGCTGAATCTGGTCCGGGTTGTCGGAAGCCATGACTCATTATCCGGAAATTGGGGTGGCTGCGCGGAAGGCCGGCCGAAGTCGATTTCCACATACACGCGGGTGCTCACCGCATGTGTCGGCGCCGCTTACCGTCCTTCCTACGGTCCGAGAAAAAAGGGTCGACAGAGTACGCAAAGGCCCCTGCGCAGGAACCGGACAAAAGGCCTCATGGCGCGCGATTCCATACGGTTGGAAGTTTCTTTCTCCTTGCGCGAAATTCTAAGGTTACGAGACAATTTCGGGAATGTTGATCGCCATTCAAGTGAAGCTGCTTCAGCGTCTGTTCCGTCTTCCCAAAGGAGGTGAAACGGCGTATGAGACTCGTACTAAGGTGGTGAGATTCCTGGGGGAAACCTTTCTTCAGAGCATAGCCGGCAAAACCGTAATCGATTTTGGGTGCGGCGAGGGGGATGGAGCGGTTGAGTTGGCACGAGGCGGTGCCAAGCGGGTCATTGGTATTGACATCCGGGAGGAGGCCCTCCGGGCGGCTCGCCAGAAAGCCGCCGCGTCAGGCGTAGATCATGTCTGCTCCTTCATGCAACAAACGCAGGAACACGCAGACGTCATCATATCCCTGGATGCCTTTGAGCACTTCGCAGAACCTGCTGCCGTTCTGCAAATGATGAGTACGCTCCTAAAGGCCGAGGGCGAGGTGGTGGCCAGTTTCGGACCGACCTGGTATCACCCGTTGGGCGGGCATTCGTTTTCCTTTCTTCCATGGGCTCATTTGATTTTCTCGGAGGAGGCGCTTATCGGGTGGCGGTCCGGGTTTAAGTCCGACGGCGCCACACGATTTCGCGAAGTCCCTGGCGGACTGAACCAAATCAGCATTCGCAAATTCGAAAGAATTGTCGCCGGAAGCCCGTTCCAATTCGCCTCGCTCGAGGCAGTCCCGATCCGAAAACTGCGCTGGTTTCACAATCGCTTCACACGCGAGTTCACGAGCGCCGTTGTGCGCTGTCGATTGGTAAAGAGGGAGGTTCCGACAAAATCTCGCGCAACGGCGTAAAGTCCAAGTGGAATCCTCGGGGAGGAGTCACTGTCTTTCAAACCCGCGAGTACTCGAAAAGCCTGACCGGACGAAATGCCCGCAGAATCGGGACTCCGTCAGATTCCGGCGCAGAGCCCGCAAAAAAGCCCCGATTACGGTTGCCGCTGCAGCCGTATCCGGGGCTTGTGCTGATGGCCGGTCGGAAAGCGTTCCGGGAGGTGCCAGATCGTGAACGCCGGATCAGTACGCTACATCGATGAATACCGTGTTGCTATCGACGGCCTGTCCGGTCTTGCCGTTAATCCGGATCATAAGCGGAACCCGTCCACCGGGAAGTCCGAAGGGCACCATGGTATGAACGCGACAGATACCGGTGTACTCCGTCACGATTGTGGCGGGCGCCTGATAATCGGCGCCAAACTGAACGGCTACATTTTGTGGGGAACTGGTGCCATCGCATTGAACTCCGCTCGCGAGAAGCGAGATGTTGTCTCCCGGCCGTGCCGGCTGCCCGTCCAGGTCAAAACCGGGCGTAGTCGGAACCTGGATCGATTCCTCGATGAACGCCAGGGCCTGGACTTCCTTCCTTGTCGACGGGAGCGTGAGAATGCCCGGAGCAGCTTCTTGCATGGTGGTCAGGACCGGCTCGGAGGAACCGGCCGAAGTTTCCACCGAAATCGAGAGTGCGGTTCCCGGGGCACTGGCGGGGCACACAAATTCGATTCTTGCCGGAGTAGCTTTTAGAATCACAGCGTCCTCGCCATTGATCACTACGCGGCTCTGGGCATCAACGGAAAGGAAGCTGCCCACAAGCGTAGCCCCCGAACCGGGAACGCACGCCGCCACAGCGGAGGCACCGGCGAGGTTCTGCAGCTTCTGGATCTCCGGAAGCTCGGATCCGACGTTGATTTCCACCGTCCTGGTCGTGGTCAGGCCGGCCGAGTTGGCGGCGTCGAAGCGGACCGTATGGCTGCCCAAATCCTGCCCCGACGGAGTCCACTCGAAGTCTCCGTTGGCGGCGTTGAAAGTAGCCCCGGCTGGCAGGGCGGAAGCGGACAGGGTCAGCGGCGAGCTCGATCCTTCACTGGCGCTCACGGCAAACGCCACCGGGGAGCCGGCCTTTGCCACCTGGGCGGTGGGAACGACGAGAACCGGAGCCTCGGCAGGCGCCGTGTCAACCGTTGTTTCGGTTACGGCGTCGCCCGAACTCGCGGACAAGGCGATGGTCTCCGCGGAAGCGTCGGCCGCTGCCGTTACCTCAAATCGGGCACGATTCTGGCCGGCTCGCAGGTGGATTGCGCCCGGGACTTTAAGGTGATCGGAACTGCTGGAGATGGCAAGGCTGTCGTCACTCGAGCGGCCCGAGCGCAGCCGGATCTCGCACGTCGCCGTATCGCCCGCTTTCACCGAACTCGGACTGCAGGAAAGGGCCGCACCTGCAATTTGCGAGGCGGCGGTATGCGAAGCGATCTTCGAACTTTGCGAGGTCGCCGTCAACGTGAACGACACCGATTTCCAGGTGCCGTTTAGAGATGCCGTGAGTGTCGCCGTGCCGCTTGCCGTGAAGGCGCCGGATACGACGGTAAATGAGCCCGTAGTGGAGTTCGCGGCGATCACGAGGCTGGGCGAAGGCAGCGACAACGCGGATTTGTTGCTGGATAGAGCGATCGTTGTGCTACCCGACGAGGAGGAAGCGCTGAGGGACAGCGTGCACTCGGACACCTGGTTGGCGGCCGTAAATGTTGCCGGGCTGCACTGAAGAGTCGAGATGCCCGTCGCAGACGGGTTGAGTGTCACCGATGCTGATTTACTGGAGCCATTCAAGGCAGCGGTGATAGTCGCCGTCTGCGTTGACGACAGCGTACCGGTGGAGGCGGTAAACGATGCCGTGGTGGCGCTCGCCGACACTGCGATGGATGCCGGTACTTTTAGTGTTCCCACCGAAGATGACAAACTCACTGAGCTTCCTCCGGTGGGCGCTGCCGTCGCCAGCGTAACGGTACAGGTGGTATTCGCAGATGGCGGCATTACGGTGGCACCACACTGAAGGGCCGAGATTAAGGGGGAAGCTACTAAGCTGATTGCGACCCTGAGCGATGAGGAATTCAGGGACAGCGTGACATGAGCCATCTGGTTGGACGCAACATTGCCGGCCGAAACGGTGAACTGCACCGAGTTCGCTCCGGCAGCGAGAGTCACGGATGCGCCTGGAAGGATTAGTGCCGTGGAATCCGCGGAGAGCGCCACCGTAGCAGCGGTTGCGGCGGCTTGGGAAGCAGTGGCGGTGCAGGTACTGGACTGGCCCGCGCTCAGGCTGGACGGCGAGCAAGTCACCGAATTCAACGACAACGGCAATGCCAGCGCGATCGAGGCGGTCTGCGAACTGCCGCTAAACGAAGCCGTGACCGTGGCGGTTTGTGCGCTGGAGACGGACCCGGCGGTGGCCGTAAAGGTGGCCGTGGTTGCCTCCGCGCCCACCGTCACCGATGCGGGCACGGTCAGCGAGGAACTGCTACTGGACAGCGCCACCGTTCCACCGCCGGTCTGCGACAGGGTTACGGTGCAGGTGCTCGATTGGCCGGTGCTCAGGCTCGCTGGTGCGCAGGTGAGCGCACTCACGGACGCTTGCGCGACCAGGGCAATCGAGGCGGTGAGCGAAGCCCCGTTTAGCGAGGCAGTAACTTTGGCGGTTTGCGCGCTCGAAACGGACCCGGCGGTGGCCGTAAAGGTAGCCGTAGTTGCCGCCGCGCCCACCGTCACCGATGCGGGCACGCTCAGCGAGGAACTGCTGCTGGACAGCGCCACCGTTCCACCGCCGGTCTGCGACAGGGTAACAGTGCAGGTGCTCGATTGGCCGGCGCTCAGGCTGGCCGGCGAGCAGGTCAGCGAATTCAATGACAACGGCAACGCCAGCGCGATCGAGGCCGTCCGTGAAGTGCCGTTGAGAGAAGCCGTAACCGTTGAGGTCTGTGCGCTGGAAACGGATCCGGCGGTGGCCGTAAAGGTGGCCGTGGTTGCCGCCGCGCCCACCGTCACCGATGCGGGCACGGTCAGCGAGGAACCGCTGCTGGACAGCGCCACCGTTCCACCGCCGGTCTGCGACAGGGTTACGGTGCAGGTGCTCGATTGGCCGGTGCTCAGGCTGGAAGGTGTGCAGGTGAGCGCACTCACGGACACCGGTACGGAGAGCGCGATGGAGGCGGCTTGCGACGTGCCGTTCAGCGATGCCGTAACCGTAGCAGTCTGTGCGCTGGAGATGGATCCGGCGGAGGCCGTAAAGGTGGCCGTGGTTGCCGCCGTGCCCACCGTCACCGATGCGGGCACGCTCAGCGAGGAACTGCTGCTGGACAGCGCCACCGTTCCACCGCCGGTCTGCGACAGGGTTACGGTGCAGGTGCTCGATTGGCCGGCGCTGAGACTGGTCGGCGCACACTGAAGGGAAGCAACGGAAACCACCGTTGTGGAATTTAAGGTTACGGCTGCCATCAGCGTAGAGCCATTCAGCGACACGCTAATATGTGCGACTTGAGAAGATGAAATCGTCCCGGTGGTGGCGGTGAACGTGATACTGGACGCGCCGGCCGGAACCGTGACGGTCGCGGGGACAGAGAGGCTTGCCGAAGTCGAAGTAACCGAGAGCGCGATCCCGCCAGACCCGGCTGCCCCGGATAACGAGACGGTGCAGGACGTCGAAGAGGAAGAATTGAGCGAAGCCGGAGAGCAGGTCAGGGAATTGATGGTGGGGGAAGTTGAGCCGCTGGGCGGATCCGGGCTGCCGGACGTCGCCGGTTGGATGTTTCCACCGGTGGCTGTAATCGGAACAGCGGTGGCGCCCAGAGATGCCCCGAGAGCGTTGCTAAGGCCAATCGTAGTCGCCGACGCGGAGGAAGACAACGAGAACGCAACATTGGCAATCACACCGTCTGGGATAAGGTTAGTGTTGATTCCGGAAGCCACGCAGGTGTACGAGGATACGGAACCGGCACATGAGATCGTCTTGGCCGCGGAACTCAGGGATGAGCCGGCTGTGACACTGATACCCGTAACGTTCGCAGGCGCATTGATCGTCCACTGCAAATCGGCGGGCTCGCTACCCGAAGGCGAAGTCAGCGAAAGGCTTAGGGGCGCCTCGCTGCCGCTGGCAACAGTACCGGATGAGAGCGTGAGGAGGGATTGGCCGCACAACGGGTGAAGAGTGGGAAAAATTAAGACCAAAATAGCAGATATTTTTGCCAAAGTTTTGGACACCATTTGTCTCCAAACTCACACATAACAGCAGTGCGAAGGAGCGTCCAGTTGCAAATGGTTAGTGGTGAAAAGTCCCGGCCTGTCTAAAGCACTGATTTCCTCAAGTTGTCTGAATGCGGACGATTTCCGGACGGCGCTCGGATGTCTTGAATTTCGGTTGCGGTGGTGAGGGACAGGGGCAACTTGGCGCGCCTGATGCGGCCGTTCCGCGGTCCACGTTTCGGGGTTGTTTCCCAAGTTCTGGTACTCGATCCGCGCCGGAGCGCGAGTATGACAAGCCTCGGGCTGCGAAACCAGTGAGCTACCTCGGCTCCAGGGTTGTGGTCTTTACATTGCTCTAGCCAAAAACATGTTGCCAGGAGCGAATCCGCCGACCGCACGTTCCAAAGCTGTGCATACTCCACGCTCATCCAGTCCAATCTCGCCCCTGTCCATCGTTCGGATGGTTTGGAAGCAGAAGCTGTACGTTCTGGTGATTTGGGTGGTGGTAAGTGTTGGGGGAGCGATCGGCGTGATGAGGTTGATGCCGACGTATGCCGCTGAAACGCTGATTCTCGTTGATTCGCAAAAAATCCCAGACCGTTACGTCGCGACCACGGTGATCAGCGACGTCCAGGATCGCCTGGCTACGCTGAGCCAGGAGATCTTGAGCAGTACGCGCCTCAAGAAGATTATTGACGACTACAATCTCTACGCGGAAGACCGGGCCAAGATGGGACCGGAAGAGATTGTGGATCTGATGCGCAGCGACGTTGAGGTGAAACTTGAGAAGGGCTGGAGCGGCAACCGGCCCGGTGCATTCCGCATCGCCTACCAAGGCCCAAACCCCCAGATCGTCGCGGCCGTGGCCAACCGGCTAGCCAGTCTCTACATCGACGAGAACCTCAAAGTCCGCGAGCTTCAAGCGGAAGGTACGTCGGAGTTCCTCGATGCACAATTGAGCGACGCCAAAAAGAAGCTGGATGAATTGGAAGCCGCCGTTAGCCGGTACAAAATCGAGCATAACGGCGAACTTCCGCAGCAGGAAACCGAAATCAGCACAGCATTGGCGCAGCTTCAGACCGAATTGCAGGGAACACAGGATGCGATCAGCCGCGCGCAACAGAACCGGCTGCTGCTCGACACGCAGGTATCTACTACACAAGCGAGTCTTACCGCGTTGTTGAAGGTGAGTGAAGTTCCCGTCCGCGGAAACGACGGAGAGTCCGCACCGGTTGTGCCGGCGGCAGAGCCGATCCGGCGTTCCCAGGTGCTCGAAGCCCAACTCAAACTGCTCAAAGAGCGCTATAGCGACGCCTACCCCGAGGTTAGGAGAATCAACGCGGAATTGGCGGAGGCCAAGGCCACGGAGGCCCGCTCCTCCGCGCCATCCGCTGTGCCGGCCGCCCCGGCCCCAGCGCCGAAGGGCGGATCCAAGACGGCGGAAGCTCGGACCACGCCGCCACCGGCCGCTGGCGCGGAATCGCCGAAAGCCGGGACTCCCACGCGAACCATCGCCCTCTCGGCCGAAGGCTTTCGCGAAGCCGAGCAACTCAGGGAGCGGATTGCATCCCTGCAAGTGCAGTCGAAACTCAGCGAGAAAGAAATCCAGGACCGCACTGCGGAGCGCGCGAAGGTCCTGGCGGAGATGAATGAATACCAAGCCCAGCTTAAGAGACTTCCCATTCGTGAGCAGGAGATGGCGGGTCTGACTCGAGACTATGAGATCTCCAAGGCCAACTACCGGACGCTCCTCGATAAGAAACTATCCGCCGATATGGCTACCGAGATGGAACGGCGTCAGAAGGCGGAACGGTTCACGGTTCTGGATCCCGCAGTGGTTCCGGATAAGCCGGTGAAACCGAAGCGGCCGTTGCTCATGGCGGTCGCCTCTCTTGCGGGCTTTGCGCTCGGTATCGCGGTGGCGATGGGTAAGGAGTGGAACAAGAATGTATTGCTCGGGGACTGGGAGCTGCCGGCGGGAGTACCGATTCTGGGTTGGGTCCCCGAGATCCGGATCGGAGCCACGGTTCCCGCTCCTCGCGAACCCAGGCGAAGGACGAAGCGCAAGAGTAAGGCGCGGCTCTCCGTAATCATCGCCTCGGCGGTTCTGGTGGTTTTGCTGGCGGCAACTGCTTACGTTCACTGGCGTGTTTTCTAGGCTATGTACAACGTCTTCTTCGGATTAAAAAAAGACGCCTTCCGCATGACGCCGGACCCCTCGACGATCTGCCTCACGGTCAAGCACCGGGAGGCGCTGGCGGGTTTGAGTTACGCCATTCTTCGGCACAAGGGTTTCACGGTTCTCACCGGGGATGCGGGGACAGGCAAGACGACGCTGATTTCGCGGGTCGTCCAGACGCTTCCGCGGGACAAGGTGACCGTAAGCCTGATTCTGAACTCCGTTCTGACGCCGTCCGAGTTTCTGGAAGCGGCTCTCCTCGATTTCGGACTGCGTGACATCCCGGTGAGCAAAGCGCAGCGGCTGGAGCAGATGCGAACGTTCTTGCTGGGCGAATACAACCAGGGGAAGATTTGCGTTTTGATTGTTGATGAAGCCCAGGACCTCACCGCCGAGGTTTTGGAAGAAGTACGCCTGCTGTCGAACTGCGAGCTGCCGGATCGTAAGCTGATCCAGATTGTGTTATCGGGCCAATCCGAGCTGGAGGACCTGCTGAACCGGCAGGCTTTGCGGCAACTGAAGCAGCGGGTGGAGGTGCATCTGCGAATCACGCCGTTGACCGCCGCCGAACTAAGGGAGTACATCCGCTTCCGATGGGTAGTGGCGGGCGGAACCATGCCACCCCCGTTTGATGAGTCCGCAATCGCCTCCATTACCGAATATTCGAGCGGAGTGCCGCGGCTGATTAACACGATTTGCGACAACTGTCTGCTGGCGGCGTTCAGCGAAGCGACGCGAACCGTGACAGCGAAACACGTGGAAGAGGTGGCGTTGGACCTTGGCCTGAAGGCCGGCCGGCAGATTATCGCACCTACCGCGGCGGTGAGGGGCGAGGATGGGCGGTCCGGCGCGGTTACGGCTCAACCTCCGGCGCCGGTCCACAGCACTAACGGCGACGCGGAAAAACCGATTACATTGCCCTCGCTCGCGAGATATGACCGAACAACGTCGCAGCCTTCCCGGCTCTCCCGGTGGGCGGCGAGGCTGGGATTGGCCAGCTAAACCTGGATTGCCATGAGCAAATTATTCGAAGCATTACAGAAGGCTTCTGCGTCAAATCAGCAAACTGATATTAGCGCCGTCTTTCTCCCGGGAGAAGTTTCGGAAGCGCCGGTTGCCGCTGCACCTCTCCCGGCAGCCTCTGAGCCGGCTCCCGTGGCCGGCGAAACCGCGCGCGTCAATGCGGAAGAGCGGGCGGCGGTCCCTCCGCTGCCCGAAGCTGCCAGTGTCGCGCCGGAATTCGTCCATTCGGCCGAACCGGGCTATCGCTCGATCAAGCTTCAGCTGCAACGTCAGATTCCGGCTCTGCCGTTCGACGGCAGCGAGCCGCGGGCCGCAGAGCAGTACAGGATCATTCGTACTCGCATCGCACACCATCCGAGGCAGCCCCGAATCTGTCTTGTTTCGAGTCCCAGCCCGGGCGATGGAAAAACTATTACCACGCTGAATATTGCGGCATCGCTGGCGCTGAAGAGCGGTGTGACGGCCGTGCTGGTTGAATGTGATCTCCGCCGCTCGACCATCGCCGCCCGGTTGGGCATACCGGAAGAGCCCGGGCTTGCTGGTGTGTTGGAGGGAACCTGCAAGCTGGATGACGCGATCGTCCAGGTGGAAGAAATTCCGGGATTTTACGTCCTGCCCGCCGGACAGGCCCATGCCAACCCGACCGAGCTGCTGGACTCCATGCGGTGGGGGGACGTGTGCGCCGACCTCAGGCGGAAATTCCAGTATGCCGTGCTCGATTCGCCGCCAATCGGGAGCGTCGCGGACTACGAGCTTTTGCAGAACAGCGCCGATGGCGTGGTGGTCGTCGTCAGGCCCGATCATACAAACCGCGCGCGGTCGCGCAACGCAATCGAGAGCGTCCCGAGGGATAAGCTGCTCGGCGTGGTGGTCAATTGTGCGAAAGAGTGGTTCCTGCATCGGCCGTCGAATAACTATTACTATGCCGAGTACCGCTGACCAGGCAGCCGGGACAAAGGATCCTGCGGGATCGCGGGCAGTAAGGGCGTGGGTGGACTGTAAGTGAAGGGGCGAAGCTATGTCGCGCTGGGTTAGAGACGAGATGGCGGAAGGGCCGCCCCTTTCATGGTACGCCGTGCATACCAGGTCCAATTTCGAAAAGCGCGTTGCCGGTGAATTACATCTCAAGGGCATGGCCTCGTACCTGCCGGCGGTGCGGGAATGCCACCAGTGGAAGGACCGCCGGAAGATGGTGGAAGTGCCTCTATTTCCGGGGTACGTGTTCCTGCGCGGTTCGGGAACTGCGCAGGAGCAGTTGGCCGTTCTCAAGACCGCCGGCGCCGTCCGAATTCTGGGCCGGGGAACCTGTCCGGAAGCGATTCCGGATCGGGAAATCGAGGCCGTGCGGATTCTTGTGAACTCCGGCAGACCCCTCAAGGGCCACCCGTTTTTGACAGAAGGGGGGAGCGTGTTCGTCACCGGGGGACCCCTCAAAGGCGTATACGGCGTCCTTTTAAACGTGAAAAATAGCCGACGGCTAATCGTATCGATCCAGCTTCTGTCGCAATCCGTCGCCGCCGAGATCGATACGCGCGACGTCGAGCTGATCGAGGCGAACGGCAGCGGGCGCTTCGGACGGAGCAGCGAGGAATGTATCCAAATCTGAAACTTCAGCTCTGGCGAACGGGGCTTCGCCAGAACCAGCTCGCAAAGCTTCTGCATATCGACGAGACGGTTCTCAGCAAAATCGTGAACGGCTACCGGGAGCCGAGCGCCGCGGTAAAGCGACGCATAGCCGAGGTTCTGCGTAAGGAGGAGAGCTGGCTCTTCGAGCCGAACGAGGCCGTGATGATGCGCTCCGAAAACCACGAGGAGCACGCGGAGCCCAACGGATGATCCTGGGTTATCACCAGATTGTCACAGAGGATTGCCGTTACCTGTATTCGGTGGATTCCGGGCTGTTCGAGCAGCATATGGCGGCACTTCAGTCGATGGAAAGCGAACACCTCGTGACATTCGATGACGGGTACCTTTCACAAGGCTACGTGGCCGCGCCGTTGCTCGATCGCTATTCCGCGAAGGGCTGCTTCTTTATCACCGGGGCGTGGGTCGGGCAAGACGGTTACATGAGTTGGACCGACCTGAAGGAGTTGCACCGGAACGGGCACCACATCGGGGCGCACGGATGGTCGCACAAAATGCTTACCCAATGCACCGCCGCGGAGCTTCGCGAGGAGGTGTCGCGGCCCAAGGACGCCCTGGAGCAGAGATTGGGAGCGCGGGTCAGCGCGATCTCCTGCCCTGGCGGCGCATGGGATTCCAGAGTAGCGCGTGCGTGTGCCGAGGCCGGGTATTCGACGATGTACACTTCAGACGCCTGGACCCGCCGCCGGCGAGTCCAGGGGGTAGACGTCGCGGGCCGTCTCATGATGCGGCGTGGATGGGCCGCGGCGGACCTGAAATTGCTGATTGCAGCCGAGCGTAAACCGTATGCGCCCGTGCGGCTGCGATCAACGCTGAGCCGGGCGGTACGGAGAACTTTGGGCGTGCGGCTATATCACGTGATCTGGTGCTTTCTGGCCGGATGGACGCCCAGCGACGATCTCGAGGGCAGCAGAGTTGCGGCGGGGAAAGGTGACTATTCCAGTTGATCCACAGCGTAGCGTATTACGGCGCCGAAACAACGGGAAATCTTTCGGCTGCGCTGGCGTGTTCTCAATACAAAGTCCTGGCTGGGATATCCCGGGACGCGCACGGTTTGAACGGCGGTTTGGCGAGGCAAGCCGGCCCGGGCGTGGTTGGGAATTCTGACCGCGACGCAATCATGTTTCCCCTGTTTCGGGAAGTGCCCATGAACCTGTGCTCCCTGACGGTGATCGCATGAACATACTTACGGATGGCAAAGGAACGCAGTCGCCGAACGCCGCGGGGCGGCCAGGCGCGGACGGAGCGCCGAACCGTTCGAAGCTCCGAGTCTTCGTGATGGACCTCTGGTGCATTATTCCGTATTACACGGCTCACCTCTGCACTAGCCTGAAAGAACAAAACGTGGAGGTGGTCCTCGGCTCTATCTCTTACCACTTTGATCCCGCCTGTTTCGAGAAAGTCGGCCTCAAGAACGACCCGGGCGTTCTGGACATCGTCGGCAAATTCCGAATCCGGCAGCCCATGCTGCGCCGGGGGTTGAAGTTTGTGGAGTCGTGCATCAACATGGCGGTGCTTCCGCTGCGCTTCGCTCTGGACAAACCGGATATTATCCACGTGCAATATATCCCTCTGGTGGAAGAAGGATTGCCGATGGAATTATGGCTCTTGCGGGCTGCCCGGCTGATGGGAATCAAACTGGTTTATACGGTCCACAACGAGCTGCCCATGGACACCGGCGTACGGCATGCGAATACGTTCCGCAGAGTCTACCAGTTGATGGACGCGCTCATCTGTCATACCGCCGCGGCCAAAGACGCGGTGGTCTCGAAATATGGGGTCGATCTCAATCGCATATCCGTGATTCCCCATGGCCCGTTATTTAATGACGCCGCCCGCCCCAGCATGGACAAGGCCCGGGCGGTGGCGGGAGTGGCAGCGGACGAGACGGTAGTTCTTTGGCAAGGCTGGATCAAGCCGTACAAGGGCATCGATTTTCTTTTGGACGCATGGAAGCTGGTCGCCGCACGCGCGCCTAAGGCGAAGCTCGTGATCGCTGGAAGCGGAGATGCGGCCCTCATGCAAGATATTCGCGCGAAGGTGGCGGCGCTGGGAATCGAAGATTCGGTGCGGCTCGATCTCCGGTTCGTCCCGCCGGTGGAACTGCCGTCGTTCTATACGGCGGCGGACATCGTCGTCTATCCCTATCGGGAGATTACGACCAGCGGCGCTTTGATGACCGCGCTCAGTTATGGGAAAGCGATCGTGGCCACGCGGTTGCCTTACTTCGAGGAGAGTGTAGGTTCGGCCGGCGCGGCGCTCATCGTCGATTATGGCGACGAACAGGCCCTGGCCTCCGCGCTGTTGCAGTTCATCGAGGACCGGCGCTACCGCGACCAGATCGGTGCGCGTGCCGCCCGCCTGGCGCAAACGTCGTCTACCGAATGGCTGGAAATCGCGCGCGAGACCCGGCGCTGCTACGAGCAGGTCTGCGGCTTGACGCAAACGGCGGTGGCGGAGTGAGTGACTTTCGCCAACTAATCCGGCAATCCAGCCACTATTTCGGTGGCAAGGTGGGACTGCTGCTCCTCGGATTCATATCGTTTCCCCTGTTCACCCGCCTGTATTCGCTGGCGGAGTACGGCCTCATCAATCTGGTCATTAAGATCATTTTGATGCTCACTGCCCTTTCCAAACTGGGCCTGCAGAATTCGGTCTCGAGATTCTATAAGGAATATGCAATCTCGCGGGATCCGGGGGCACTCCCGACGTATTTCTCCAGCATCTTCTTCGGATCGGTGGGAATCTCGGCTGTTTTCGCGACGGTCTTCGCCCTGGGGGTTGCGTTTTCGCCCGCCTGGCTGCTCTCAGCTGAGGTTCGGCGGCTGCTCGTCCTGGCTTCCGTTCTGCTGTTTACGGGAACGCTGCGCTCCATCCTGATCAACTTCCTGCGCGCCGAAGAGCGGACGCGGCTCTACAATGCTCTCGACATCACGATTAAGGCAGTCAGCATCGGGATGGTCTGCGTGCTGTGCTTCGTATCCGGAGCGACGGCGGCATCTTTTGTCAAAGGCACGATTGTTTCGGAACTCGTCGGCCTCGTACTGATCATGACGCCCCTGGTGCGCGACCGCATGATCCGCTGGCAGTGCTGGCAATATCGTTTCTTCCGCAAAGCGCTGCTCTTCGGAATGCCTCTGATCGGGCTGGAATTGGGAAATCTTCTGCTCGATTCGGGCGACCGGCTTCTCGTGGCGCGATTCTTAGGTGCGGAGGCGCTCGGCCTTTACTCGGCAGCCTCCAACATCGCCGGGTATATCCAGGATCTGCTGATGGCCCCGGTCCTGCTCGCCGTATTCCCGATGTATATAAACCTGTGGACGGCGCGGGGGCCTGAGGCGACCCGCCGGTTTCTCAGCACCAGCCTGCAGGGCTTCGTCTGTGTCGGCATCGGGGTGATCGCGATCGTCGCGCCGACGGCGGATCCGGCCGTGCGCCTGCTGGCCTCAAGCAAGTTTGCGCCCGCGGCTCCGTTGGTTCCAGTGCTGGTCGTCGGTCTGATCCTGTTTGCCACAGTCCCGTTTTTCACGGCAGGCCTGTATCTGCACAACCAGACCACCACCATCGCGGTTACCACCATTGCGGCCGCAATCGTGAATCTGGGGTTGAACGCGGTCCTGCTGCCAAGGATGGGGCTCCTGGGTGGCGCCTTCGCGGCCGTCCTCGGCTACATGGGCCTGTTGGTTGTCACAGCGCATCTGTCTTCCCGCTATATGCGGCTGGAGGTAAGGCCGGGCATCGTATTGCGTTGCGTTCTGGCGGGTGTGGTGGCGGCGACCCCGTCATTTTTTATTCATACCGGTTGGACCGTCACCGATCTCGCGGCGAAGGGTGCGATCACGGGCTGCGTTTATCTGGTCCTGGTCTATCTGGGAGACCGGCGCATTAAAGCGCTGGGAGATGAGGCGCTGCAAAGCCTGCGCCGCCGGGCGGTAGCGGTGGAGAGCGAGGCGTGAACAGGCTGCTGGCGAGACGTTGAATCTATGAACCTGATGCTTCTGGCCGACTCCTTCGTGCCCTATTCGGGTGGATCGCGAGTCTACTACTACAACATCTACAAGCGTCTCGCGCAGCAGTTCGGCCATCGGGTGACCATCGTGACCAAGAAGGTCCCCGGTTGGCAGGAGTTCGACCGGCGGGAATGCTGGGAAAAGTTCAAGGTCGTCCGGCGTGGCGCGCCGCTCAAAACCTGGAAGTATCACGAGCTGCCAAAAATCGCCATCACGATGGCAGAGGCGGCCGGAGTACTCGCCAGCCAACCGGTGGACCTTATTCAGACGGGCGATATGTATCCACCCGGAATTGCGGCCGTCTGGCTGAAACGCCTGACAGGGAAGCCGTACCTGACATTTCTGCACGGGGACGAGCTGGCGCAGATGGAGGAGCGGCGGTTTCAGCCGATCCTCCGCGACATGGTGCTGCGCAACGCCAGCGTCCTGGTGGCTGCCAATGAATTCGCACGCAAGAAGGCGCTGGAGGCCGGAGTGGCTGCCGCCAAAATTCACCTGGTCACGCCCGGCGTGGATCTCGAGCGCTTCCGCCCCGAGCCTCCCGCGGAGGAGTTGGTGCGCCGGTATGGGCTCGCTGGCAAGGTGGTGCTGCTGACCGCCGCCCGCCTGGCGCCGAAAAAAGGCCATGAAGCCGTCATCCGCGCACTGGCGAAGGTGCTTCCGGCGAACCCGAACGTGCACTATCTGATTGCGGGAGACGGCGCTGAGCGGCGCCGCCTGGAGGAGTTGACCCGAACGCTGGGCGTGGCCCATGCAGTGACCTTTGTGGGTGATGTCCCGAATGAGATGCTCGGGGCCTTTTATAATCTCTGCGACGTGTTTGTCATGGCGAACCGGCGGGTATCGGGCGGAGATCTCGAGACCTTCGGGATGGTGTTCATCGAGGCGAACGCGGCCGGCAAACCGGTGATCGGCGGCCGCTCCGGCGGCGCGGTGGAAGCGGTCCAGCATGGCCGGACGGGTTTCCTGGTGGATCCCGACGATACCGATGAGCTCGCCCAAACCATGGCACTGTTGATCTCGAATGAAGATCTGCGCAAACGTATGGGCAACGAAGGCCTCCGCCGCGTGCGCACCGAGTACACCTGGGACTCCAGAGCCACCTGTTTGCACAATCTTTGCATCGAGATCGGGCGGACGCGGCGGAGAGTGGCGGTATGAAGATCGCGATCGACGTTCGCAACCTCTACGCTCCAGCCCTTAAGGGCATCGGTATCTATCTCCAGAACTTGCTTCCGGCGCTGGCGGAACTCGATCCGCGCAACGAGTTCGTTCTCTTTTACGATACGCGGCAGCAGTTCACCGCCCGCCTGCCCCGCGTTGCCGGGTTCACGGACCGTGGGATCTCCGTAGCCAAGGGAGACACCTTCTACGCGTGGGAACAGCTCCGGTTGCCCGCGGAATTGTGGCGGACGCGCGCGGACCTCTTTCACGCTCCCGCCAACACCGTGCCGATCTTCGGACCGCATCCGCGGGTTGTGACGGTGCACGATACGAAAGCCCTGGAAATGACAACGGGCGACCGGAAGTCCGACTTCTACCAGCGGCGAGTGCAAAAATGGGCCTTGCGCAGAGCGGACCGCATCATCTGCGATTCGGTGTTCACAAAGCAAAGGCTGCTCGAGTGCGTGCCCCTCGACGAAGGGCGCGTCGACGTGGTCTATCTGGGCATCAATGACACCTTTCGCGTAATCCGTGACAGCGAGCGCCTCGGGCGCACGCTGGCGCAATATGGGATTCAGCGGGACTTCATCCTGTTCGCCGGGGGCGAAAGCGCCCCCAAAAACATCAGCCGGCTCCTGAAAGCCTTTTCGATATTGAAGAATGGTTCGGATTTAGAGACAGTTTTGGTCATTCCCGGTATTCGAAGCCAAAGCATACTGGCCCAGCACCAGCGTGAAGCCGCAGAGCACGGAATCTCCGGCGCGGTGATC
>DATJMP010000096.1:0-5549 GCA_035508655.1 Bryobacteraceae bacterium
AACAGGGATTAGGGATTAGGGATCAGGGGTTAGGGGGCGCGGTTTCGCGGTTTGGGGTTGGCGTGCCCGGTTCCTGCGGGTGCAGTGCGCGACTGCGGTTCAGCGGCAGGCTGACTCCCCAATCCCTGATCCCCGATCCCCGATTCCTGTATTTCGGAGGTGCCCTATGAGCTTCCGTCGCCTGCGCGCGGTGTTTGTCAAGGAACTGCACCACATCACGCGCGATGCGCGCAGTTTGGCCATGGCGCTGTGTATGCCGGTGATGATGCTCCTGCTCTACGGCTATGCGCTCAGCCTGGACGTGGACCACGTTCCCACGCTGGTATATGATCAGGATCACACTTCGGCCAGCCGCGACCTGATCCGCCAGTTCTCCGGTTCGCGTTATTTCGACATCCTCGGTTACGTGAACGGCTATCCGGCCATCGAGCGCGCCATCGACCGCAACGACATCATCATGGCGCTGGTCATCCCGCGCGATTACGGCAAGCACCTGGACCAGGGCGAGGAATCGGATGTGCAGATTCTGCTGGACGGCAGCGATTCCAATACGGCCTCGATTGTGGAAGGGTACGCCGAGACGGTGGTGCGCGGCTACTCCGGGCAGGTGCGCACGGACGTGATGAACCGGCGCGGCGGCGAGCGGACCGCGCCTCCGGTGGATGCGCGGCTGCGCGTCTGGTACAACAACTCGCTCGAATCGAAGAATTACGTGGTGCCGGGCCTGATCGCGGTGATCCTGCAGATCATCGCCGCGCTGCTCACCTCGCTGACCATCGCGCGGGAATGGGAGATGGGGACGATGGAGCAGCTGCTTTCCACGCCGCTGCGGCCCGTGGAGATCGTGCTCGGCAAAATGATGGCGTACTTCGTGGTAGGGGTGGCGGATGCGCTGGTGGCGCTGCTAGTGGGGCTGTTCGTGTTCCAGGTGCCGTTCCGCGGCAGCCCGCTGGTGATGGGGCTGGCGATCTGCCTGTTCCTGTTCGGCTGCCTGTTCTGGGGCGTGTTCATTTCCGCCGTCGCCAAGACGCAGCTGCTGGCGTTTCAAATGGGCGTGCTGAGCTCGTTTCTGCCCGCCTTTTTACTTTCCGGGTTCGTGTATGCGGTGGAGACGATGCCGCCGGTGATCCAGGTGATCACGCACATCATTCCGGCGCGCTACGTGGTGACGATTATGAAGGGCGTGTTTCTGAAAGGGGTGGGGCTGCGGATTCTGTGGGGCGAGATGGGCTTCCTGGCCCTCTACGCCGCCGTCATCTTTCTTCTGACCACGCGCAAAATGCGCCAGAAGCTGGCATGAAGGACGAGACCGTGATTCACCGCCGAGACGCAGAGACGCCCAGGAAATCTTCGCAACGATCCGAGCCGCGACCGTCAGGGAGCGGTCCCGAGGGCTGGGGCGACCGCTCCCTGACGGTCGCGGCTCCGATTGCGTTCGCCGCGCCTCGGCGTCCCGGCGGTGAAGAGAGATAAATTTATGTGGGAACGGATTCGCGTCATCATTCGCAAGGAGCTGATCCAGACGCTGCGCGATCCGCGCATGCGCACGCTGCTGTTCGTGCCGCCGCTGGTGCAGTTGATCGTCTTCGGATTCGCCGTGAACCTGGATGTCGACCACGTGCGCCTGGGCTGGATGGATATGGACCGCAGTCCGCTCAGCCGCGATCTGCGCGCGCGCTTCGAAAGCTCGGGGCGGTTCGACGTGGTGGCGCAACCGGCGAGCGAAGTCGAGGTGCAGGATGCGCTCGACCGCGGCGACGCGCAGGCGGTGGTGCGCGTGCTCCCCAACTTTGAACGCGACATCCGCCGCGGCCGTCCCACGGAAGTGCAGGTGCTGGTGGACGGCACCAATTCCAACACGGCCTCGCTGGTCTCCGCGTACGCGCAGACCATCCTGGCGGATTTTTCGGGCGCGGTCACGCCGATGACCCAGAACGTGCGCATGCTGACGCGCAGCCCCGGTGCTGCGGTGAACCTTGCCGCACCACAGGTGGCCGCGCGCACGCGCGTATGGTTCAACCCCGACCTCTACAGCCGAAACTACTTCGTTCCCGGCGTGGTGGCGAACATCATCATGATGGTCACCATCATGCTCACCGCCATGGCGATCGTGCGGGAAAAAGAGATCGGCACCATGGAGCAGTTGATGGTGACGCCGGTGCGGCCCATCGAGCTGATGCTGGGAAAGACACTGCCCTTCGCCGTGGTGGGAATTGCAGACGTGGCGATGATCAGCACTGCCGCGCTGGTCATCTTCCACACCCCGTTTCGCGGGAACGTGCTGCTGCTCGTATTCTGCTCGCTGTTGTTCCTGATGACGTCCCTGGGAGCCGGGCTGTTCCTCTCTACCATCTCCCACACCCAGCAGCAGGCGATGATGATGAACTTCTTCTTCACCATGCCGGCCTTCATGCTCAGCGGGTTTGCGTTCCCCATCCGCAATATGCCGGTGGTGGTGCAATGGTTCACTTACCTCAACCCGCTGCGGTATTTTATGGAGATCGTCCGTGGGCTGTTTTTGAAGGGCGTCGGCATCGGGATCCTGTGGCCGCAAATGCTGGCGCTGGCGGTGTATGGGGTGACGGTGATGACGTTGAGCGCGTTGCGGTTCCACAAGAGTTTGGATTGAGGGTGCCGGCTGGGCTGTAGGGCAGGTTGGGAACCCGCGGGCGATTGGCAATCGGCCTTTGCCCGTCGTGAGGGCTGGGCGGACTGCCAGTCCGCCGCTGGCGACCATCCTGCCCTACAAAAAATCGGCCGGCGGCTGTCGATTTTGGCATGCTCGTGCGTCGCATGCACGGAGGGACATGATGCAATATCTGCTGTTGATCTACGAAAACGAGAAGCGATTTCAGACGCTAGGCGGCCCCGAGTTCGAAACGGAGCTGGGTCAATACCAGGCATTCGGCCGGGAATTCGCAGGCAAAATACTGGGCGGCAACGCCTTACAAGCCACGCATACGGCGAAGACGGTGCGTGTGCGGGACGGCAATTCCCTGGTCACCGACGGGCCGTTTGCGGAGACCAAGGAGCAACTGGGCGGATATTACCTGGTGGAGGCCGCCAGCGCAGAAGAGGCGGCCGCAATGGCCGGCAAGATTCCGGGCGCGCGGCACGGGTCGGTGGAAGTGCGGCCGATACAGAAATTCTCGTAAGGCCCTGGGGCAGGGCGCCATGCCGCCTGCGGCGGTTCAGCCCTGTTCGACAATCAGCAACACGGTCATGCCGTGTTACCGAAGAGGAGAGAGAAACGATGACGGCGAAAGGGACGGCATTCGAGTTGGTGGTGACGCCGGAAGAGCTGGCGGAGGGCCGGCGATACGTGGAAGAAACCACCGCGGCGGTGCGGGCGGCGGTGGAAGGGTTATCGGAAGCGCAATTGAGGTTCCAGCCGGCGGTGGACCGGTGGTCGATCGCGCAAAATCTGGAACACATGGCGGTGGTGCAGGAACTGGTGCTGGGGCCGATCCGCGAACAACTGGCGGCGGCGCCGGAAGTGCAGGGCGGAAGCGACCCGCGGGTGGTAGATGCCCTGGTGCGGCAGTTGCTGCCGGAGCGGACGCGCCGGTTTCCGGCTCCGCAGCGCGCGGTGCCTTCGGGGAATTGCGGCCGGGAAGAGGCGCTGGATCGGCTCGAGCGGAACGGCGCGCGGCTGATCGAGTGGCTGGAGACGAGCACGGATCTGCGGCGGCATAAGATCGAGTCCCGGCCGCTCACGGCGCTCACCGGCGGCGCGCACACCGAAATGGACGGCTATCAGTGGATTCTGGGAGCGGCCGCTCATACCGAGCGGCACACGCGGCAAATCCAGGAACTGAAAGCCGACCCGGCGTTTGCGACAGCCTAGGACGATCCGCGAGGGGGACAAATTGCGCTACCTGATGCTGATCTATAGCCGGGAGGTAGAGGGCGGGCCGTCGCCCGAAGAGGACAAGCAGATTCGCGCCGGCCATGCGGCTGTGATGGGAGATGCCATGCGGCGTGGCATCTTCCTGGGCGCGGAGAAGCTGGCGGCGCCCTCGACGGCGACCACGGTGCGGATGGGGGACGGCAAAACGCTGATTACCGACGGCCCCTTCGCCGAGACCAAAGAGCAACTGGCCGGCTATTACATGCTGGAGTGCCGCGACCTGGACGATGCCATCGAGTGGGCAGCGCGGATTCCGACGGGATGCCAGGGGAACGAGGGGTGCATCGAGATCCGGCCGCTGCCCGAATTCCCGCCGCGTGTGCCCCAGCGGCCGCCGGATCCGCCGGCCGAATGAGCGAAATCGAATCGGCCGCGGAAGCCGTATTCCGGCGGGAATGGGGACGGATCGTGGCCGGGCTGATCCGCATTTCCGGCTCGTTCGACCTGGCCGAGGAAGCGGCACAGGAGGGGTTTGCCGCCGCGCTGGCATCCTGGCCGCACGCGGGGATGCCGGCCAACCCCGGCGCGTGGATCATGGCGGCCGCGCACCGGAAGCTGATCGACGCCGCGCGGCGCGAGCGAACCCGCCGAGACAAGCAGGATTCCCTGCGCTACCAGATCGAGACCGCCGGTGCGGGCGGCGAGGAGCCGGCCGAAGACGCAATGGAATTTCCGGACGATCGTTTGCGGCTCATTTTCACCTGCTGCCATCCCGCCTTGAACCGGGAAGCGCAGGTTGCGCTGACGCTGCGGACTTTGGGTGGCTTGAGCACGCCCGAGATCGCCAAGGCGTTCCTGATGCCGGAGGCAACGCTGGCGCAGCGGCTGGTGCGGGCGAAGCGCAAGATCCGCGAAGCCCGCATCCCATACGAAGTCCCCGCGCCTCAACGCCTGGCGGAGCGCCTGGGGGCGGTGCAATCGGTGATTTATCTGATTTTCAATGAAGGCTACGCCGCCAGCTCCGGCGGCGAGCTGGTACGCGGCGCTCTTTGCGCGGAGGCCATCCGGCTGGGAAGGATACTCTGCGAGTTGCTGCCGCGGGAAGCCGAAAATGCCGGCCTGCTCGCGCTAATGCTGCTCCAGGATTCGCGGCGGGACGCGCGTGTGCGTGACGGCGTGCTGGTGACCCTGGAGGAGCAGGACCGCGCGCTGTGGCACCGGGGCGCGATCGTGGAAGGGCTGGCGTACCTCGACCGTGCTCTCGAGATCGGCCGGCCGGGGCCCTATCAGTTACAGGCGGCGATCGCCGCATTGCATGCGCAGGCCCGGCGGCCGGAAGAAACGGACTGGCGCCAGATTGCGGCGCTCTATGGCAGGCTGCTGGAGTGGAGCCCCTCCCCCGTCATCGCGCTGAACCATGCGGTCGCGGTGGCGATGCACCAGGGATTCGAGGAAGGCTTGCGGCTCATCGACGCTCTGGAAGGCGTCTTGGAGGGATATTACCTGTTCCATGCCGCGCGTGCCGATCTGCTGCGCCGGCTGGCACGCCAGGAGGAGGCCGTCGAAGCTTACCGGCGGGCGCTGGCGCTCGCCCCTAACCCGGTGGAACGTGAGTTTCTCAAGTTACGGCTGCACCAGCTCGGAACACCGGAGACTTAATAAAAAAGGCTCCGCATTTAGCGGAGCCCTATAAGGCCAG
>DATJMP010000097.1:0-6520 GCA_035508655.1 Bryobacteraceae bacterium
TCGGCGAAGCCGCGCGCTGCATGTCCTGCGGCATGTGCATGGATTGCGAAACCTGTTGGATGTATTGCACCAACAATTGCTTCGTGAAACTCCCCAAGGGAGAGCATTACAAGGCCAAGCTGGAGCTCTGCAACGGCTGCAAGAAGTGCGCCGACGCCTGCCCCTGCGGCTTTATCGAAATGAATTAGGAGGATCAAGGTGCCTGTTTTCGAAGTCAACGATCATAAGTACGATGTCGATGAAGACGGATTCCTGCAGGAGCCGGGAATCTGGAACGAGGCCGTGGCCGCGGATTTCGCCACCACCGAAGGTGTGTCCGCTCTGACGCCGGATCACTGGAAGATCATCAATTACCTCCGCAACTACTATCTCCAGTTCGGCATTGCGCCGATGATCCGCAAGGTCTGCAAGGAGACCGGCTTCAAACTGAACGAGATTTACCAGTTGTTCCCCTCCGGTCCGGCCAAGGGCGCTTGCAAGCTGGCGGGGTTGCCCAAGCCGACCGGCTGCGTCTAGGCCCAGCGGGGTGCGCCTTGGAAACCAGGCAAGCCATCGCCGAACAATGGCTCGGGTGCGCGTTGCGCACCAGTTCCGGCCCGGCCGCCGCGCTGGTTGCCCCAGAGCGGGACCGGTTCCGGAATCCGGCGGGCTACACGCTGCGGCGTGCCATGTCGGTGCTGCTCGACGAGTTGCTGCTCGGCATGGATCGGGAGCGCATTGCGGAGGCTCTCGATTCTATCGTGCAGCTTCGCGCCGTGCAGGATCTGCCGCCCGGCCGCGCCCTGGCGTTTCTCTTTCAGCTCAAGCCGATCCTGGCCGAATTCGCGCCGGGTGAAGGCCTTGATCAGCTCTATGCCCGCATCGACGAAATGGCGCTCGCGGCTTTCGATCTCTACCTGAAATACCGCGAGCGTGCGTTCGAGGCTCGCAGCAACGAGGTGAAGCGGCGGGTCTTCGTGCTGCAGCGCCGCTTTGGCGGAGGTATCGTGTGAAGGAATCATCGGGCACTTCCGGGCTGGCCCGGCCTCTGGAGGCGCTGGCGGCGGTGACGGCCATCGCCGCGTTGGCAGCGGCCGCGAGCGCTGTGCCCGGCGTGCGGGAAGCGATCGCGATTGGCGTGCCCTATGCGGCCTTCGCGGCGCTGGCGCTGGGTCTGTGCTGGCGCGTGGTGCGCTGGTCACTCGTTCCGGTTCCGTTTCACATTCCGACGGTCTGCGGCCAGCAGAAATCGCTGCCGTGGATCCGGTCCAGCCGGCTGGAGAGTCCTGACACCGCGGCTGGTGTCGCGGGCCGCATGGCGCTCGAAGTGTTCGCCTTCCGCAGCCTCTTCCGCCATACCGAATCTCGCCTCGAATCCGGCCCGCGGCTGATCTATCGTGAGGCCCGCTGGCTCTGGCTCGCCGCCATCGCCTTCCACTGGTCGATGCTGGTCATCCTGGTGCGCCATCTCCGCCTCTTCGTCGATCCGCCTCCCGCCCCCGCCGTCTGGCTCGACCGCCTCGACGGCTTCTTCCAGGTCGGCGCACCCGTCTTTTATCTCAGCGACGGCCTCATTCTCCTGGCGCTCCTCTATTTATTCCAGCGCCGCCTGCGCCGCCCACTGGTGCGCTACATCTCGCTCTTCACTGATTACTTTGCGCTCTGCCTGCTCCTGGGCATCGCCGTTACCGGCATCTGGATGCGGTACATCGCCCGTACGGATGTGGTGGCGGTCAAGCAGTTCGCCATCAGCCTTACCGTATTCGCGCCCGTGGTGCCAAAGAGTGCGGGCGCCTGGTTCTATGCCCACCTCGCCCTCGTCAGCACGCTCGCGGCCTGGCTTCCCTTCAGCAAGCTGATGCACCTCGGCGGCGTCTTCCTCAGCCCCACCCGCAACCTGGCCAACGACAGCCGGATGCGGCGCCACGTTAACCCCTGGAACTATCCCGTCAAGGTCCACACTTACGAGGAGTGGGAGCAGGAGTTCCACGACAAAATCGCAGCGGCCGGTCTGCCGCTGGAGAAGCGCTAATGGCGAATCCCAAACCCGATGAGCTCGTGCAGATCGGCTACCAGGCCCCGCCGCGGGACTGGATGGACACCCCCGCTGATTTCCGCAAGGGCACTTACTGCTACAGCGCGCTGGCGAAGAATCTGACTTACCTCGGCCTGCCCAACCCACGCGAATGGCAGCCGTTCGATGCCGATTGGAAGCTCCCGCCGGATTGGAAAGAGACCATCCTGAAGGGCATGAAGGAGCGGCTGGAGAAATATCGCTCCTTTCGCCTTTTCATGGATATCTGCGTCCGCTGCGGCGCCTGCGCCGATAAGTGCCACTTCTATCTCGGCTCCGGCGACGCTCGTAATATGCCGGTCCTGCGCGCGGAGTTGATGCGTTCCGTCTACCGCCGCTATTTCACCCTCGCCGGCCGCCTGTTCGGCCGCCTCGCCGGTGCGCGCCATCTTACCGAGGACGTCCTCAAAGAGTGGTTCTATTATTTCTACCAGTGCACCGAGTGCCGCCGCTGCTCCGTCTTCTGCCCGTATGGCATCGACACCGCCGAAATCACCATGATGGCGCGCGAGCTGATGACCCTGGTAGGCGTCAACATCAACTGGGTGTTGGAGCCGGCCGCGAATTGCTTCCGCACCGGCAACCATCTCGGCATCCAGCCGCACGGCTTCAAGGACAGCGTGGATTTCGCTGTGGATGAACTCGAAGAACTCACCGGCGTGCGCGTCGATGCCTCGATCAACCGAAAGGGCGCCGAGGTCCTCCTTGTCGTTCCCTCGGCCGATTATTTCGGCAGCCCGCACTATTACACGTTCCTCGGCTATCTGGCCCTGCTGCACGAAGTGGGTCTCGATTATACCTTCAGCGCCTATGCTTCCGAAGGCGGCAACTTCGGCCTGTTCACCTCTCACGAGATGATCAAGCGCCTCAACGCCAAGATCTACGCCGAAGCCAAGCGGCTCGGCGTGAAGTGGATTCTCGGCGGCGAGTGCGGCCATATGTGGCGCGTCCTGCACCAGTACATGGATACGATGAACGGCCCGGCGGATTTTTTGGAAGTCCCGGTTTCGCCGGTCACCGGCACGTGCTTCGAAAATGCGCGGTCCACCAAGATGGTGCACATCTGCGAATTCACCGCCGATCTCATCCACGAGGGCAAGATCAAGCTCGATCCCTCCCGCAACGACCACTGGAACGTCACCTTTCACGATTCCTGCAATCCCGCCCGTGCTCTTGGCATGCTCGAAGAGCCTCGCTACATCTTGCGCAACGTCGTCCGCCAGTTCCATGAGATGCCGGAAGGCACCATCCGGGAGCAGACCTTCTGCTGCGGCAGCGGCTCCGGGCTGGGCACCGACGAGAATTTCGAAATGCGTATGCGCGGCGGCCTGCCGCGGGCCAACGCCGTGAAGTACGTGAAGGAGAAATACGGCGTCAACCTGCTGGCCTGCATGTGTGCCATCGATAAGGCCACTCTGCCGCCGCTGCTCGAATACTGGGTGCCGGGCGTGGAGGTCGCAGGCATCCACGAACTGGTCGGTAATGCGCTCGTGATGCGCGGTGAAAAGGAGCGCAATACCGACCTGCGCGGCGAACCCATCGCGGAGGCTGCCCATGCGTGACCGCGGCTTGATCTGGATCGGCCTGGCCGTTTTCCTGGCGCTCCTCGCCTTCCCTGCCTGGCGCAACCTCTGGGCGCACGCCAGCGCCAAAGGTCCGGAGCCCGTCCTTCCCAAAACTGAAAAGCAATGCGTGCTGCCGGTCGAATACATGAAGACTTCGCACATGAAGCTTCTGCTCGACTGGCGCGACGCCGCCATCCGCCGGGGTGCCCGCGATTACACCGCGCCCGACGGCCGCCATTTCGCCGTGAGCCTCACCGCTACCTGCCTGCGCGAGTGTCACGGGGCGAAGACGGACTTTTGCGACCGCTGCCACAACTACGCCGCGGTTGCGCTCCCCTGCTGGGATTGCCACCAGGACAACAATCCGCGCCACCCATTCGCGCCATCCGCCCGGGATGGGGACGCCTCGCCCGAACGGCTTGCGGAGGTGGCGCGATGATCATCTCCCGCCAGGCCTTCCTTCGGCTCTCCGGTTGCTCGTTCCTGGCTGGTGCGGCCCGCAAGCTCAAAGCCGCGCTCGCACCGGCGCGATGGGCCATGGTGGTCGACCCCGCCGCTTGCGCGCGCCAGCCGAATTGCACCAAGTGCATCACAGCCTGCCACCAGGCGCACAACGTCCCCTCTATTTCCGATTCCCGTCGGGAAATTCACTGGATTGCCAAGGAGCCCTTCGACCGCGCCTTCCCCGGCCAGGAGGATGAGTATTCGCGCGAGCGTATCGCCCCCGCCATGGTCCTCTGCAACCATTGCGACAACCCGCCCTGCGTTCGCGTCTGCCCCGTGCAGGCCACCTTCAAGCGGGAAGACGGTATTGTGGGCATGGATTTCCATCGCTGCATCGGCTGCCGCTATTGCATGGCAGCGTGTCCCTATGGCTCCCGCAGCTTCAACTGGCAGGATCCGCGCCCGTTCATTCATAATCCCAATCCCGATTTCCCCACTCGCACCAAGGGCGTGGTGGAAAAGTGCACCTTCTGTTCCGAGCGCCTCGGCACCGGCCGCGCGCCCGCCTGCGTGGAGGCCTGCCCGGAAAAAGCGCTTACTTTCGGCAATCTGGCCGATCCCAGTTCGCCCGTCCGCCAGTTGCTGGCTTCGCGCCGCCACATCCGCCGCCGCCCGGAACTCGGCACCGGACCGAATGTCTACTACCTGTTATGAGGCCCCGCCATGTTCATGATTGAGAAGGCAATCCCCCGCACTCGCGCCTACACGCTCTGGCTCGCCGGCCTGGCCGCGGTTATTCTCGCCGGCGTGGCCTGTTATCTGCGCCAGTTGAGCCAGGGCCTTGCCATCACCGGTCTCAGCCGCGACGTCACCTGGGGCCTCTACATCGCCCAGTTCACGTTTCTGGTAGGCGTGGCCGCCTCCGCCGTCATGGTGGTCCTGCCCTATTACCTGCATCACACCAAGGCATTCGCCCGCATCACCATCCTCGGCGAATTCCTGGCCATCTCCGCCGTGACCATGTGCATGCTTTTCATCTTCGTGGATATGGGCCAGCCCACCCGAGTGCTCAATGTCATGCTCTATCCCACCCCGCATTCCATCATGTTCTGGGACATGGTTTCGCTCGGCGGTTATCTTCTTCTCAATGCCACCATCGCGCTCGTCACCCTGCGCGCCGAGCGCGAAGAGACGGCCCCGCCGCGCTGGATCAAGCCGGTGATTATCCTGTCCATCCCCTGGGCCGTCAGCATCCACACGGTCACGGCGTTCCTATATAGCGGTCTTCCGGGCCGGCCGCTGTGGCTTACCGCGATTCTCGCGCCGCGCTTCCTGGCCTCCGCCTTCGCATCCGGTCCCGCACTCCTCATCCTGCTCTGCCTCGTCATCGCGCGCCTCACCTCCAAGCCGGTTCCGCGCGAGGCCGTCGACAAGCTCGGCGTCATCGTCACCTACGCTACCGCGGTCAGCGTCTTCTTCGTCCTGATGGAGTTCTTTACCGCCTTCTACAGCGGCATCCCCGACCACACGGAGTCGCTTCGGTACATGTTCTTCGGCCTTGAAGGCCATGCGCCCCTGGTGCCGTGGATGTGGCTCTCCATGCTGCTCGGCGCCGGTTCGCTGGTGCTGCTGCTGGTGCCGCGCTGGCGCCGTAACGACACCCTGCTGGCGGCCGCCTGCGCCATGGTGTTCTTCTCGCTGTGGATCGATAAGGGCATCGGCCTGATCGTTGCCGCCTTCGTCCCCTCGCCCCTCGGAGCCGTCACCGAATACGCCCCAACCCTTCCTGAAGCTGCCATCTCGCTCGGCATCTGGGCCCTCGGTGCCCTGATTCTCACGTTTCTTTATAAAATTGCGCTCTCGGTTCGTTCGGGTTCCCTGCTGGAGTCCGTCAAATGAAAAAGATGACTGAGGACTGGCTGGCGGTCTGGCTGGGCCTGTTCCTCTTCGCTCTGTCGCTCGCGAGCTTATTCGGAGTAGACGTCCTCGGCTGGGCCGTCACTACATCGGTCTGGACCAACCCGCTGAAAATGCTCGGTCCCACCTCCAAGTCCTACGCCGCGCTTTCCGGTGTGGTGTCCCTTCTCTTCACCTACCTTTTCCTGCTGGTCCTGATGCTCGCCGGCGCGCGCGCCCTGCGCCTGCCGCTGGCCCGCTTCGCCACAGCCTTCACCGCCGTCTTCGCCGCCGGCTACCTGTCCTGGATGCTCGGTAGTTGGGCCTACATCGCCGCCACGCCGGATAAGCGCGCCGCGTATCACATCGGCTGGTCGCTGAATCTTACCAATGAGGCCGGCTACATTGTCGCCCTCGTGATCGGCCTGTTGATCGGCAACTTCTTCCCCGTCCTCGCCGCGCGCATGAAGGACGCCATTCGTCCCGAGCTGTACATCAAGACCGCCATTGTGATCCTCGGTGGGTTCCTCGGCGTCACGGCGGCCGAGCAGCTCGGTCTTGC
>DATJMP010000098.1:0-8602 GCA_035508655.1 Bryobacteraceae bacterium
AGAGCCGCCGCAGATTTTTTTCCGTCTCGCCGATGTACTTGTTCACCACCTGCGAAAGATCCACGCGAAACATGGGCAAGCCGAGCCTGGCGGCCAAGACCTCTGCGGCCATGGTCTTGCCGGTGCCCGGCGGACCGGCGAAAAGGGCGGAGATGCCGGCTTCGTCCCACACGCGCCCGGTACCCCACCGTGCGTGCACGGTCGAAAGGGTTCGCACGGCCGTGACCAGCTCTTCGAATTGCCGCTGTTGGGCCGGCGGCAGCACCAGTTCCTGACTCTCGAAACGCGGCCGTACGCGCACGGCGAGGGACCCGGGAGCAGCCGCGGCTCGCTGCCGGCAGGCGGCGGCCAGCTTTTCGCGGCTTACCGGCCCCGGTTCGCGGCCCAGCGCGCCGGCGATCTCGCGGATCACCGCGCCGTCGAAGCGAAACCGGAAGGCGCAATCTTCCAGCGCCGCTTCGGGCGGAGCCGTTCCGGGTGCGAACGACTGCTTCCAGCAATCCATGCGCTCCTTCAGATCGGACACCGGGATATCGACCGTGGGCAGCATGCGCCACCCGGGCACGGCGAGCTTCTCGGAATCCGAGAGAGCCAGCACGTAGATGGGGATGTCCGTGAAGGGTGCGGATGCCATTTCGGGTGCATCGCCCGAGGCGGGCATCACCAGGTAAAGATCGGCCCCATCCAGCCAGCAGACGGTGGCGGCGGTTTGCATTTCCGGCGGCCGCGACGAAAAGAACGTATACACCGGGCGGCCGGTGATGGCGGAGAAGCCCTCGAGCAGGCGGCGCACGCCCGCGCCATCGGCGAGCGTCAGGCTGGAGGCGGCGCGCAGCCGGATGGCGTGCGGCGCGGAAATCGGCTCGCAGGCCAGGCGCGCTACCAGGCGCGCCCCGAGCGCCAGTTCCGAGCCGTTGCTGTTGCCGTGAATGGCGGTGAACCCGGCAGGGGGACCATCCGCCACGCCCAGCAGCCGCTGCGCAACCAGCGGCGACATGGAGAGCGGCGTGCGCCAATCCAGAGCTTCGCCCGGATCGGCGCGTAGAATGCCCAGACGGAACAACGGCGACGACCGGCTGGCCAAGCCCGCCAGCGTGCCCGGCTCGTCCCACAGCCGCTGCACCAGGCCAAGCGTGGGCAGCGTGCGCCGCGCATCGCCCTGCGCCGCGCCTATGACCTCGCCCGCGGCGGCGTCCCAGGTGTTCATCAGCACCAGCGCCAACGTGAAGATTTCCGCCGGTGCGAGGCCGAGCTCGCGCTCCAGCCAGGGCAAAGTGCCGCGGGCGCAGTCACCGGGCGCAGCCGGCGGCGGCCATGCGATGGCCGCGGTGAGGTGCCGCGCCGTTTCGTCGCGCTCGAAGAATTCCACGCGCTGCTCGTGCAGGCGCGAGCGGTCCAGCGCATCCGTCAGAGGATCGGGCGACTGCGGTTGGCGCCACGCCCAGCACAGCTCCCGGCGCAAGCGCAGCACAGCCTGCCTTACCCAGTATTCGGTGCCGGCATCGCGCACGCGGAGTCCCGGCGTGAACCACGTGGCTTCGGGAGTGCGGGAGATTGCCTGCATCGTTACACCATGTTCACCAGAAACGCCTGCCGGGCCTGAGCGCCGTTGACGCGGAATACCGCCGTATAAACGCCGGGCGGCACGGCTTCGGCGGCGTGCATGAGCAGTTGCTGCGCGCTCTGGTCCGCCGGAGCGGAGAAGCCCGGATCGCGGCGGTCGATGATCATCGCCACTCCGGCCTGGTTCAGCAGGCCCAGTTCGAGGTAGTCGCCGGCGCGCCCCAGAAGCTGGCCGGTGAGCGAGATCGTGCCGAAGACATTGGGGTTCGATCCTGAGACGGGCTGCAGCCCGCTGGGAGTGATGCTCCCCACTACCGGCAGCAGCACGGTGGAGAGCGCATTGCTGGAAAGCTGCATGCCATCGGTGATCACCTGGGTGACGGTCACTGCCTGGCTGCCGGCCGAAATCGCTGTCGAATCGAAGCCGCTCCCGCCTATCGGGCATTGCAGTTTGGCCGGCTGCTGCATGGTGGCCGCCAGCGTCGCAGGGCCGAATTGCACCGCCAGACGGTCCGCGCCCAGGCCCGTGCCGGTCACCGTGAGCAAATCCCCGGGCTGCACCTGCGGCGGCGTCACCGAATCGATTTGCGGTCCGAGACTGGGCAGCACGATGTTCTGCACTCCCGCCAGACCGATGGTGGTTTCGGTGGCGTAGTTGATGCCGACCAGCTTCATCGACGATGGCGGCTCGCCATTGGCCACCAGCACCGGACGGATCTGGAAGGGCACCGACATGCGGTAGCGGTCGTCCGGTCCCTGCATGAGCCGCGAGAGCAAGTCGGGAGCGCCCTCGTCGAACGTCACGCGCAGAGGTTCGGGATTGTCGATCAGCGACGGGTCGTTGACCTGCTCCAGCGCGCCGCTTTCATTCATGCCGAGCAGCACCTGCATGCCCAAGCCGAGGACGTCGTGCGCCACGTCGGTATCGCTCTCGCCGTTGTCGTCGAAGGCGGTGAGCAGATAGCGCAGCACCAGCCACAGCGGCGCCGGGCGGCCGGTCGTGAGCGGCACGTTGCGCAAGCTGGCGTCGAGCTGCACTTCGTACAGAAACAGGTTGATGCGCGCTCCTTGCGGCGCGCCGTTGGTGCCTGGCTCCGGCCGCGAAATGCTCACCTGCGGTTGCAGCGCGGTGTTGGTGAGCGCATTGATCAGCGTGTCCTGCAGCAGGCGGCTGACGCTACCGATGGCCGTCCCTGTATCGCTTAAGGCCATGGCGTCACCGGTCCAGATAAAGGCGCGCCAGGCGCCCCGCGCGGCGCGGCGTGTCAAAGCGTTTAGGCGCCCCGCGCGGCTCCGGCGGGCGGGTGATGCGCAACGGCGGAGGCTGCCGCTCGCCTTCGATCGTCACTTCGATTTTGCCGATGGTGACATCCACCACGGGCGGCGGCGCCGGATGCGTCAGACGGGCCGCTTCACCTGCGGCTCGGGGCGTGGACCGCGGCGGGCTGGGTTGAAGGGGCGTCCATGGCGCGCGCGGAGGCACAGGGGTGAGTCCGTCTTCCTCCACGAACTCTACCGTGTGCAGCTCCAATGGCGGGTCTGCGGGCTGCGGCGGCAATTGCGGAAAGCGCGTCTGCCGTTCCGGCGGCGCGGCCTCGGGCGTGGTTTCTTCGCGTGAACGCGGGGATGGTTCAGTCGTTTGTGGAGTCGCCTTCACAGGCAGCATGGGCGCAGCCGCGGGCGGAACGGCCGGCGGAACTGGCGTGTGGCTGGCGGCCAACGGCGCGGCCGTTAGCGGCGGCACCTGCTCGCCTCGGCGCGGGGGCGCCGGGGCCGGCGCGTCGGACACCAGCCGCTCGGCGTAAACCTCTTCGAACGCCGCCGCCCGCGGCGCCCATCCGAACTGCGACGGCGGCTTCAACTTCGACCGCGCCTCGCGCGCCAGTTGCGCAAGGTAGCGGCTCACCACTCACCGCCATCGATACGTGCCAGGTAGGACTGCCGCCGCCAGGCGGGCACCTTGGCGATCTCCTCTTCCGTCCAGTGATAATGGCTGGCCAGCCGGTGGACCTGGTCGATCAATCCCAGTTGCGCCCGCCACAGGCGCTCCAGCGCAGCGCCGGCAAGGTCGGGAGCCTGCGCCGTCGGGTGGCCGCATTCCGGGCAACTGACGTCCAGATGAAAGCCCACCAGCGGGTCGTACTGCTCCATGGCCCGGTCGAGCGAATCGTCGATTTCCTGAGTGGTGATCCCATCGCCCGCCAGGTCGTCGAGCGGCGGCTCGACCAGCAGAGCAGCCGCCATGGACGCCGCGCCGGCTTCGCCTGCCCGCCACCGTCGCAGATCATCGCCCGTGGGCCGGCGTAGGAAGGCGGAGTGTCCACCGATCTGAATCGGCGCCAGTTTGCCGGTGTAGGCTTCGGCCGTCGCCTCACGGATTTCTGCGGCGGTCAACTCCAATTCCGCCTCGGCACGGCAATCCGCGTTGCCGCAGCGGACAAGCCATTCGAGCGGTCGCGTGGAACTGCAGCAGGCCAGCGTCACCACGGCCTCGATGCGCGTGCTCACCGGCAGCGCCCAAATGACTTCTTCGGAGGGCGGCTGGCCGGCAGCCGTCTGCGCGCAGTGGCGAAGCAGGCTGGTCACCAGCCAGGGCCTTTCCATGCCCGCGAAATCCACGCCCAGGTCGTTCATCTCGCTGCCGAAGGCGCGCAGTTCTACCGGCCGGTTTTCTGCTTCCACCGGCAGCCATTCAGGCAAGCGCGGAAATGGAACGTTGGGGTGCATGCCTTCTTACGAGCCGCCGATTAATTGCTCTGCGGAACCGCCTGGCTCTCGTCCTGCTCGGTGGATTGCGTGTCGCGCTCCCAGCCCTCCATCTCGATTTTGATGCTCTCAATGGCGATGGCGTTCGCGCTCGAATCCAGTTGCGGCGAAGCCTGGTATTCGCTCACCCAGCAGCCGTGCAGGAAAAACCGCCGCTGCACAAGACCCTTCTCGTCGAGCACTTCGAGCGTCAGTTCCTTGCGGAAGTTGACCAGGTCCATCGACGAATCGCCGGCATACGGGTGCACCTGATTGGCCCATGCCTCGAAGGCCAGGTCCCAGGTGATGCCTCGCTCCAGCAAGAGCCCGTCATAGGTGGTCCGGCCCGGGGTCTTGTGGTCCACGCTGTTTTCGCCGCCGCTGCGGTGCGTAATGACATTGGTGGTACGTTTCAAAGGACCACATTTCATCACTCCCAACACGGTGGACCCGTCCATCTTGATCTGAAACTTGTAATTCTTCAGCGGATCTTTGCGGTTAGCGTTCTTCGGAAATCCATTCGTGGGCATGGCCTGTCTCCCCTGGGACCGATTAGCTCAGATTCGAAATCTGCTGGATGCTGATGACGACAAATTCCGCCGGTTTGAGCGGCGCAAAACCCACCACGATGTTCACGATGCCGTTGTTCTGGTCGTTCGGCGTGGTGGTCTCGGAATCGCACTTCACGAAGAACGCGGTCTGCGGCGTGGTGCCCGCGAAGGCTCCCTGGGTGAACAGCCCCATCATGAAGGCCGTCACGTTCATGCGGATCTGCGCCCACAGCGGCTCGGCGTTGGGCTGGAACACCACCCATTGCGTGCCTTCGTATAGCGATTCCTCCAGAAACAACGCAAAGCGCCGCACCGGGACGTACTTCCAGTCGTCGTCGGGCGCGTTGTCGAAACCGGCCACGGTGCGCGCACCCCAGTTCACGAAGCCCACCGAGAAGCTGCGCAGGCAGTTCACGGCCAGCGGGTTGAGGATGCCGTTCTGCTTGTCGGTGAGGGTCACTTCCAGACCGGTGGCGCCGGTGAGCAGGGCGTTGGTTCCGGCGGGCGCGCTCCACACGCCGCGCGCCGAATCGGTAGACGCGCAGATGCCTGCCATCATCCCCGAAACGCCCATATAGCGCAGCGTGCCCGAGTCGTTCACCTGCACCCGCGGATAGAACACGGCGCATGATATGTCGGGCGCGCCGATCGCCGCGCGGAACGTCTGCACGTCCGAAGCCTGGGCGTTGAGCAGGCCGTTCTTGGTCCAGCCCACCGGCGCATCCAGCAGCAGAAACGCACGCCGGCCCAGACAATACGTGGCAGCTGCCGCGCGCACCGCCTGCCAATCGGTCTCGGTGTTCAGGCCGTCGCCGGGCAGCACCATCAGATTAAAGAGGGGCACTTCATCCAGGGCCCAGAAGCCGGTGCGCTGCGCCTCGTTGCCCTGGTAGGCGGCGGGCGTAATGGCGCCGCCATCGTTGCCGTTGATGAGCGGCCCCTGGGCCTGCGCGCTGGTGAATCCCGCTCCGAAGGCCGCGGCATTGCCGGCCGTGGTCAGCGCGAAGGAAGCATCCGTATCTTGCGGCGAATTGGGCCGCACCTTGCTGATCATCAGGCGGTAGCCGGCCACCGACGCCTGCCAGTTCGGTACGCTGCTGTTCACCTGGTTGGCAATGAGCTGCAGATTCTCGCGGATGCCGTCCAGGTCGCCGGCGCCGCCGGAACCCTGATAAAACGGTGTCCCGGCCGTTCCCAGGTTTAGCGCCACGTTATTCCCGGCCACCGTGATCTGCGTCACGTTATCCACCGTGGCGCCGGCCAGGTCTGTCATGGCCGCCGCCGTGTCGCCGGTGAAGGCGATCCCGTTCGGTGCCGGGCGCAGGTCGCTGAACCGCGGGACTTCGATGCCGCCCTGGTCCACACCCGCCATCAGAATCGACGCCAGGTCGTTCGAGGCTGCGCGGGTCACCGCCACGCTGCTGGTCATCGCCAGGTTGCTTTTCGACGTACCCGCGGAAGTGAGCCGCAGAAAGAAGACAGGGTTGGGCCCGGGAGATTGATCGGCAAGGAGCGTTACGCTGGTGCCGGAGGCTGCTCCCAGCGCCTGGTTGATCTGTGTCTGTACGTAATTCTGCAAACCGGCGAAGTTGGTGTTCACACCAGCCGCCGTGAGGCTCACGGGCGTCACCGGTCCGCCGTCTACGCTGATGTTGATGTTGGCCGTTCCGCCCCAGGCCGGGTCGTAGAGCGCCGCCAGCGCCGCCCCGATCCCGTTGGAATCCGCCAGCCCGGCAAACGGGCGCCGGAGCTGGCTGTAGCCCGCGGGGACGGTCGTGGCGGGCATGGGCGAGGCCGGCAGCACGTTCAGCAGCTCCGAGGATTGCGTAATGAAGTTGGGCGCATAGCGCGGCGAAGAGGGATCCATCGACAGATTGGTGAACGATTCCGTCTGCGCGACATTGCCCTGCGTGACGTACATGGCAGTCAGGTTGAAGGTGGCATCGGACGCCGGAGTGTTGTAATCGATGACCACCAGGAGGCCGTCGCCCCACACGCCCTGCGAGGCCGCGTTCACCGTCAGCACGGCACTGCCGGCCACATCGTTCAGCGTGAGGGTTGCAGGCGCCGCCCCCACGCCGGCGATCCGGACCACGTAGCAATCCGAGCCGCCGTTGGAAAAGAACTGCCGCACCATCTGGCCCAGGTAGCCGCCCGCGATGGGCTGTCCGAAATTGCGCAGGAAATCCGAGAAACTCAGACACTCGATGGGCGTGTTCAGCGGCCCCTGCGTGGCTTGGCCGAAAAACGCGCCGATGGAGGTCGCAACTCCCGTAATCGTCTGGACACCGCTCGGCACTTCAACGATATAAACGCCTGGATAGGTCAACGTAGGCGGCATGACGCACCCTCCGGTTCCCCTAAGTTAAAACGAGACTCGCGGAAATTTCTGTCCAGGATTGGACAACCGCGTAATTCAGGAAGCCACGGCGCGCAGCGAGGGCTGCATGTCGCGAGCCTGCAGGTACTTTTTGAGGGAGCGCTCGCGGACCAGAATGTGGGAATCGGGCGTGATGTCGATGAGGCCCAGGTCGCGAAACCGCCGCATGAATTCGCTGATGCGCGGGCGGGTGGTCCCTACCATTTGCGACAGCTCCTGCTGCGAGATCCGGTGCGGCAGCCCGCGCGCTTCGGAGGCACCCAGCTTGCGTGAGAGTCGCAGCAGCACCTCGCCCAGCCGGTATTCACAATCCACCGTGGCCAGGTTGGTGGTGATCTGCCGCTGCTCGGCCAGGCGCGTAGCCAGGTGCCGCGCGAAGTCCCCCAGCAGGTGAGCCTCTGCCAGCCGGGCCATGAACCGCGCGGCCGTCATCTGTTTCAGGACGGTGTCCGTCATGGCCGTAGCGGTCTCCACGCGGTGGCCGCTCGAAAGACAAGACTCGCCGAAGAAATCGCCGGCCGTATAGATCGAAAGCAGGCACTCCTTGCCCGCCGCCGACAGGATGATCAGTTTCACCTGTCCGGCCGCAATGAAATACATCTTATCGTCGTAGCTACCGCCGGCGTATACGTTTCGCTTCTTCGGCACCTTCCGCGTGATGGCCCCTGGCTCGCCTGCGAGGATGGATTGCAGGCGGTCACCGAAAACACAGGCTGTGATCATCTCTCCCCCTCCGAATTGGCTTAGCAGCCAATGTGGTCCCGCCACCCGATCCCCCCGGTCGGATAGTGAAGTTCGGGCGCGAGGCGTTACACAACCCTCGAAAGTGTCAGTCCAGCGTGTCCCGTTTGTTGCAGCGGCATCGTACCTTTGCAACTCACTGTCAAGTATCTTATATCGAAATCGCGCCGCCGGAGACGCTGTCGATCAATTTGTTCCAGCGCCTGTAAAATCCGCTCGCGCCGGCCTGCGAGGGCCGGGGAACAGCGGAGAGCAGCCGATTGGAGCTTTCTGAAATGGATGGTGGGCGCGACAGGACTCGAACCTGTGACCTCCTGCGTGTGAAGCAGGCGCTCTAACCAACTGAGCTACGCGCCCATGTTTTCAACGACTTGCAGAGAAGAGGCTGAAACCAAAGGGTTATGCTGAACAGTTTATCACGGATCGCCGGCACCTCAACACGCGCTGGAGGCTGATGCTCGCCTCGCAGGAGCGCCGGACTGCACTGCTACGTGCAGTAGGGTCGCCTCTCGTACGGGGGCCGCGAGCGCGGTTTCTGAAGCGCCCGTGCGAGTCGGCCGTCAATCACAGGACAGAGGCATCAGTTCTCGTGTCCTGCGCTCCAAGTCATCCCGCGTCTGAC
>DATJMP010000099.1:0-2590 GCA_035508655.1 Bryobacteraceae bacterium
GGCAGGTGCAGAGCGGCGATGTGGAGGGACTGGGGCAAAACGCTTTTTCCTCGCGCACGGAAGACCTCTCCGCGCGTACGGTGCGGGCGGACCGGGTAGTTTCTTCGGTCTGCCCCTATTGCGCCGTGGGATGCGGGCAACTGGTCTACATAAAGGATGAGAAGATCATCGACATCGAGGGCGATCCGCGCTCGCCGATTTCGAACGGCTGCCTGTGCCCGAAGGGCGCGGGGACTTTTCAGCTCGTCACCGGCACCCACCGGCAGAATCATGTGCTGCACCGCCGTCCGCACGCAACCGAGTGGGAACAGATCCCGCTGGAGCAGGCGATGGACATGGTGGCGGAGCGGGTGCAGCGGACGCGCGACCGCAATTGGGAACAAGAGACCGAAGCGGGCGAGGAGGTCAACCGGACGATGGCCATCGCGCACCTGGGCGGAGCCACTCTGGACAACGAAGAGAATTACCTGATCAAGAAGCTGTTCACGGCGCTCGGCATCGTCCAGATCGAAAACCAGGCCCGTATTTGACACTCCTCCACCGTCCCCGGTCTGGGGACATCATTCGGCCGCGGCGGAGCAACCACGTTCCCGCAGGATCTGGTGAACGCGGATTGCATCGTGATTCAGGGCTCGAACATGGCGGAGTGCCACCCGGTGGGTTTCCGCTGGGTCATGAAGGCGAAGGAGCGCGGCGCGACAGTCATTCATGTGGACCCGCGCTTCACCCGTACCAGCGCGGTGGCGGACATCCACGTACCGATTCGCGCCGGCAGCGACATCGCGTTTCTGGGCGGCATTATCCGCTACATCCTGGAGCACGAGCGGTACTTCCGCGAATACGTGGTGAACTACACCAACGCCGCGGCGATTCTGACCGAAGAGTTCGAGGACACTGAGGATCACAGCGGGATTTTCGGCGGCTGGGAAACCGATAAAGGGCAATACCAGAGCCGTAAGTGGCGGTACGAAGGCGTGGAGCCGGAAGCAGCGGCGGGCGCGCGCGAGGCGAGCGAGGGATCGGGCAAAGAACAGCGGGTGCCGATCCGGGCGGAAAGCACCGACCCGACCTTGCAACACCCGCGCTGCGTCTTCCAGGTGCTGAAGCGGCACTTCTCCCGCTATACGCCGGAAATGGTCGAGAAGACCTGCGGGATCCCGGAGCGGCTGCTCGTGCGCGTGGCCGAGGCGATGTGCAACAATTCCGGGCGCGAGCGGACGTCGGCCTTCTGCTATGCGGTGGGCTGGACGCAGCACACGGTCGGCGCTCAATATATTCGCGCCGCGAGCATCATCCAACTTCTGCTTGGCAACATGGGGCGGCCAGGCGGCGGCATTCTGGCGCTACGCGGGCATGCCTCTATTCAGGGCTCGACCGATATCCCCACGCTGTACAGCCTGCTGCCCGGCTATCTGCCGATGCCGCGCGCCCGGCATGACAAAGACTTCGAAACTTACAACCGGCTGAATGAATCTCCTTCGGGCTGGTGGGGTGAGTTCCGCAAATATTCGGTTTCGTTGCTGAAGGCGTGGTTCGGTGAAGCGGCGACCCCGGAGAATGATTTCTGCTATCGCCATCTGCCGCGGATCACCGGCGACCATTCGCACATGAACTCGGTAACGCTGATGGCGGACGGCGTCGTCAAGGGCTATTTCGTAATGGGTGAGAACCCGGTGGTGGGAACCGTAAACGGGGCCCTGCAGCGGGAAGGCCTACGCGCGCTCGACTGGCTGGTGGTGCGCGATTTCCAGCTCACCGAAACCGCCGATTTCTGGCGCGAGGCGCCGGAAATCCAGCGTGGAGAAGTGCGGCCGGAAGATATCGCCACGGAGGTTTTCTTCTTTCCGGCCGCCGCGCACACGGAAAAGGGCGGCAGTTTCACCAATACGCAGCGGCTGCTGCAATGGCACTACAAGGCGATCGACCCGCCCGGCGATTGCCGCAGCGATCTGGACTTCGTCTTCAAATTGGGTCAGCGGCTGAAACGCCGGTACGCGTACTCCGGGCAGCCGCAGGACCAGCCGATTCGCGATCTCACCTGGGATTATCCCACCAAAGGCCGCCACAATGACCCTGACGCCGAAGCCGTGCTGCGCGAGATTAACGGGTACACGGTAGCGGACGGCAAGCCTGTGGAAGGATTTACCGCACTCGCGGCCGACGGCTCGACGGCCTGCGGCTGCTGGATCTATTCCGGCAGCTACAAGGACGGCATCAACCAGACGGCGCGCCGCAAGCCGCACTGGCAGCAAAACTGGGTGGCGCCCGAATGGGCGTGGGCTTGGCCGCACAACCGCCGCATTCTGTATAACCGCGCTTCAGCGGATCCGGAGGGGCGCCCGTGGTCGGCGCGCAAGGCCTGCGTCTGGTGGGACGAGGCGCGGCAGAAATGGACCGGACACGACGAGCCCGATTTCGTAGAGCGGGCGCCGGACTATCGCCCAGGCCCGGAAGCACGCGGCAAGGACACGATTTCCGGCATCGATCCGTTCGTCATGCAATCGGACGGGAAAGGATGGATTTTCGCGCCGAGCGGCCTGGAAGACGGGCCGCTGCCCACGCACTACGAGCCTCAGGAATCGATCCTGAA
>DATJMP010000100.1:0-4137 GCA_035508655.1 Bryobacteraceae bacterium
CGGGCGCAGAATTCGGAAGAGGCCTGGCGGGTTACCCGAACCTTAAAGCCGCGCTCGGCCGACATGGAGACATTCTGATCGTCGGAAGTGGGATCGCCGCCGTGACAATCCGCGCAGCCGATTCCATTCCGGTAATGAATGTCGTTCTGGAACGGGATGCTCATCCCTTCCATGACGCTGTGGCACTCGAAACACGAGTCCTTCGCCGCCTGCGCGCCACTGGCCGCGAGCAGAACGGCGATCACCAGTCCCATCTGGGTTCGCATACATCATCCTCCCCGTGCGTTGGCCGGAGGGGCGAATGGTCCGGAGGCCGTCCGCCCATGCTCCGGATGAGGCCTACTTGGGATTCTGGCTGCGGATCTCTTTGAGGCGTTTGGCCAGGTACTCCTGGTATTCCTGGATCAGGGCCGGATCTTTGGGGCTGCCGTAGATGTCCTGCGATTTGTACTTGCCCTCGTCGAACTTCATCTTGGTCCACTCGTCGTGGATGTGGGTGGTATCGGCTCGGTCCACAATGCCCTCGATGAGCTGCGGCGGAACGAAGGTGACACCCTCGGGATCGCCGATCGCCACGTCGCCAGGCATGACGGTGACGTCGCCTATGCGGACGGGCACGTTGACCGCGGCCAGCGTGGCGCCGCCGATGGGGCTGGGATGCACGGCGCGGAAGTAGGCCGGCATATCCATCTCCATAATGCCTTCCAGGTCGCGGATGCTGCCATCCACCACCAGGCCGCCGCTCTTAGTGGCCCGCATGATGTAGTGGAAGAGATTGTCGCCGACGACGGTGCCGCCTTCCTTTTTCCCGTAGAGGTCCACCACGAGCACGTCGCCCGGCTGGAGCAGGTCAATGACGGTCTGGTTGCCTAGACGGTCGATCCCCTTCTGCTTGGCCTTGGCGTTGACCACGGCGTCGAGATCGGGACGCGCGGGCATGAAGGCCATGGTCACCACGCGGCCGACCATCTTCTTATTGGGATGAAGAACTTTCCAGCCGTCGGTGTACTGGCTATAAGGGCTGAACCGCGCGCCCATCGCTCCGAGGATGCCGCCCTGATTCATCTGCTGGCCGCCGCCCGCCGCGGAATTCCCGCCCCGGCCGACGGCCGGTCCGCCTGCATTGCCCCACATGATGAGGATTTCTTCGCTGGAAAGGCCGCGCGCCCGTTCGAGCAGAGCATCGGAGACCTTCGGCCGGCCGTCGGGGAAGCGCTCCCCGGTCCAGGTGGGAGTGTACTCGATCATCTGATCGCGGGTCCACGTCCAGAGCTGCGCGTGGACGGGCGCAGGCGCCAGAAGGGGCGCTATCCAGGTACCCAATGCAAGGGCGAGGTAGGGGTAACGTCGATTCGGTAGCATAACGGTCGACCGGATTTCCAACTGCTGGAAAAGTATACTACGAATTCCGGTATTTTCGATCCGTTTTTCGTGCTCCCTAATTAGGGATTGGGAGTTGGGGATTAGGGATCAGGGCGAGGCTTTTCGTTCCAGGGTCGGCTTGTTCGGAGCCCGCAGGCGCGGAACACCCGCACGCTCTCGTGGCGTCCGGATTCCCTAATCCCCAACCCCGAACCCCCAATCCCCGGGGTTCTGCTAACCGCCCGAAAGTTTTGTAGTCTAACCAACAGCCGGATGGAGCTGACGGACCGAGCGGATATCGCCAGGGTGCGATCGGGGGACGCCGACGCCTACCGGGCGCTCGTGGAGCGCCACGGCCGGGCTCTGTTCCGATTGGCCTATCGTATGACGGGAAACGAGCAGGACGCGGAAGATGTAGTGCAGGAAAGCTTTCTGCGGGCCTACCGGCAGTTGGCGAGCTTCGACGAGCGGGCCAGCTTCGCCACCTGGCTGTACCGGATTGCCACGAATTGCTCGCTGGATCTGATGCGGGCCAGGAAGCGGCGGCCGGAGGACCTGGTACCGGGCGGGGAGGGGGCGGAAGACCCGATGGCGCGCGTGGCGGCGCCGGGTCCGACACCGGAGCGGGCCACCCTGAGCGCGGAAGTACGGGATTGCGTGGCGGGAGCCATGCGGGAGTTGAGCGAGGTGGAGCGAACGGCCTTCGTGCTGCGCCACTTCGAGGGGATGCGGATCGAGGAAATCTGCCGGATTCTGGATTGCCAGCCCGGCGCGGCCAAGCACAGCGTGTTTCGCGCCGTGCGCAAATTGAGGCGGGCGCTGGAGCCCCTGGTGAGCGGCGTGCGATGAATCATCTGAACGAAGAGGAACTGATCCTGCATTATTACGGCGAGGCGGAGGATCCGCCGGATTGCCAGCGGCACCTGGAGCAGTGCAGCGAGTGCCGCGAGGCTTACGGCGCGCTGCAACGGGTGTTGAACGTGGTGGACAGCCTGCCGGTGCCGGAACGGCCGGCCGATTACGGTGCGGCCGTCTGGCGGCGGCTGGAGCGGCAACTGCCGGCGCGGCGGGCCGGATTCTGGAGACTCGAAATGCCGTGGCGCTGGGCAGCGACGGGAGCGGCCATGGCCGGACTGCTGACGCTGGCATTTCTCGCCGGGCGGTTTTCGCAGCCGCACCGGGCGGCGCCGGGCGCGCCCGCGACGATGGCGGCCGACCCGCATGCCGGCGAGCGCATCCTGCTGGTGGCGGTGGGCGATTACCTGGAACGGTCGCAGATGGTGCTGATCGAGCTGCAGAACGCCAACCCCAAGGGACCGCTCGATATTTCGGCGGAGCAGGAACGGGCGGCCGACCTGGTGGGTGAAGGCCGGCTGTACCGGCAGACCGCCGAACACGCCGGCGACGGCCGGACAGCGGGGATGCTGGACGACCTGGACCGCGTGCTGCTGGAGATCGCGCACGCGCCGTCGCGGCTCTCCGCAAAGGAATTACAGGAATTGCGCCAGCGGCTGGAGGCCGAAGGCATTCTTTTCAAAATTCGGGTGCTGGACTCGAATGTCCGCAGCCAGAAACAGGGAAGCTTATGAAACATATTCGAATGTTGATTCCGATTGGCCTGCTGGCCGGTTTTGCCGTGGCGCAGGAACCGCAGCCGGCCGCCGCGCCTCCGGCGCCCCCCGCGGTGGCCGCTCCGGCGCCGGCTCCAACTGCCGCGCCGGCTCCAAATCCGGCCCCTGTGGCCGCTCCGGCGCCGGCTGTGGAGGTGGACGTTCCAGACGGGTTTGCGAGGGAGATCGCGCAGGAAGCCCGGGAGGCTGCACGGGAAGCGGCAGAAGAAGCGCGGAGAATGGCCGAAGACGTCCGCCGCAACGGATTGGACAACCTGGACCTCGATTTGAGGCTGGATCTGGGCCCGCTGATGGCGCAAGTGGCGCCAGTGGCGCCAGTGCCACCGTTGCCGCCAACCGCGCCGATGGCGTCGAGCGACAAGATGCAGCAGGACATCGACCGCCAGATGGCGCGGATGAATAACCGCCTCCGCCACATGAGCGACGAAAGCGCGTACAACGAAGGGCAGCGGGCACTGGATAACCACCGCTACGCCGAGGCACTGGAGGATTTCAGCCAGGTGGCGTCGCGCGCCGGAACCCATGCGGACGGAGCCTATTACTGGAAGGCGTACTCGTTGATCCGCCTGGGACGGCGTGACGAGGCCATGGCGGCGATCGCCGAATTGCGGAAGACGTATCCCAACAGCCGCTGGCTGGACGATGCCAAGGCGCTCGAAGTGGAAGCGGGCAAGCCGGTAAATCCCGAAAGCGAGTCGGACGAGGAGCTGAAGCTGATCGCGCTGAACGGTCTGATGCAGTCCGACCCCGACCGCGCCCTGCCGATCCTGCAAAACTTATTGAAGGGCAACCAGCCGCCGCGCTTGAAAAAACGGGCCGTTTACGTGCTCGCCGCCAGCAGTTCGCCCAAAGCGCAGCAGATTCTGGAACAGGTGGCGCGGGGCGCTCAGACCAACCCGGACGTGCAACTGGTGGCGATCCGGTACCTGGGCGAGCGGCGCAACCAGCCCGCGAACTCGCAGCTTCTGACCGATATCTACGCGCACTCGGCGGACGTGAATATCAAGCGCGCGATCCTGGAGGCATTCGAATCCAGCCGGGATTCGGCACACCTGCTCGAAATCGCGAAAACGGAGCACGACCCCAAGCTGCGCCAATTCGCCATCCAGATGTTGAGTGGAACCAGGGCCGCGGATACGGGCGA
>DATJMP010000101.1:0-20108 GCA_035508655.1 Bryobacteraceae bacterium
ACGGCGGAGACGACGCAGCCGCTGGTGGCTTCGGTGAGCTTCATCCGCGGGCGGGTGAAGACGTTCGAGACGGCGCCGCTCGAGATCACCGAGGGTCTGGACGGGAAATCCAAGGCACTGCCGCTCAAATTCAGCGTGCCGCTGAACAAGCTGGCGCCAGGGAAGTACACCTGCCAGGTTTCGGTTCTCGACCCGACCGCCCGGAAATTCGCCTTCTGGCGCGCGCCGGTGGTGGTGGTGCCGTAGAGCGGATCGTGATCGATCAGCCCACGCGTTGTGGAGCGGCCAGTTCCCTGGCCACCGAAACGGGCAGGGCTACGGGCACGAAACGGTCTGCGCCCCACGGCGATCGTCTCAACCTGTGAGACCTCGCCGAGAATCTCGAAGTACGTTCCATTGTACCGGCGAAGGAGTGGCCTGCTATTCTCCGCCCCAGGGCAGCACCTCTTCTTCGGGTGTGTCGAACTGTTCGAGCTCGATCTGGTGCAGGCAGATGCTCTGCGTGGGCAGGATGCCGCGCCACTGGTCCACCAGCTCCTTATAGGCTTTGCCGACCGGGCGGATTTTACGATCCAGGTCGTAGAGGCCGAGCGGGTTGACGTGGCCGTTGTCCTCGCGCAGCGTGGTGTCCCAGTCCATCTGGTCGGTGAGGCTGTACCAGGTGAAGCCGATGATGGGGACGCCGTCCTCCTTCAGCCGCACCATGTTAGCCCACTCCTTCCACAGCCAGGCGGGCGCACGCTCGGCGTCGCCGAGGTTGGTTTCGGTGTGCATTACGGGCAGGTGGTAGCGCTCGTAATATTGGCGTGTGATCACGTAATAGCCGAAAATTTCGCCCGCCGGTTTGAGCGGCCCGCGGTGAGGAACGAGATGCTCGTTGGTGGCGTAATAATCGTTGCCCATGACGCAGTAGGGGCGGAGGTGCGCGGCCTGGCGAATGAACCAGTGGTATTCGTCGCGGGTCATGCCGTTATCCATCAGGTATTCGTACATGACGCCGCGGACGTCGTGGCCGTAGGAGAGGTCGAGAGAAAGAAATCGCTTGTGGTTGAAAACGGCGGCGCGGCCGAGTGCGGCCGGGGCGGCGGCGTGGAAATATTCCGACGATTCGCTCTGGATAAAGAGCGCGTGGGGCTGAACTTTGAGGATGGCTTCTTCCGCCAGGAGGTTGGCCTTGGCCAGATGCTTGAGCGCGGTGACGAAGGCCACGTCCGACTTCAGGCGCTCATTCCACCATCCGTACTGCCCGGAAAAGGTGGCGGTGACGAAAATTTCGTTCACGGGCGTATAGAAGCGGGCCCAGGGGAAGCGGGTGGCGAAAGCCCCGGCGTATTGCGCGAACAGGCGCGGCCAATCGGGATTCTGGAAGCTGCCGATCCAGGCCGGAACGCCAAAATGGCACAGGTCGACGATGGGATGAATTTCCAGGCGGCGGAGTTCGGCGAAGGTCCGATCGGCGAAGTCCCAATCGTAGCGGCCCGGACCGAGATGCTCGCGGTAGTAGGGCGGGCCATAGCGGAGAAATTCGAGGCCGAGCTCCTTCACCAGGCAGAAATCTTCCTTCCAGCGCTCGTAATGCCGGCATTTGGCCATCTCGTCGACACGAAGATCCCGGCCGTCCTTTCCGGTGACGACCGGGTAGCTGTTCTCGATGCCGGTGGCGAAGAGGAAGGAATGCGGCCGGTTGATGGCAAACTGGCCGCTGCCGTTGCCGGGGATAGCCCGTTTCATCCGCGCCTTACCACCTCGGAAATTCCGAGCACGCCGGCCAGAGTCAGCGCCGCCACCGCCGCGGCGGGTGCGGCTAGCGTGGCGAGGCGGCGCCGCGCGGTGCCATATTCCAGGTTGTGCATTTCACGCCGCTCGAACTGCTGCCAGTGCATGGCGGCCATGCCGAATTTCTTCACCCCCATGCCCTTCATGACTTCGGGCATGGCGGTTTGCAGCACGGGGTGGCCGGGCACGAAGTGAACCCGCGGGTGATTTTTATATTCGGGCCGCGCGGCGTCGTCGAAAACCAGGTATGGCCCCTGGCGGAGATGCTCTTCGAAATCGGGATCCTCGATATCGCCGCACATGATGGTGGGCGTGCCCTTCAGCCAGATCACGTGCTCCAGTTCGCCGCGCCGCAACATGCTGTCGAGCACGCTCTTCACGTGCCCCACTGTTCCCTCCAGCGTGACTCCTTTGCCTACCAGGAAGTTCACCGGCAGATAGTCGAAGCCCTTGTGGCCGCCCCAGGCTTTGAAGGCGACCTTCTCCAGCGCGGTTCCCATCCAGGTGAGCGGCTCGCGCAAGCCGATGCCGCGCTTCTCGCCTTCCTCGGCGAACCGCAGTTGCCGCCAATCGTGCCCCATCAACTGCGCGATGGCTACGTCGGTGGCCACGGGATCGGCGCAGGCGATGATGCAGCCGCCCCAGCGGGGCAGGTTGGCGATCGGTCCGTCGCCTTCCCCGCAGATGAGAGCATCTACAACGCAGAGGTCCGGGCGGGTGACGGTCATCAGGTCGACGAAGCGCGGGATCATGTCTTCGTCGCCGTGGTGGTGGTTGCGCCAGTGCTGGTTGACGACGCCGACCCAGAGCTTCATGGCGCCGGAGATAGGCTCGATGTGGTGGTTTTTGGCCTTGGGAACGGCGATGATGACGTTGGCATCGAGCAGCGGAGCCGGTAGCGGCGCCTCGCGGATCACTTTGCCTTCGGGGATGGACACGAGGCGGTTGGGCACGCTATCGCTGCCGAGATCGATCAGTTCCGCGCCTTCGCGCTCGGCCATGGCGGCCATGCCGGTAATGCGCATGCATTCGAGCGATGAGAAAAAGCCGCCGCTCGATTCTCCCACCTGGATGCGCGCCGCGCCCGCTTCGCGCGCCAGGCGGATCAATGCGCCCACCACCAGCGGATCGGTGGTGCATCCTTCCTCGGCGGAATAGTAGACGGTTTGATTAGGCTTGATGAGAACGGTTTGGCCGGGCTTGACGAACGCGGTGATGCCGCCGAGGTGCGAGAGCGCCTCCCGCGTGAGAGCCAGCACCCGCTCGAAGGAGCGGTGCGTTTCCGAGGTGTGTGCGATGGCTACAGGAACTGACATGTCTAAAGGGAGGTGCAATTGAGGGACCGCTGGTGCGGCCGGAGTGTACGGAAAACAGGGTCGGGGGCGTCGGTGGGTTTCGGTTACGGGTGAGGGGGGCCGGAGCCCACGGGGAAGGGCGCGGCCGGCCCCTTCGTGGGGCCTAATTTCCCGATCCCGATTTCGTTCCGGCGGGAGATGCCGCGGGCGCGGTGCCGGAGAAAGCGGGGTTGGTGAAATCGACGGTCGCGTCGTGGTTGGTCTTATCCAGCCATTCGCGATAGCGGGCCTCTTTGATTTTGGTAAAGATTTCGTCGCGGACCTCGGAAAGCGGTCGAACACCGACTTCGTCGGCGCGGAAGATGTAGAAGCCGTTCGGCTGCCGCACCAGGTCGCTCACCTCGCCCTGCTTCAGCTGGTAGACCGCGGAACGCATGGCATCGGGGATGTTGTCCCCCTCGCGAAGGGTAAGAAAATCGCCGTCCTTTGCCCGCGAAGTTTCGTCGTCCGAGTTTTCCTTCACCAGCTTGATGAAATCGGCGCCGCCGCGAATCTCCGCCAGCAGCTTTTCGCCCTTTTCCCTGGCCTGCTCCTCGGTCAATTTCTTCGCGAAGGAAATGTAAATGGCGCGCAGATGGATCTGCCTGTACTCCTCCCTGTGAGCGTTGTAGTAATTGACGATTTCGTAGGACTCAACGTTCACGTGGTTCAGAGCATTGGTGAGAGCGGCATTCATCAGCACCATGGTGCGGTTGTATTCCAGCATCTCCTTGGTGGGGCTCTGCTGCTCCAGCTTGTCGGTTTCGGCCAGCTTCGCCAGTTTGCGCATCAGGGCCCACTGTTTGACGAAGTTGGGCCGGTCCTCGACGGCGCGCTTTTGCATTTCGGGAGGGAGAACGGTGAGCATATTGCGGAATTCTCCCATGGTGAATTTGGCGCCGTCGTCGAAGACAGCGACCACTTCGGTATCCGGAATATCGGGCATTTGCGGGCGTTTGGCGGCCTGCTCCTGTCCCCATACCGAGCCCAGGCAGAGAACCACAGCGAGACAAAGTTTCATGACAGAAAGTATGTTCAGTCTAGCACGTTGCCCGATTTGCTTTCAGGGTGGGCCCGGAGAGTATTCAGCGGGGCGCCGATCTCGGCTCCCCGCGCTTCACCTGCGCACGGCGGCGGCCCTGTTCGAGGTTGTCGGCTGCCTTCTGCCTGGCGGCATCACTCAACTGGACGTGGTTGTTGACGGCGAGGGCTCCGGCGGTTTTGGCGAGGCGGGTGGCTACGCCCTTGTGCTGCATGACGTCCGTGCGGCCCTCGATTGTGGCGATGCCGCCCTGCACGCTCACTTTGAACTTGTCGGCATTGATTTTGGATTTGGCGAATTTGGCGCGGATGAGCGCTTCGAGCTGGGCATCGGTCAGGCGGGGAGCGGCGTTCGGCACGATCTGCCGCTGATGCGTCTGCGCCGGCCGTTGATCGGCCGCGCCCAGACCGGCCGGCAGCGCCAGAGCGAGCGCAAATAAAAAGAGCATTCGCATACTTTCCTAGTCCAGGAAAGGTGCGAATGCTCTCAGAAAGTTTGACTTTGGTAGCGGTCCCGACTTATCGGGCGAGCTTCTTGCGGAAGAGGATCAAGCCTGCCAGAGCCGAACTGAAGAGGCCATAGGTGGCGGGTTCGGGCGCGCCCGTCAAAGAGTAGTCATAGGTAATGTCAACTACTGCCTCGCTTTGGGTTAAGGCGTTCTGGGTGAAGCTGTTCGGAAGAGTACCCGTCAAGTTGCCCGTCGCGTTGATACCGTTGACGGTGATGCTGCCGGATCCGACGAACGACGCCAAACCGGTGGTGAGCGTCTGGCTGGAATTACCAACGCTCAAGCCGCCGCCTGCACCGACCATGGTGGTGACGCCGTTCCAGGTGATGGTATCGCTTCCGGGTGCGGGGCAGCTCGTGTATGGCGAGGAGCAGCTATAGGGTATACCGGAGTAGCCGGCCAAACTCCCCCCGAGATAATTCGGGTCGTCAGTGCTGTAGTCCAGAATGTCGGAGACCAGGTTGAAATTGATGCCCGTGAAATAGGAGCCGGTAATGGTGAAGTGCGCCGTGGAGCCGATGTCGAGGCCGGTGCTGGCGCTCTCACCCGTGTTTTGCAGGAAGCCCGATGTGGTTACCTCCGTGTGCTGGCTGGTAAACACAGTGCCAGTCGGCTCGAACGTGAGCGTCACGGAGTTCAGCGTCGCGTCCGGTACGTCGAACTGGGGGAATATGAGACTCTCGTTCGTATAGCTTTCGGTCTGAAACGTGAAGTAGCTTTCGTAGGTGATGGTGGTCGCATGGACCACGCCAGACGTGCCGGCGACTACAGCCGCCGCAATTAATGCCATCCGAAGAACTCGTGAACGCAGACGTATCATTTGGCTCCTTTTCACGTACATGAAGAAGCCTACCACGGGAGGTTCTTGGCGGTCAGTACTAAATCATTTAGACGGAGAGTGATGAGTACCATATAGTTTAATAGTACTTTGGACGGCATCGCCAATCCAAGACCTTTCGAGAGCGATGGATAGCATTGTAAGATTAGGTACGTGCCAGAGCTTCCCGAGCAGCCCGTCCGCCGCCGCCGGCGCAGAGGACAGCGCCTCCCTATAGTACCTGCCGGTCCTCAGGATCTCGGTCCACGGCCGCCATGGCGGCGGCTCTCCATCCCCAGGCTGATATTCCGTGGCCTGAGGGCTCTCAGGGGCAAGAGCGGATGGCGGACGTTGGGGGTTGGGGCGCTGTGCACGGGTTTGGCGTGCGGCTGCTGGGCGGGCGTGATGGCCGTGTATACCTCATTCCGGACGCGCGCCATTTCAGTTTGCCTGGTCACGGACTTTGAGTACCGGCTGGAGAAACCGGATTGGCAGTCGTCCTCGCGGCTGCTGTTCGAAGAGATCAACCAGGTGTTTCAGGGCACCGGGGTGCGATGGAGGCTGATCAGCGGCGGCGATGCGTACCCTGCAGAGGCGAAAGGAAACATGGTCGAGCGCGCCGGTCTTTTGGACCAGGCCAGTTGCCCGGCCGATGTGATTCTGGGTCTGACGGGCCGGCCGGACAAGGACACGAATTCCGTGGCCCTGCCGTTTTCCCACACGCTGCTGGTTCGGGATACGCCCGCCAGCACGCCGGCGATGACCCTCACCGCCGTGGCGGCGTCGCTGGCGGAGCTGTTTGGCGTCCCGATCAGCACGCAAGGACTGGTTTTCAGCGACGCGCAAGGCGGGATTTTGGACGCCGGCGCGATCCGGATCATTCGCACGATGCGGGGCTACGATTTTGCCCGCGGTATTGGCGCACTTTCGGGAAGCACGGAGAGGCGGTCGGTGAAGGCTCTGGCGGAAGGGCTCGTCGGGAGGGATGCGCATCCGGAGGCGGAGGCGCACCGCATCATTGCCCGGGCATTTGCCGGCGCGCGCCGGTATGAAGACGCGATCCGGCATCTGAGCGAGGCCGTCCAAGTGGACGCGCAGAATGCCGGCCTGCGCTTCGAATACGCCATGGCTTTGGAATCGGACGCCCGGAGCGATGACGCCATTGCGGAGCTGAAGACGGCGGCGAAACTGGATCCGACCGACGCCAAGCCGCACGCCGCCATGGGAGTGATTAACCTGAACCGGCGCCGGGTGGACCTGGCGGTGGAGGAGTTCCGCGCCGCCGCGCGGCTTGATCCTCACGAGGCCAGCTATCAGGTCGCTCTGGGACAAGCTCTCTCCGAACAGCCGGGCGGAATTCGCGACGCCGCTGCCGCCTTTGAAGAAGCCATGCGGCTGAAACCGGCCGAGCCGGGCGCGTTTGCGGGCCTGAGGCGCGAAGACACCACGGAGCAGACGCTTCTGGTCGCCGTTCGGGAGATGGAGGCGCTGGTCAACCAGAAACCGGCTTCCGCCGAAGCCCACATGAAGCTGGGATTGGCCCACGCCAATGCCGGCGATGCGGAGGCGGCAAGAGACGAAATCCAGAGGGCGCTACAACTTGAACCGAGGAACGGCCCGGCTCACATCGTCTTGGCAAGACTGGATTACCTGAGCGGGCAATACCGCGAGGCGGCCTCGGAACTGGATGCCGCGCGCGCGGCCGGCGTCCAGCCCGGCGCCGATTTGGCCGAAGCGATCCAACGGAAGCTTGGCGGTCTCGAAAAGCCGTAAGCGGAGATACAGGAACGTCTGCGAGCGGCGCCGTGCCGGTTCCGGATCTCCAATCCCGGCCCGGGTCAGGGCGGCCTTGACTCCGCGTTTTGTGTGTTAGAGTGATGGTTTCTCTGGCTTTCTGGTTCGATGCCCGAACAGATCCTACTGCAAGGTAAAATCCTGGGCACGGAAGAGTTCCTGCTGAGCGGTGTGCCCTCCGGCCCCGCGGAGGGACGCTCCACGCGTGGCGGCGGAGCCGCAGCCGGCGAGGACCTTCTGGCCGGCCGGTCGCAATGGATCACTTTGCTATGCGAAGTGTTGCCGCGCGCGCTGCTGGCTGAACTGGGGCTGGCGCGCATTCTGCTGGGCTCCAGCGGGGGCGGGCAGTTTCTGCTGGTGCTTCCCGGGGAGAGCCGCGAGGCGGCCGAGAATTTTCTGCGTGCGGCGGCGCGGCAGATCGCGGAACTGAGCACGGGCCATGTCAAGCTGATTTGGGGGATCACGGACAACCTTGGGGATTGGGCGGTGATCCGCCGGCGCATCAACGAGGAGTTGCAGAAGCAGCGCAACGCTCCGCTGGCGGGATCGGAAGCGCGGGCGTTTCAACCGTTGGAGCGGCCCGCGGCGACGGATGCCGATGCGTATTTCGCCCGCGAGCTGGGAGCAAAGATCCGGGAGGCCTCGCAGGTGGGATGGTCGCCGGAGGAACCGGGCAAAGTGGTGGCCGGGTCGGGCAAGCACACCTGGTCGCTGAGCTCCAACATTTCGCCGGAAGGCATCATGCTGGCGCGGCACGCGGCGCCATCGGACGACGGCAAGCAGGCGGCGCCGGTGCAGACGCTGGCACGGCGGTCGCAGGGCCGTTCGATCTGGGGTGTGCTGCGCGGCGACGTGGACAATTTCGGCCTCCGCCTGCGGCGCGTACACTCCATCGAAGAGCACGTGCCGCTTTCGGTGCTCTACAAGCAGTTTTTTGCCGGCGAACTGGAAGTGCTGTGCTCGCTGCCGGAGTTCTGGCGCAAGGTCAGCATTGTCTACACGGGCGGCGACGATTTTGCGGTTTACGGGTCGTGGGACGCGCTGATCGCTCTGGCGCGCGAGGTGCAGCGGCTGTTCCACCGGTTTACGGAAGAGAATCTGAAGGAATATCCGGGCGCCGAGGGCAAAACCATTTCGATGGCGATCGCGCTGGCGCCGGAGACATACGCGCCGCTGGCGGCGGTGTACGAGGAGGCGGGGCGTAACCTGGACTTTGCGAAATCGGCGGATCGGGACTGCATTTACCTGCTGGGCCGGGTGTTGGAATGGCGGCACCTGCACGATGCGGCGGAACTGAAGGACACGGTGACGCGGCTGGTGCACGATTTTCGCATGTCGCGACAGTTCCTGTACCAGTTACGCAGTTTCTACCGGCACGAAGCGCATGGCGAGGGTCCGGCGGTGGAGCGCACGTGGCGTTTTCAGCGGCGTTTCAACCGGATTTTGAGCGGCACGCGCGACCGCGAATTTCAGAAGCTGCGCACGCACCTGATCAACGAGCTGGTGGGCCGGAAGACGGCCGAGGTGAAGCTGCGGCCGGCGGGGCTGGTGGCTTTGGAATGGGCGAGATTGGCGACTGAGGCCTAGACCGCCTCCTAACGGTCGCGGTGCCTTTGGGAGCCGCGCGCCGGCAAGCGGTTGTACGGTCGAAGCAGTGGAGACAACATGGCGGACGAGCAAGTCAAGGAAAGACAGCAGCCAGCCGGGGGCCGGGGACCCGGAGGCGAGCGGGGACCGCGGCCGGACCGCGGAGACAGGCCGGGCGGGGATCGGGGACCACGCGGGGATCGCCCCGGGGGCGACCGGGGAGATCGCGGCGATCGGCGCGGGCCGGACCGCGGGCGTCCTGAAGGACCTCCGGAGATCGAGCTCGAAAAACTGATTGGCGACAGCCTGTACCTGGACAACCAGGCGCACGCCATCGTCAGCCGCATGCGGGACATGGATTCCGGAACCAAGAGCCAGTTGCGGCGGCTGTACAGCGCGGTGCGGCGGGCGGTACGGGCACCGGAAGGCGAGCGGCAGCACGAATTCGTGATGCTGCGCGCGCGCCTGGCCTACACCATCGCGCGACACGGCCTGCGCAGCCTGGATCAACTGGAGAAACTGCTCCTCCAGGTCACGCGAAAAAACGATATCCGCGGGTACGAACGGTTCAAAGACCTTTTTGAGGCGATCGTAGCCTACAACGAGTAAGGAACGGGAAATCGGGGCCCGAGGCCGGAGCCGAAGACGGCATCCGCAGCCATCGCGGCCAACAACGAGTAAAAGCAGATGAGCGCACACACCGCACAAACCGAGTTGAAACTGATCGGCAAGCTGATCCTGGAAGGCGAGATGCGTTGCGAAACCGGCCTGCACGTGGGGGCGGGCAAGGGTTCGCTGGAAATCGGCGGGTCGGACAATCCCGTTGCCAAAGACGCATTCGGACGGCCCTATGTGCCGGGCAGCTCCCTGCGGGGCAAGATCCGCGCGCTGCTGGAGCAATCCTCCGGGCTGGCCGTGCCGGGCGAGCTGGTCTACCTTTCGCGGCGCAAGGGGCAGGAGGTGCGGATCCACCAGAGCGACCGCCCCGACGATGAAATCTGCCTGCTGTTCGGACGGAATCCGGGCCGCATGGAGCGGGTGCAGGGGGACACGCTGGACAGCACCCAGGCGACACCGGCGCGGCTGGCGGTTTTCGACTCGCCGCTCGATCCGGACAGCATCACGCCGCAGATGCGCGAAAACCTGGACGATGAGCTGACGGAAGTCAAGAGCGAGAACGCCATCGACCGCATCACGTCGCAGGCCAACCCGCGCACGCTGGAGCGGGTGCCGGCAGGTGCGCGCTTCCGCACGCGGTTCGTCATGGACGTGCTCTGCCAGGAGGACGCGCCGCTGTTTCTGCGCGTGCTGGAAGGACTGCGACTGCTGGAGGACGACACGCTGGGCGGCGGCGGCTCGCGCGGCAGCGGACGGGTGAGCTTCGCCAACCTGCGGCTGGTATGGCGCGGGCGCGATTACTACGCCTCCGGAGCGGCGGAAAAGGAAGTTGCCGCTGGCGCGACACTGGCGGCCATCCAGACGGCGGTGAACGAATCGGCCTTCGCGTTCGCGAGTGAAGGAGCGTAGATGGGGGTCGGGGGCCAGGGGTTAGGGATCGGGGCGATGACGATCCAAGCACGGCAGTGCGCACTCGCGCGGTCCTTGCGCTTGCATTATTCCCGAGGACCGCACGCGAAGCCGCATCAGCGAGCGAAGGGAGCTGCGCCGCAACTCCGATCGCCCCAATCCCCGATCCCTGATCCCCGATCCCTAAGGATTTCGGAATGAATCCTGGACTATTTGTGAAGCTGCGTCCTACGGGGCCGTGGCGCGTCGGACCGGACTCGGGCGCGCGCAATCGGGTGGACGTGATTTACCACAGCGATTCTGTGTTCGCGGCGGTGAGCTCCGCGATGGCGCGCCTGGGCTGCCTCGAGGAATGGTTGAACGAGACCGCGCGGGCCGCGACGTCCGCCGTCTGTTTCAGTTCGTGCTTCCCGTTTCTGGATGAGATCGGCTTCGTGGTGCCGCCGCGGAGCGCCTGGCCGCCTTCGTCGCCGGCGCTGATGGCGGCGCGGGTGCGGTGGAAGAGCGCCCGGTTCGTGCCGCTGGGAATCGTGCCGGCCATTCTGTCCGGGCAGACGCTGAACGAGAACGAATGGGCCATCGACGGACCGAGCGCGTGCCTGGTGCCGGCGGGCCGGCCGGGGCCGTTCCGGATGGATGTGCGCTGGAACGCGGCGGTAGACCGGCTGACGGGCGCGGCCGAGCGGCATTCGTCGGCGTGCCTGGAATTCCGGTCCGGCGCGGGGTTGTGGACGGTAGTGTCTTTTGCCAACGAGGCAGCGCGCGGTCGATGGTCGGAGCGCGTGAAGGCTGCGTTCCGGTGGCTGGCCGACAGCGGTTTCGGCGGCGAGCGCTCGCGCGGCTGGGGCCGGGCGGAAGCGCCGGAGTTCGTGGAAGGGTCTTTGCCGGAGATGATCTTGGGGGCCGGGGGCCGGGGACCAGGGGCCGGGGAATCGGCAGCCGTGTCTTCCGAGCCGGAGAGTTTACCTGAAGTTGGGACTGTGGAGTCGGCAGCCGTTATTGCCGGGCCGGAGACCATGCCTGGACCGGGCGCCGGAGAAGTGACCGTTGAGGCCTCGGGTCCCGATGTGCTGCCGGGACCGCCCACTACCGAACCGGAAGAGCCGCTGCCCGTGCCGCCGCTGGAAGAACCGCCGGCCGCACCGCCGCCGCCGGATCCCGAGCCGGAGCCTTTGCCGGCCGCGCCGGGTTCCGTAGGTGACACGCCCGGCGCTCCAACCTCTACGGAAGTCTCCCCGGTCGCTGCTCCCCGGCCCACGGCCCCCGAAGAAGGTCCCCGGCCCCCAGCCCCAGTTCAACCACATTGGCTGCTCTCCCTGTTTTCGCCGGCTGCGACGGACACGGTGGACTGGTCGCGCGGGAATTACGCGGCGGTGACCCGGGGTGGGCGAGTAGAAAGCCCGGTGCGATCTGGCGAACTGAAGAAGCAGGTACAGATGGTGGCGGAGGGATCGGTGGTGTACGCGGCGGCCCCGCCGCGGGGTGCGGCGCCCGACGTGGCGCCGGATGGCTTTCCCCATCCCGTATTTCGCGCCGGCTTCGCCCTGGCGATTCCTCTACCCGGACCGGAGGGCGCGGCCTTATGATGCGCTATCGCCTGACGTGCCTGACGCCGCTGCTGGTGGGCGATGGACGCAAGCTCAGCCCCATCGACTACATGGTCTGGAAGGACCATGTGAATGTTCTCGACCAGTGGCGTATCTTCCGCCTGCTGGCCAAGGGGCCGCGCCTGGAAGGCTACCTGTCCCAGCTTAAGAAGGCCGACAAACTGGACTTCGCCTCCTGGGGGGGCTTTGCGCAGAACTTCGCGGGGCGTAGAATTCCGTTCGAGAACGCCGCCTATTCGCAATATTGGAATCGGGCAACGGGCGAGAGCCTGCACATTCCGACTTTTGCAGCCGGGCCCTCCGGGCCGTATCTGCCGGGAGCGGCGCTGAAGGGTGCGCTGCGAACCGGCATGGTGTTCGCCAACTGGCGCGAGGGCATGCTGCAGGACGTGCTCGGACGGGTGCGGGGGGACCGCGTGCCGCGGCGTCCGGCGGAAATGGTGGAGGAACAGGCGCTCGGGCCGGCGGGCGCGAACCGCATGCGGCTGATCTCTGCGGGCGATTCGGCCACGGTGGCGCCGGCGCAATTCAAGGTCTACCTGGTGCGAACCTCCACGCTGCAGCCGCGCGGAGCCGGGCTGGCGCTGGGCTGGAAGCAGAGCCCGCACGGCGCGGTGGAAGGTACCAAGCCCGAAGACAGCACACCGGCGTTCGCGGAGATGGCCGTGCCCGGCACGGTTTTCGAGGGCGATTGGAGCGAGAAGCAGTTCTTCTCCCAGCCGGAGGTGCGGCGCGTGGTGCGCTGGCCGGAAGGGCTCGACCGCGGCCGGATTTTCGAATCCGTCAACGTATATGCCGCGGGGCTGATCGCGTTGCAGCGGCAGTACGCGTCGTGGGCGGGTCTGGGGCTGCTCGACCAGAGCCTGGCGGCACTGGAGCAGCGCCTGGCCGAGGCGCGGGAGCGGGGCACCTGTCTGCTCTGCCTGGGCTGGGGCGGCGGCCTCACTTCCAAGAGCGCCTGGCTGGACACGACCAACGCCGAGTACCGGCAGATTCTGCAGCCCTACACAATCTACAACCGCGCGCTGGCCAGCAACCTGCCGTTCCCCAAAACGCGCAAAATCGTGTTTCTGAACAACCGTCCGGCGACGTTGCCGGGATGGGCGGAGCTGGAAATCGGGTAGGTTCATGCCAGCCGCGAGCCTCAAGCTTCTGGAGGTCCGCAACCGCCGGGAATGGCGGCAATGGCTGGAGAGGCACCACGATTCCGAAGCCGAAATCTGGCTGGTGTTCCACAAGCAGCGGACCGGCGTGCCTGCACTCAGCTACGAGGACGCGGTGGAAGAAGCGCTGTGCTTCGGCTGGGTGGACAGCCTGGTCAGGCGGCTGGATGACGACCGCTACGCGCGCAAGGTGACGCCGCGCAAAGCGGACAGCCGGTGGTCAACCAGCAATCGGCGGCGCTGGACGGCTTTGAAGGCCCGCGGGCTGCTGGCGGCGCCGGGCCTGGAGCGTGCGCCGACCGAGCGGAGCGGCGATGCGCCGCGGCCGTCGCTCACCGAGATTCCTTCTTACATCGAGCAGCAGTTGCGTACGGACGGGCGCGCCTGGAGCGAGTTCGACCGGCTTCCGCCCTCATGCCGGCGGGCGTATCTGGCCTGGATCGATTCGGCCAAGAAGCAGGAGACGAAGGAGAAGCGACTGGGAGAAGCGATCGGCATGCTCAGGGAAGGGAAGCGGCTGGGGTTGAAGTAAGAGAGACGTTAGGCTTGCTACGTCACCTGAAAGCCGCATTCGGGGATGCTGGCGAAGAGCGTTTCCGATTCGTGGCCGTGAAGGCGGAAGATCTGGCGGACCAGGTCGCAGACGGATTCGTGGCCGCGCTCAAAAAAAACCAGGATGGACGGTCCGGCGCCGCTGAGGGCGCAGCCGAGCAAGCCGGGGGCGCGCAGCTTCAGGATTTCCTCCAGGCCCGGGACGAGCGCGGCGCGATACGGCTGGTGAAAACGGTCCTCCAGCGCGGCGGGGAAGGCCCAGGTGGAGCCGGTGCAGAGCGCGGCGATGAGCAGCGAGGCGCGCTGCACGTTGAAGACAGCGTCGGCGCGGCTGTAGCCGGAAGGGAGCACGGCGCGGGCCTTGGCGGTGGGCAGATCGAAATCGGGAACGACCACCGCGAGGCTGAAGCGCTGAGGCAGATCGAGGCGGACGGCGCGAGTGACGCCGCCGGAATCGATGGCGCTGGCGACGATGGAGCCGAGCGTGCACGGCGCGACGTTATCGGGATGGCCTTCCAGGCGCGCGGCCTCATCCAGGATACGCGGCGGCTTCCAGTGGAGATCGAGCAGGTGGTCGGCGATGACGACGCCGGCGGTGAGGGCCGCGGCGCTGGAGCCCATTCCTTTGCCGATGGGGATGTCGTTCTGGATGATGAGCTCGATAGACGGCAGCTTCATGCCGTGGTCGCGCGCCACGGAAAGGGCGGTCTGCCAGATGAGGTTGTCGGACCTGGTGGAGATCTGCGCGGCATCTCGGCCTTCAGCGCGGATGCAAAGCTGATCGGCCGGCCGGAAACGGCAGGTGAGATAGACACCGAGCGCCAGGCCTAGGGCATCGAAGCCGGGGCCGAGATTGGCGCTGGAAGCGGGTACCCGGACGGTACGCCAGGACATGGCGAGGGCTCCCTTCACCGCGGAGACGCAGAGAGCGCAGAGGCTACGCGAAGGGAGGAAGAATGCTTTCCCCCGCGTAATCTCAGTGTTCTCCGCGTCCCCGCGTTGAGAATGAATCCCAGGGGGATCACTTGATCTCCAGGATCTCCTTTTCCTTGGACTTGGATGCCTGGTCGATGCGCTGCATGTGCGCGTCGGTCATCTTCTGGATTTCGTCCAACGCGCGCTTCTCCTCGTCCTCGGTGATTTTCTTGTCTTTCAGCAGCTTTTTGACGGCCTCATTGCCGTCGCGGCGGATGTTGCGGACCGCGACCCGGTGGTTTTCGGCGGCGGCATGCAGCTTCTTCACCAGGTCCTTGCGCCGCTCCTCGGTCAACGGCGGGATGGGCAGGCGGATGATCTTACCGTCGTTGGCCGGATTGAGGCCGAGATCGGAAGTGCGGATGGCGCGTTCGATGGGGCCGATCTGCGAAACGTCCCACGGCTGAATGGTGATCAGCGACGGTTCGGGAACATGCAGGTTCGCGAGCTGGTTGAGGGGCGTCGGCGTGCCGTAATAATCCACGCGGATGTGATCCAGAATGCCCAACGACGCGCGGCCTGTGCGAATAGAGGCCATTTCGTGCTGGAGATCCGAAATCGCTTTTTCCATGCGGCTCTTGAGGTGGGACTCGACATCCTTGATGGAAGCGAAAATTTGTCCGCTCGGTGGTGCTTGTGATTCGGTTTTCATCGGCAGTGTCTCAAGTACTGATTATACGTAAGTGCCGGCTGGTAGACTGACTTTTGCGCATGAAGAACCGATGGGTGTGGTTTGTGTGTTTTCTGGCCATCACGGCCGGTTGGCAGGCAGTGTACTCGATGACCATGACGCGGGGCGAACTCAGCGGGCTCTTCTTCCAGGGCGATCGTTTCCACCGGCCACCCGGGATGGCCTCTGAAGGCTACGTCTACGCCAACAGCGCGGGCTACGACGGCGAGTTCTACCGGCTCCTCGCGCGGGATCCGCTGGGCCGGAAAGGCTATTGGCGCTACATGGACGACCCGCGCTACCGCGCACGCCGGATCCTGATCCCGGCTCTTTCATTCGTGCTCGGCGCGGGCGAGCCCGCAGCCGTGGATTTCAGCTACGTACTGATCGTCGACGTCTTCCTCGCTCTTGGCGGCGTGTGCTTCCTGCGGCTGGCCAAAGGCTGCTGCCCGTCCTGGCTGGCCGCGGCGTTGTATCTGTTCATCCCGGCCGTTGTGGCCAGCACGGATCGGATGCTGACCGACGGTCCCGTGGTGGCCGGCTTCCTGGCTGCCTGGGTGTTCCTGGAAGAGCGCCGAACGGTGCCGCTGCTGGCCGTGCTGACGCTTCTGCCGCTGGCGCGCGAAACGGCCTTGTGCGTCACCGCCGGAGTGGTCGCGGTCTATGCCGTGGAGCGCCGTTTTCGGATGGCATCCCTGGCTGCCGCTAGTACGGCTCCGGCCGTGGCCTGGTGGTGTTTTGTGGCCCTGCGCACCCATCCATCCGGCGCCCCCGGCGCACTCATCCGGCTCCCGCTCTGGCCCCAATTCCTGCGGCTGTTTCAGCCCTATTCCCGACCGGTCGCCCAGCCCATCGACCTTTTCCTGCAGGCTCTGGACGAGGTCGCCTGCCTTTGCCTCCTGTTGGCCTTCGCCTGGCTCGCCGTGAGGCTGGTTTCGGACCTGCGGCGCGGGCGGGTGGCGGAGGACGTGTGGCTGGTGCTGCCCTCGGCCGCTTTGGCGGCGGTCGCCGGCAGCCGCCAGATCATGTCAGAAGGCTATGCGTTCATGCGCGCCGATAGTGTGCTGATCGCCTGGGCGGCCGTGCGGATGTTGTGGATCAGCCCCTTGCGAATGGCGTGGTACCTGCCGGCTTCCTCGCTGGCTCTGACGGTTTACCGGGCAGGGCCATTCCTGCGTCTCCTCGGGCACTGATTCCGGCTTAGTGGATAATGGTGCCGACGTGCTCGCCCTTGGCCATCCGCATGATGTTGCCAGGCGTGTTCAGGTTGAACACGATTATGGGCAGCCGGTTGTCCCGGCACATGGCGATAGACGTGGCGTCCATCACACCGAGGCCCTGCTTGAGAACGTCGAGGTAAGTGATCTCGTCGTATTTGACCGCGTCGGCAAATTTGAGCGGATCGCGGTCATAGACGCCCTCCACGCGGGTGGCTTTGGCAATGACCTCGGCCTTGATTTCGAGCGCCCGGAGGGTGGCGGCGGTATCGGTGGAGAAATAGGGGTTGGAGGTGCCGCCGGCGAAGATGGCGATGCGGCCCTTTTCCAGATGGCGCATGGCGCGCCGACGGATGTAGGGTTCGGCCACCTGCCGCATTTCGATGGCGCTCATGACGCGGGTGGGGGTGCCCACCTGCTCAATGGCATCGGAAAGCGCCAGGGAGTTGATGACGGTGGCGAGCATTCCCATGTGGTCACCGGTGACGCGGTCCATATTCTGGGCCGCGGCGGCTACCCCGCGGAAAATATTGCCGCCACCGACTACGACTCCGATTTCGACTCCCGAGGCGGCCACCTCCGCCACCTCGCGCGCCAGAGCTTTGACTTTATCGGCGTTGATGCCGAAGCCGGCACCGGCGGCCAACACTTCCCCGCTCAGCTTGAGGAGGATGCGTTTGTAGCCGGGCATCGAGAGTTATGCGACCGGCTGCTCGACCGCGGCGCTTTCCGCGCCGCCTGCTTCCGCTGCCGCCACGTCGCCGACCTTGAAGCGGATGTAGCGCGCGATGCCGATGTTCTCGCCCAGCTTGGCAATTTTGGTTTTGACGAGCTGTTCGATGGTGAGGGTGGCTTCCTTGACGAACGGCTGCTCCAGCAGGCAGGCCTCTTCGTAAAACTTGGTGAGGCGGCCTTCCACGATGCGCTCCACCACTTTTTCGGGCTTGCCCTCGTTGCGGGCGCGGTCGCGGGCGATCTCCTTTTCCTTTTCCAGCACGTCGGCCGGAACGTCCTCGCGGCGGAGGTACCTGGGGTCGGCGGCAGCGATGTGCATGGCGATGTCATGCACCAGTTCGCGGAAGTCATCCGTGCGGGCCACGAAATCGGATTCGCAGTTCACTTCCACCATCACGCCGAGCTGCCCGCCGGCATGAATGTAGCTGCCGATCAAACCCTGGCGCGTGGCGCGCGAAGCCTTTTTTCCGGCCGAGGCGATGCCTTGCTTGCGCAGATAAACTTCCGCTTCGGCGATGTCGCCTTTGGTGGCCACCAGGGCTTTCTTGCACTCCATCATCCCGGCGCCGGTGCGCTCACGGAGATCTTTGACTAATTGTGCGGTAATTTCCATAAAATTCCGAATGCAGGAGTCAGGAGACAGGAGATAGAAGACCGGTGCCTCGCGTTCTGTCTCCGGACTTCTGACTTCGCGTTTTAGTGTCCGCTTTCCTTCACCACCGGTTCGGGTTCGGGCTCGGCGGTTTCCGAGGCGGGGCCTTTACGCTGCGAGGCCGGAGTGGCGTCCTCTTCCATGCTCAGGCTCTCGGCCATGATCTTTTCGGCATACTTGGGGTCCGTGTATTCGGTGTACTCCATCATGCCTTCGCCCGCCGGGGTTTCGTCCTGGATGATCTTGTCGGCGGTGAATTCCTGTTCGGTGGCCAGCGCGCGCCCTTCGATGACGGCATCGGCGATCTTGCTGGCGAACAGACGGATGGCGCGGAGAGCGTCATCGTTGCCGGGGATCACATAATCCACTTCGTCGGGATCGCAGTTGGTGTCCACGATAGCCACCACGGGGATGCCCAGGCGGCGGGCCTCTTTCACCGCGATCGCCTCCTTGTTGGAGTCGATGACGAAGAGCACGTCGGGCAGACCGGGCATATCCTTGATGCCGGCCAGGTTCTGATCCAGGTGCTTGCGCTCGCGCTCCAGCCGGATCACTTCCTTTTTCGGGCGGCCCGCATAGCCGCCTTCCACGGACGCCATGCCTTCCAGGTCTTTCAGCCGTTTGATGGACTTCTGCACCGTCAGCATGTTGGTGAGCAGTCCGCCCAGCCAGCGCTGGTTCACGTAGAACATCTGGCAGCGGCCGGCTTCTTCGGCGATGGCTTCCTGCGCCTGGCGCTTGGTGCCGACGAATAACACGTTCTTGCCTTGCGCGGCCATTTCGCCCACGAACCGTGCGGCGTCCTTGAACATCTTCAGCGTCTTTTGCAGGTCGATGATGTAAATGCCGTTGCGTTCGCCGAAGATGTATTCCTTCATCTTCGGATTCCAGCGCTTGGTCTGGTGCCCGAAGTGAACGCCAGCTTCGAGCAATTCCTTCATTGAGATTGCAGGCAAACTACCTCCTAATCGGTTGTTATTTCCAACGTCACCTTCCAAAGCGAGATTTGTGACGCCGGGTGGTTGTTAGCGTTTGGAGAACTGGAACCGCTTGCGCGCGCCCTTCTGGCCGTACTTCTTGCGCTCGTGCGCGCGCGGATCGCGGGTCAGGAAGCCGAGCTTCTTGAGCCGTGACCGCAATTCGGCATTGAACTCCACCAAGGCCCGTGAAACGCCGAGGCGGGCGGCTCCCGCCTGGCCGGCTACACCGCCGCCATTGGCGAGAATCAACAGGTCGAACTTATCCACGGTTTCCGTGGCGGCCAGCGGCTGGCGCACCACGGCGCGCGCGCTTTCCGTCGGGAAATACGATTCGAACGAGCGGCCGTTAACCTGGATCTCGCCCTTACCGGGCCGCAAAAATACCCGAGCCACCGACGTCTTGCGGCGGCCCGTACCCAAATATTGCACTATCGTCGCTGCCACTAAACTCGCACCTTTTCGGACCCACAGGCCCAATCGTAAACTGACCGGGCATACCCGGCCCCTTATTTTATTTTACGGTCAGCGCGGCCGGTTTTTGCGCCGCGTGCGGGTGTTTGGCACCCGCGTACACTTTCAGCTTCCGGTACATCTGCTTGCCGAGCTTGGTCTTAGGGAGCATTCCCTGAATCGCCTCTTCGACGATCCGGGCGGGCCGCACCTCACGAACCCGCCGAAAACTGGTCTCCACCAATCCGCCGGGATATCCAGTGAAATGGCGATAGACCTTCTTCTCTTCTTTACGGCCGGTCAGCTTGACCTTCTCGGCGTTGATGACGATCACATGATCGCCGGTATCCAGGAACGGCGTGTAATACGGTTTCGTCTTACCCATCAACAGCATGGCGGCCTTGGTGGCCAGCTTGCCGAGAACTACGTTCTCGCCGTCAATCACATGCCACTGGCGGGCAATGCCGTTCTTGGAGGGGAACTCGGTACTCATTGACACACACGTCTCTCCGCTTCGTCGCTTACAAACTATTCAGCGTACCGGGAATGAAGGGTGGTTGTCAAATCCCGTTACAATTCAGCCAACTGGAGAGGAGCGGGGCGGGTACGGTCCATCACCTGGCTGTGAGCGGCCGGCCGCAGGCGGCTGGAACGGTCTAGCTCTTGCGACGATTTCCGTTATGTTTGTCGTACAATTTTGATTTGACGACCTCCGTAAAAGG
>DATJMP010000102.1:0-2734 GCA_035508655.1 Bryobacteraceae bacterium
CCGATTCCCCGGCCCCCGGCCCCTGGCCCCTGGCCCCCTATCCTTTAATCACTCCCATCGGCCTCAACCGGGCCACCTTGTGCGCGAGGCCGGCGTTGTGGACCACCTCGATCACTTCGTCCACGTTCTTATAAGCTTCCGGCAGTTCTTCCAGGATGCCGTCGCGGGTTTCGCTGCGCACCAGGATTCCCTGTTGCTCCAGCTTTCGCTGCTCGGTGCGGGCATCCTTGCCCTTGCGGACGGCGGTGCGGGACATCAGGCGGCCCGCGCCGTGGCAGACGCTGCCGAAGGTCTCGCGCATGGCGCCCTCGGTGCCGGCCAGCACCCAGGATGCCGTGCCCATGCTGCCGGGCACGAAGACCGGTTGGCCCACGGAGCGGTAGTCGGCCGGAATCTCGCGGTGGCCAGGAGGAAAAGCGCGGGTCGCGCCTTTTCGGTGCACCAGCACATCGCGACGCCGGCCATCGATTTCGTAGCGTTCGCGCTTGGCGATGTTGTGGCAGACGTCGTAAATCAGGCTGAGCCGTGCTCCATTGAAAACGCGATGGAAAGCCCCGCGCAGAAAATGCAGGATCGCCTGGCGGTTGGCCCACGCGAAATTCGCGGCGGCGCACATGGCCGCGAGATATTGCCGGCCTTCTTCGGACTCAATCGGGCCGCAAGCAAGCTGCCGGTCCGGCACAGTGATGTGGTACCGCGGCATCACCTTGTTCATGAGGGAGACATAATCGGTGCACACCTGGTGACCGAGGCCCCGCGATCCCGAATGGATCAGCACCACGACCTGGCCCTCCGTCAGGCCGAAGGCGCGTGCCGCCTCTACATCATGGATGGCCTCCACCTGTTGCACTTCCAGAAAATGATTGCCGCTGCCGAGGGTTCCCAGTTGCGGAAGGCCGCGCTCGCGGGCTCTCTCAGAGACGGCAGCAGGGTCGGCCTCGGGAAGCGCGCCGCCAGCCTCGGCGAACTCGGCATCACGGGCCTCGCCATAGCCGTTTTCCACCATCCAGCGGGCGCCTTCCACCAGGATCCGGTCGAGATCGCGCGTGCCGATCTTGACGAATCCGTGGCCCCCGGTTCCGCAGGGCACGTCGCGAAAAATCTGATCGATCAATTCCTTGAGCTTCGGGCGGACTTCGGCGGCCGTTAGGGACGTTCGCACCAGGCGCACGCCGCAATTGATATCGAAGCCCACTCCGCCGGGCGAAACCACGCCGTGTTCCGCGTCCACGGCCGCCACGCCGCCGATCGGGAAGCCGTAGCCCTGGTGAATATCGGGCATGGCGAGACTGGGGCCGGCGATTCCCGGCAGCGTGGCCACGTTCATGGCCTGCTCGAGCGACTTGTCCCGGCGGATCTGCTCCATCAGGGCGTCGCTGGCGTAGACCACCACGTCGGTTCGCATCCCGCGTGTTTCCTCGCGCGCGATGCGATGACGGTACGGACCGATGGATTCGATCTGCATTCTGGTTCCGGCCAATCGCGGAAAATGAATCTCTTCGCTTTCAGCCTCAGACATCCAGGTATACTTCGGCAATCCAATTGGCGCCGACCCGTTCGATCTTTAACTGATGGTATGTGACGGCCTTCACGATGACTTTCGCTTGATGGCGCACGGCCTCCCGGGGCTCTCCCAAGGCAACAGCTTCCAACGATTGGTCGGTGAACCGGCCGATGCGGAATTCATGGAACGCCACTCGCTTTCCGTCCCACCAGTAGAGCACTTCGCTAAGCCAGTCGACCAGCAGCGACTCGCGGTCTCCGCTTTCGACGGCGAGGCGATATTCGTGGCGCGGCTCCGCGGCGGCAGGATCGCCCGCGATGGAGAGCAGGGCTAGCGCAGCGTTGGCGAACAACGCCGGCAAACTGAACCCAAACGCCCGAAAGCCGATATCGGCCGGGTGTTCCAATATCTCGAACGTACCGGGCATTGGATAAGCCACCAGCTATATCTAATTATCTGATTGGTCCCGGAATTACGGGCGCTGCTTTCGTAACGGTCCGAACAGCAACACGGGAGGCTAGTACTCAATTGATAAGTCGTGGCGGAAAGCCGGGAGCCGGCAGCTATACTGGGAATTCATGGCCTACAGCTTCCGCCACGCCATGTGCAACGAGGCCTTCGAAGGCCGCGCATTCACCGCCACCTGTCAGGCGATTCGCCGCGCCGGTTACGGCGGGATCGAAATTGCGCCATTCACCTTGGCCGGGCGTCCTGCGGATATCGCCGCTCCGGCGCGTCGCGAATACCGGGACACGATCCTTTCGGAGGGTCTGGTCTTCGCCGGCCTGCACTGGTTGATGGTTAGTCCCAAGGGATTGCATGTAACCGCACCAGATGCCGAATTGCGCGCCCGCAGTTGGCGGCACATTTTGGATCTGATCGATCTCTGCGCGGACCTGGGGCCGAACGGCGTGATGGTCTTTGGCTCTCCCAAGCAGCGTTCTACCACGGGCGGGATTACGCGGCCGGAGGCGACGCGGCATTTCGTGGACGGCCTGGCCGGCGTGGCTCCGCACGCCTGCGCGCGAGGCGTAACCGTGCTGGTGGAAGCGCTGCCGGCGGCGCAGGCGGATGTGGTGCTCACGTTGGAGGAGGCGGCCGGGATTGTACGCGAGATCGGCAATCCGGCAATCCAGACCATGTTCGACGTGCACAATGCCATCGACGAAACGCTGCCTCATGCCGAACTGGTAGACCGGTATTTCGATTGCATCCGACACGTCCACGTGA
>DATJMP010000103.1:0-20292 GCA_035508655.1 Bryobacteraceae bacterium
GCAACCAGAACTACTCCAGCCAGGTGGTGCAGCCGTCGCCGGATGCGATCGCGGAATTCCGGGTGATCACCAGCAACTTCAGCGCGGAATACGGGCGTTCCGGCGGCGGGATCATCAACGCGGTGATGCGCTCCGGCACCAACCAGTTGCACGCCAGCGTGTGGGAGTTCCTGCGCAACACCGACCTGAACGCGGTGGGATTCTTCAAGCCGGCGACCGGAAAGCCCTCCTTGCACCGGAACCAGTTCGGCACGACGATCGGCGGCCCGCTTATCAAAAACAAGCTGTTCTTCTTCACCGATTACGAAGGTTACCGACAGACGCAGGGGTACGTCAGTTACTATTCCGTGCCGAGCACCAGCGATCGCCAGGGAATCCTGCCGGTGACGGTGGTGAATCCGCTGACCGGGAACGTCTACCCGGCCGGAACTGCGATTCCCGTATCGCAGATCAATCCGTTCGCTGCCGCCGCGCTGTCGGACCTCCCGGCGGCGGTGAACTCGACTCGCGCGAACAACCTTCTGGCGACGATTCCTCTGCGCGATTTCAACGATAAGTACGACGCCAAGCTGGATTACCAGGTGAACAGCACGATGACGGCCTTCCTGCGCTGGAGCCAGCGCAAGGACAACTCCTTCTTCGGGCCGGCGGACCCGGGATTGTCGGGCGGCGACGGCAACGGCTTCATCCGGGCGGTTCAGCAGCAGGCCGCGGCGGGATACACATGGACGGTGACGCCGACCTCCCTGTTCGAGGCTCGGCTGGGATTCACACACGTGCTCGGCGGAAAGCAGCCGCCGTACCTGGGCGGACCCGATATCGCCCAGGAATACGGCATTCTGGGTGAACCGTCGAGCCTGGCCGGCGGATTCCCGACGCAGATCGTGACCGGATTCAGCAACCCGACATTCGGCCGGCAGACGACCAATCCGCAGTTCCAGAACCCGACTTCCTGGAATCCGAAGTTCAACTACTCGGTGGTTCGGGGCCGTCATTCCCTGAAAGCCGGATACGAATTCCTGACGATCCGGACCGAGGTGCTGGACATTAATCCGCTCTACGGCTCCGATACCTACAGCGGGCAGTACAGCAAGCCGACCTGCGCCCAACTCGGGCAGCCCTCCACCTGCACGATCCCCAGCGACGCGACCAGTTACGACCTGGCGGACTTCTATTTCGGGCTTCCCAGCACGATTGCCCAGGGTACCAATCTGACCACCAACCTGCGGCAGCACGTGAATTCCTTGTACGTGCAGGACGACTGGCGCGTCACTCCGAAGCTGACGGTCAACGCCGGGCTACGGTGGGAATATGCAACTCCGGTCTGGGACCGAGACAACTACTGGTCGAATTTCGACCCGGCAACGAACACTCTGGTGCGGGCCAAGCCGGGAAGTCTGTTCAACCGTGCCCTGGTGAATTCGGACTTTAAGGATTTTGGTCCGCGCATCGGCGGGGCGTACAGCATCGACAGCAAGACCGTGCTTCGCGCGGGCTATGGCATCAGCTACACGTTCTTCAACCGACCTGGGAGCGCGATCGAAGGGATCAACGGGCCGCTGGCGGTGTTCGGGACACTCACTCAGTCAGCGCTGCCGGGCCAGCCGGGCTTCCTGACGGTCCAGAACGGATTCAACGCCGGCATCGGCACCAGCTTCAATCCGGTGACGACCAACAACGATTACATCCCGGCGGACATGCGCTGGCCGCGGATTCAGTCGTACACAGTTTCCGTCCAGCGGGAGCTCCGCAAGGATACGGTGTTGGAGGTTGCCTACAATGGCAGCCACAGCGCGCGGCTGCCGATTATTGGGGACTGGAATCAGGCGAATCCGAATGCACCCGGCGGCACGCTGAGCGTGCAGGCGCGGCGGCCGGATCAGAGCTTCGGCGCGATCACCTGGGTCGATCCGGTGGGCGTGAACCATTACAACGGAATGTCCGCACGGCTGGAGAAGCGCTTCAGCAGAGGCCTGTACGTGTTGAATTCATTTACGTGGAGCAAGTCGGTTGGGGACTCCGAGCAGGCATTGGAGCAGGCGCCGGGGCAGAACATCGCCAACCAGCAGAACATCCGCAACCTTGGCGCGGAAATGGGTCCGAGCAGCTACGACGTGAAGCTCATGAACGTGACCAGCGTGGTGTACCAGCTCCCGTTCGGCCGAAACCAGCGGTTCCTCGGAAAGGTGAACCGGATCGCCGACCTCGTCATCGGCGGATGGGAGCTGAACGGGATCAACACGGCGAACACCGGCATGCCGATCAATGTCTTCTACGCTCCGTCCACGGCCAACGACGTGACCGGGCTGCCGACGAATTCCGAATACCGCGGCACCTCGATGCTCCGCCCGAACATTACCGGTCCGCTACCGAGCCTGACACGGAATCAGAGCATCGCCGACTATTTCGGGCCCCCGATCGGCTCGGCGGGAAGCGTCTTCACGCTGCCGACCTCAGACTCGCCGTTCGGCAACCTGGGCCGCAACGCTTTCCGTGGGCCGGGATTCACCCAGTGGGATCTGGGCGTGAATAAGAACTTCGTCTTTACCGAACGCGTCCACCTGCAGTTTCGGAGCGAGTTCTTCAACCTGCTGAACCACACCAATCTTGGAGTCCCGAACCAGCAGGCCAACAGCACGTCGTTCGGATCGATCACCGGAACGTTCCCGGCCCGACAGGTACAGTTCGGCATGAAGCTGGCATTTTAGGCGTTGGCGGCGAAGACGGTCCTGCCGGTCAACGTTTACGCCGGGGCAATCAAACGATTGGTCGCGTGACTGCCTCGGCGTGAGACCCCGGACGCCCGGGTGGCTGCTCATCTTCCGGGCCCGCCGGTTCGTTGCGCGGCCGGAAATGACGGGGATCGCCGAATGCGCCTTCGAGCGCGAGACAGACCAGTTGGCTGCGCGTCCGCACGCCCGCCATCGAAAACATTTGCTGCAGGATGTTCTTCACCGTGCCTTCAGAGAGACCCATTTCGTCTGCGATTTTACGATTGGTGAAGCCGCTTACAATGCCGGCCAGTACCCTTTGCTGGCGATCCTCGATGAGACGGCCGGCCGGCGTTTTAAGCGGCACAGCGGGTTGAGAAACGCAACCATCGGCCAGGAGTTTCATGACCGAAGGATCGACCCAGACACCGCCGCCCGCTAGCAGCCGGACGGCCTGCACCAACCGCGAGACGGATTCGGATTTCAAGAAGATTCCCGACGCGCCGCCCTTGATGGCTTTGGCGGCCGTTTCCAGGTTCGCCCGTCCGGCGAGGGTGAGGAAAGCTCCGGCGTAGCCGTCTGAGCGGGCGGCGGAAATAAATTCGGTCAGGTGCTCGGGGCCGAGGTCGATATCCAGCAGGACCACGTCCACGCGGCCGCGCCGAAGGATCTCCAAGGCCTCGTGCACGGTGTCGCATTCGCCGGCCGCGCCGAAGCCGGGCTCCTCTGCCAGGAGGCGCGCCAGCCCGCTGCGAAACAGGCCCTGGTCTTCCAGCAACAAAAGTCGGATCGAATCCTCACCCGATGCGTAATTCATAACCCTCCACCGCGGTTGCGCAGTGCTACAGATTTGCGCGCACTGCGTTCATGCTATGGCCGGAACTCCCGGAAACCAAGCCTTCTGCCCGAAAGATTGGTCCGGCTGCGCGAAAGATTCGGAGCGGCTGCGTGTGCCCGTTAACAATCCTTCGATTGCTCAAAAGAATCAGTGGCTCTGACGCAAGATAGTTCCTCGACGCGGCCGCGGGTGCGCTAAATTCGGGGCCTGGCTAAATTTTTAGGCGGCCGTTTCCGCTGTCTGGCGCGGCCCATTTTTCTATGCAGATTCGAACCTCATTAGGAGACCGTAGGCCGCGGCGCGGCGCTATTGCCATATTGGCGGTGCTGGCGCTGGCCGGCTCCGTTCGGGCGCAAACCGCACTGACGTGGGAGCAGATCGTAGCGAAGTTTAAAGCCTCGAATCCCACACTGCACGCCGCCCAGCTCAATATCGACGAATCGCGCGACGCCGAAATCACCGCCTACCTGCGGCCCAATCCTGAATTCAGTCTCACGGCCGATGGTTTTCAGGTCGCGCGCAATCAGAGCGTGTGGCGGCCATTGTCCGGCGTGGAGGAATCGCCCGGCATCAGTTATCTGCACGAACGGCAGCACAAGCGCGAACTGCGCCTGGAAGGCGCGAAAATTTCTACCAGCATCGCCGCCTCTACTTATGAAGATCAGGAACGCAACCTGCTTTTCAACCTTCGCAACGCCTTCGTGCAGTTGTTGCAGGCGAAAGCGGTGATGGAGAACGCGCGGCAGAACCTGAACTACTGGGACAACGAGCTCCGCGTGAATCGCACGCGCTTCCAGGCCGGGGACCTGGCGCAGGTCGATCTCAGTCGGCTGGAGTTACAGCGCGTCCAGTTCGAATCGGACTTCGAAAACGCCATTGTTAACCTGCGCACGGCCAAGATCCAGCTTTTGATGCTGCTCGACCAGCGCACGCCCATCGAACAGTTCGACGTCGCCGGGCCGTACGATTACGCCGATCACCTTCGGCCGATGGAGGAGTACCGGAATCTCGCGGCCGAGAACCGGCCCGATCTGCGCGCGGCGGCGCAGCAGGTTGACTTGGCGGTCAGCACGCACAAACTGGCCATCGCCAACGGTTCCACCGATCCCACTTTCAGCGTGTGGTTCACGCACAACCCATCCTTCTCCAACCCTTACGCCAATGAGACCGTCGGCGGCAGCATCAGCATCCCGCTGCGCATTTTCGACCGTAACCAGGGCGAGAAGGCGCGCACGCAAGTGGATATCCGGCGCAACGAACGGCTGCGCGATGCGGCGCAGGCGCAGGTTTTCAACGACGTGGATTCGGCCTACGTCACGCTGGTCAGCGCCCTGAACCTGCTGCGGCCGTACAAGACGAAGTATCTGCCGCTGGCCACGGACGTGCGCGACCGCGTGGCGTTCTCGTACAGAAACGGCGCGGCATCGTTGCTCGACTACCTCGACGCCGAAAAATCCTACCGCGATACGCGGCTGGCCTATCTGAACTTAATTGCTTCTTATCTCACCGCGGCTGCGCAGATGAATCTGGCGGTCGGCCGGGAGGTTATGGAATGAATCGATTTCTTTGCTGCGAGGCAGCTATCCTTACGTGCGTATTGATTTCGGCAGGGGGCTGCGGCAAACGCGTTTCCGCGGCGGCCGAAGGCGACACCGGGCCGCGCCCGCCGGTATTGCAGGCGGATTTCGATGCCAACAGCTTCACGGTGGACCGTCCACAGCGATTTCAGGTGGTCACTGCCGGCGAGTATACGGCGGCGCCGGAGTTGAACGTGACCGGCGTGGTCAGCCCGGATGTTTCGCGGCAGGTGCCGGTGGTTTCACTCGCCACCGGCCGCGTCGTCGAAATCGATACGCGCCTGGGAGACGTAGTACACAAGGGCCAGTTGCTGTTCAAGGTGCGCAGCTCCGACGTCGCCGGCGCGTTTTCCAATTACCGGCAGGCGGTGAAGAACGAGGAGCTGACCAAGGTGCAGCTCGACCGCGCCAAGCTGCTCTACGAGCACGGCGCTGTGCCGAAGAGCGCACTTGAAGTGACGCAGAACGCCGAAGACGACAATCAGGTAGTACTAGAAACGGCGCGCGAACAGCTCGGGCTGCTGGGCGTCGACCCGGACCATCCCAGCGGTGTTGTCTCCGTTTTCGCGCCGGTTTCCGGTGTAATCACGGATCAGCAGATCACCGATCAATCCGGCGTGCAGGCACTCACCGCGCCCAACCCGTTCACGATTTCGGACCTGTCACGTGTCTGGATCGTCTGCGATGTCTATGAAAACGATCTCTCCCGGGTGCACGTGGGGCAGACCGCCGATTTGCGTCTGAATGCTTATCCCAACCAGACTTTGAAGGCGCGCGTAAACAACATTCTGCCGATTATGGATCCCAACATCCGCACGGCCAAGGTGCGGCTGGAAGTGGAAAATCCCGGCATGATGCGCTTCGGTATGTTCGCGACGGCGACGTTTCACGGGAACGTGCAGGAGCGGCATGCCACCGTTCCCGCGGCCGCCATCCTGCATCTGCACGACCGCGAATGGGTTTACATGCCGGCCGGCAACGGCCGCTTCCGCCGTGCCGAGGTACACGCCGGCAACATGCTGCCCGGCGACCTGCAGGAAATCCGGTCGGGCGTGCAGCCGGGCGAGCCGGTGGTGGCCAGCGCGCTGGTGTTGCAGGAGACCATGGAGCAGCAATGATCCGACGGGTTGTCGATTTTGCGCTCAACAAGCGCGTGTTTGTACTGGCCTTTGCGCTTTTGCTGGTGATTGCGGGCGCGGTTGCCTTTCATAACCTGTCGATCGATGCCTATCCAGACGTCGCCGATAACTACGTCGAGATCATCACCCAGTGGCCCGGCATTTCGGCCGAGCAGATCGAGCAGCAGGTAACCATCCCGCTCGAAATCGCCATGAACGGCATCCCGCAGGTGACGCATCTCCGCTCGTTTTCGCTGTTCGGGCTGTCCGATATCAAGCTGATCTTCAGCGACAATTCCGATAACAATTGGAATCGCGAGCGGGTGCTGGAGCGCATGTCGCAGGCGACCCTGCCTCCCGGCGTCTCTCCCACCATGGGCACCGACTGGAGTCCGGCGGGCCAGATCTACTTCTTCATCCTCGAGAACAAGAACCCGGCGTTCGACGTCATGGAGCTGAAATCCATCGAAGACTGGGTGGTGGAGAAGAATCTGAAATCTGTGCCCGATATCGTCGACGTATCCAGCTTCGGCGGCCCGACGCGCGAATACCAGGTACGGCTCGACCCGGAGAAACTGATCTCTTACGGCCTGAGCCTGTCGCAGGTGGAGCAGTCTCTCACCAACAATAACGTGAATGCCGGCGGCAGCTTCATTGAGGCCGGATTACAACAGATCAACGTGCAGGAAGTCGGCCTGGTGGACACGGTCCGGGATATCGAAAACACGGTGATCTACACCAAGAACGGCACTCCGCTCAAAGTCAAGGACATCGCGGTAGTCTCGCAAGGGCCGAAGATCCGGCTAGGCCAGTTTGCGCATTGCATCCGCCGCGACGATGGCGTCATCGTGGACAATCCCGACGTGGTTTCCGCCTGGGTGCCGATGCGCAAGGGCGCGGATGCCGAGGAAGCCCTCAAGGGGCTGGAAGCGAAGGTCAAGGAAATGAACGATCACATCCTGCCGGCCGGCGTGAAGATCGTTCCGTTCATCGACCGCAGCGACCTGGTCCACTTTACCACTCACACCGTGCTGCACAACCTGGGGGAGGGCTTCGTGCTGGTGGTGATCGTGCTCATGATGTTCCTGGGCAACGTGCGCGGCGCGATCATCGTCGCGCTCACCATTCCATTTTCGCTGCTCTTCGCTTCGATTCTCTTGCAGGCGCGCCACATCCCTGCCAATCTGCTGTCGTTGGGCGCGCTCGATTTCGGCATGGTGGTGGACGGCACGGTGGTGATGGTGGAGAACATCGTGCGCCACCTGAGTTATCGCGAGCACGGGAACGCTTCGGTCGCGGACCGCATTCGCCTGGCGGCGCACGAGGTGCAGCGTCCCGTGTTCTACGCCATCATCATCATCATCACCGGCTATCTGCCCATCTTCACGCTCCAGCGCGTGGAAGGGCGGCTGTTCAGCCCGATGGCATGGACGGTGGCGTTTGCGCTCCTGGGCGCGGTGCTCTTCTCCATGACCATCGCCCCTGTGCTGTGCAGCTTTCTGTTCCGGCGCGAAGTACGAGAGTGGCAAAATCCGTTGCTGGTCTGGGTCACCCGGCTATATCGTCATGCCGTCACCTGGACCATCCACCATCGCCTGGTGATGGTGTGCGTCGCCATTATGGCCGTCTGCCTGAGCCTGTACCTTGTGTTCGGCAAGAACGGCGAGGTGATCGGCTCGGAATTCTTGCCGCACCTGGACGAAGGCTCGCTGTGGGTGCGCGGCACGCTGGCGCCGAGCACCGGCCCTACCGAAGGCATCCGCCTCATGAACCAGGCCCGCATCGCGCTGTGCTCGTTTCCCGAGGCCACCGAATGCACCAGCCAGACCGGGCGGCCGGACGACGGTACCGATACCACCGGTTTCTTCAACACCGAATATTTTGTCGGTCTCAAGCCGAAAGAGCAGTGGCGCCCCGGATTCCATCAGAACAAGGAAGAACTCATCGCGGCCATGGACAAGGAGCTGGAGAAGATTCCCGGCGTGGTGTGGGGCTTTTCGCAGCCGATTGCGGACAACGTGGAAGAGGCGGTCAGCGGTGTAAAGGGGCAGTTGGCGACGAAGGTTTATGGCGAGGATCTGAAGGTACTGGAGGAGAAGGCCGATGAAATCGTAAAGGTGATGCATACGGTGCGGGGCATCCAGGATCTCGGCGTATTCCGCCTGCTCGGCCAGCCGAACCTGAATGTGAAGGTCGATCGCAATCAGGCCGCGCGTTACCAGATCAACGTAGCCGACGTGCAGGACGCGATTCAGAGCGCCGTCGGCGGGAACGCGCTCACCGAGGTGCTGCAGGGCGAAGCGCGCTACGACCTGGTCCTCCGCTATCTGCCGCAATTTCGCAACACGCGGGAGGCGATCGAGCAGATCCGCATGCTTGCGCCCACGGGCGAGCGCGTCTCACTGGCGCAGCTGTGCGCGATTTCGGAGGACGAAGGCGCGTCCGAGATCTACCGCGAAGGCAACGAGCGCTACATCGCGATCAAGTACAGCGTGCGGGAGCGCGACCTGGGAGGCGCGGTCGAAGAAGCCATTGATAAGGTCGACAAGCAGGTGAAGCTGCCGCGAGGCTATCACATCGGCTGGGAAGGCGAATACGAAAGCCAGAAGCGGTCGGAGGCGCGGCTGCTCATCATCGTGCCCCTGACCATCTTTTTCATCTTCATGATCATCTACACGCTGTTCGGATCGGCTAAGTGGGCGCTTCTGAATTTAGTCTGCGTGTTAGTGGCGCGGGTCGGAGGGCTGCTGGCGCTGTGGGTGACGGGGACGCATTTCAGCGTTTCGTCCGGCGTCGGATTTTTGGCGCTGTTCGGCGTTTCGGTACAGACAGGCGTGATTATGGTGGAGTACATCAACCAGTTGCGAGCGCGGGGGCTGCCCATCGAAAACGCAGCGGTGGAGGGTGCGGTGCGCCGGCTGCGGCCAATCATGATGACGATGCTGGTGGCGACGCTGGGCCTCCTGCCTGCGGCCACCTCGCACGCCATCGGTTCGGATTCGCAGAGGCCGTTTGCCATCGTAATCGTGGGAGGGCTGATCGTCGACCTGGTCATGTCGACGTTCCTGCTGCCCACCTTTTACGTCTGGTGGGCGCGCCCTACGGATCATCTGCCGCCGGCGGAGGAATTGCAAACGGCCGAGGAATAGGCAATCCGGTCCCCTCGCTTGCCTGAAAATTCCCTGACGTCCCGCCGCACCTCTTCCGCCCGCGGCAGCAGGCCGTGGCCGCCCGTTTCGAACAGCACCAGCCGCGAGCCCGGGATTGCCTCGTGCGCATGGATGGCGTGCCGGTAGCTCACCAGCGCGTCGTCTTTGGCGTGCAGGATCAGCACCGGCGCGCAAATGCCGGCCGTGGCGGGGCCGGCGCGCAGGATCATCTCACCGTCGTTGATGGTGCCGCGATAGCGTTGCGACATAGGGTGCATGGTGTCCAGCATGGCTTGCGCCAGTTGCTTCTGCGCGGGCGTCAGATTGCGGTAGACGCCGGCGGGCATGCCCATGAGGTTCAGGATGGCAGGCTGGAAGAACCGCGCCACCAGCCAATAGGCGAAATCCGAATGCTGGATCGCCTGAATCATCCCGACGAAGAACGCCGGCTTGTCGCCCGCAGCCGAAGCCTGGCTCACCGCAGAAATCAGCACGAGCGCCGTGGTCCGCTCCGGATAATCATTGGCGAATTGCGTGGCAGACGGGCCTCCCGCCGAAACGCCGAGCACGATGACACGCGGAATCCGCAACTCATCCAGCAGGTCCCGGTATTGGGCGGCTTGCGAGCGGATGGAGGCATCGGCTGGAAGAGGCGTCCGCAGATAGCCGTACCGGGAGGCCGAGATGATTTTGTAGCCGTCGCCGAAGGCCATTCGGGCAGCCCAAAGCCCCTGGTCGTAGCCGCCGCCCGCGCCGTGCAGCGCCAGCACCGCCGGTCCATCACCCTCGACGGCATATTCGACGGCGCCGTGGCCGGTTCGGAGAACGGCCGAACCCACCGCCAGGCGCGCCCGCACCGCCGCCATCTCGCGGCGATAGCTCGAATACGTGCGGACCACCCAAACCGCCGCGGCGCCCAAAATCAGGCATAGGAGGATTCGAACGGTGTTCATATTCAGATATAGACATCTTAAAACGGGGATCAGGGATCAGGGCCGGCGGCCTCTCGGCGCGGCGGTGCGCTCCCAGTCCCCTCCCGGAAGCCAATAGGGGCACTGGGACCCGGCGCAGTGCTACGAAGGTTCGTGCCCTGATCCTCGATCCCTGACCCCTCACCCCTGCCGTGTTATAATCCTAGGAGTCTTTCCGGTTCGAAAAGATCCAGGGAAATCTATGCCTAAGCTGAAGACACACAAGGGTGCGTCTAAACGGTTCAAGAAGACGGGCACGGGCAAGGTGGTTCGCAATCATGCCTTTGGCCGTCACATCCTGACCTCCAAGCCGCACAAGCGCAAGAAGAAATTGCATCAGAGCGTGGTGGCCGACAAGGCCGACCAGCCCGCTCTGAAGCGCATGCTCCCGTATTAGGGTGAGCGGTTGCGCGGACGGAGCGCGTGGCACGTGCCCGATCCGCCAACGATGACGTAAACAAGCAAGGAGAATGAAACGTGCCTAGAGTCAAACGTGGTCCCCACCGCCGGGCAAGCCGGCGCAAGACGCTGGAACAGGCGTCGGGTTATTTTCTTACCAAGAGCAAGCTGTACCGTTCCGCGCAGGAAGCCGTCGAGCGCGCGCTGAAATTCGGCTATACCGGCCGCAAGAACAAGAAGCGCGAATATCGCTCGCTGTGGATCGTGCGCATCAACGGATCCTGCCGCGAAGCGGGCATCACGTACAGCCAGTTCGTGCACGGTCTGAAGTCCGCCGGCCTGGATCTGAACCGGAAGGTGCTGGCGGATGTGGCGCTGCACGACGAAGCGGGTTTCCGGCAATTGATCGAGACCGCCAAGGTGGCAATCGCCGGCCAGAAAGCATGAGCGAAAGCATGTTTCCGGTACCCGAGGAAGTCGATTCGCTGGCCAGCCTGGAGGACCGCATCTCGCGGGCCATCCAACTGGTTGCGCGCCTGCGCAAGGAGAAGGAAGCGGCGCTGGCGGATGCCGCCGCGGCCAAGGCCGAAGCGGCGCGGCTGGACGAAGAAGTGCGCACGTTGCAGGCCGATCGCAAGCAGGTGCGCGGCCGCATCGAGCGCCTTCTCGAACAGATCGACGAGCTGAACGCCGGATAATTTCGGGGCGGGGTTCGCTCCGCCCTTGTGAGAGCGCATGGACGAAAAACAGGCCGTGCGGGTGACCATTCTCAGCCGGCCGTACACCCTACTGGCGTCGGGGGATCCGCGCCAGGTGGAAGAGGTGGCGGCGAGCGTGAACGATCTCATGCTTTCCATCGCGGCAAAGGCGCCCAATGCCGATTCGACCCGGATCGCGGTGCTCGCTTGCCTGCATCTGGCCGACAAGCTGCGGCTGGCGGAAGAAGAGCTGGAAAGCCTGCGCCAGCGGAAGGATTCGCGCTCGGCCGAATACGCCGCGCTACTGGAGCGGCTCATCGCTTCTGTAGAGGAGGCCTCGGGATGACGCGCCTGCTAGCCCTTCTCCTGGCTGGTGTGGCCATGGCGGCGGTGGCCGGATACCAGGCTTCCATCGAGGACTGGCGGCGCCAGCGCGTCGCGGCCTTGCAGGCCGATGGCGGCTGGCTTACCGTGACCGGCCTCTTCTGGCTGCACTCGGGCTCAAACCGCTTCGGCTCTAATCAGGCCAATGAAATCGTTTTGCCGGACGGACCGCCAAGCGCGGGGTTGTTCGAACTGCGAGACGGCAGTGTCACGGTCAAGATGGAGGGCCAGACGCGTGTGCTGAAGCCCGATTCCGAGGACGCGGCCCGCGTCGGGCGGCTCAGCCTGTTCGTTCTGAAACGCGGCGACCGCTATGCCATCCGCATGAAGGACCCGGAGAGCGAATTCCGGAAGAAGTTCCAAGGCATCCGGTTTTTCCCGCCGGACGAAACCTACCGCGTGACGGCGCGCTGGGTAGCCAGGCCGCGGCAGCTGCCGATCGCCAACATTTTGGGCCAAACGGAACCTTCGGATAACCCCGGGTACGCGGAGTTCGAACTCCAAGGCAAACAGATGCGGCTATATCCGATCATCGAAGAGCCTGGCGACCAACAGCTTTTCTACATCTTTCGCGACCTGACCACCGGCAAGGAGACTTATCCCGCGGGCCGTTTCTTCTATTCCGACATGCCGAAGGATGGCCGGGTGGTGCTCGATTTCAATAAAGCCTACAACCCTCCCTGCGCCTTTACTCCCTACGCCACTTGCCCCCTGCCGCCGAAAGAGAATCATCTCCCCATCCGGGTGGAAGCCGGGGAGAAGACCTACCACCTGAATCCGTAGCATCGGAGCCCCGGCGTGGCCGGGCGGTTTCGGGCTGAAACCGGGCTCCGGTGAGACATCAATGTCTCGAATTTGTTCTTAAATTGTTGATTCTGCTAGAGGGCTTGAGACATCGTTGTCTCGCCGGTTTTTTCTACACCCTCAAGACAGCAGGCTTTCCAGCTTGCGGCGCAGTTCCGCGGCAAGGCGCGGGCTGCGGCCTCCGGTCGAAACGGCGATCTGGGTGCCGTCCCGCTCGAGGCGTGCCGGAACAATGAAGTCGCATTCGGCGGCGGCATCGGCGATGTTAGCGAAGATGCCGCGGCGGCGGGCGCCGGCGCCCACGCGCCGGTTCACGGCGCGGTCATTCGTGGCTGCGAATACCAGCGCGGCGCCATCGAGATCCGCGGGGCGGAAGCGGCGTTCGACGCGGCGCACCGGCAGGCCGTCAAATTCCGGCAGCCACATTGGCGCGACCACCGTAACCACGGCGCCGGCCTCCACGAGCCCACGCGCCTTGCGCAGCGCCACCGTGCCTGCCCCCACCACCAGCACCGGCCGCCCGCGCAGGTCGAGAAAGATCGGATAGTGTGTCACGAACCCCCCGGCCATTGTGTCACAGGGCACCTGCTATCATGACAAGATGGCGGCGGGATCATCCTGCCGCTGCGCAAAGCCATGCAAGAAGCCCTTCCCACAGTTGTGATCGTGGGCCGGCCCAACGTAGGCAAATCCACCCTGTTCAACCGCATCACGGGGCAGCGGCGTGCCATCGTAGGCGACGAGCCCGGCATTACCCGCGACCGCATTCACGGTTTCGCCGAGCACGACGGGCGCCGGTTCGAGCTGATCGACACCGGCGGCATCGTGGTGGACGACCACGAATACATTCCCGGCCAGGTCCTGCGGCAGGCGGAAGTGGCCCTGGAGCAGGCCTCCCACATCATTTTCCTGGTGGATGGAAGGGCGGAAATTACGGCCGCGGACCGCGACCTGGCCGCCATGCTGCGCCGGCTGGGCAAACCGGTCACACTGGCGGTAAACAAAGCCGACACGGTGGCGCGGGCCGACCTGGCCCACCAGTTTTACGAGTTGGGAATTGCCGATGTGTTTCCGGTTTCGGCCGAACATGGCACCGGCGTCGATGCTCTGCTGGATCACGTAATTGGCGGCTCCGATCCGAACCGCGACCACGAGGGAGCGGTCCCGGAAGAGCAGGAGACCACGCCGCACGCCGAAACCATCAAGGTGGCCATCATCGGACGGCCGAACGTAGGCAAGTCCACACTATTGAACACTTTGGCGGGACAGGAACGGGCCATCGTCTCGCCGGTGGCGGGCACGACACGGGATGCCGTGGACGAGCGCGTGGAGCGCGACGGCACGTCCTACGTCTTCATCGACACAGCCGGTATCCGCCGCAAGGGCAAAACGAAGCTGATGGCCGAGAAACTGAGCGTGGTGATGGCGCGCCGGCACATCCGCATGGCGCACGTGGTGCTGCTGGTGGTGGACGCCGGCGAGGGGGTTGTCGGGCTGGACGCCACGATTGCCGGCTATGCCCACGAAGGCGGGCGAGCGGTGATTATCTGCGTCAACAAGTGGGACGCCGCGGCCGGCGTCACGAAGAACGAATTCGAGCGGCAGATCCGCGACCAGTTCAAATTCCTGGATTACGCGCCGGTCATGTTTGTTTCAGCCAAAACGGGGGCCGGAATCGGCAAGCTGTTTCCACTCATCCGCGAGGTATACGAATCGGCCTCCCGCCGGGTGCCGACGGGCGAACTGAACCGCTTCGTGGAGCAGTTGCATTTCGAGGAGCGAAAGATCTATTACATGACGCAGGCGTCCATCCGGCCGCCGGCGTTTGTGGTCTTCACGGGACGGGGAGGACCACTGCACTTTTCCCACGAGCGTTATCTCATCAACCAGATCCGGAGGCGCTTCGGATTCCGGGGTACGCCGGTAGTACTGAAGACCCGGGCCAAGCAACGGGAGGGCGAAACTTCCTCCGGATCGCGCCGCGGAAGCCGGTAGCCGCCGAGTTAAAATCGGAGCTTGTAGCTTTCGTGCGCACCGCCGCAAGCGGCCGGATAGCCGGCCGAACCGGTGGGCGCGGCTGACGGGGAAGGGGTTTGCGTTTTGCCACCCTCCCCTTTAGACTAGGAGCAGCGTCATGTCCGCAATCATAAATAATACCGGAGGACGGCGAAATGTGGAATAAGCAGCGCCGGGAAGAAGAACCGGCCAAACCTTACGCACCGTCAGTTTCCGTTCCGGCCCCGACGGCGGTCACGCCCGCCGAAACCAAGAAGGAGACAACAACCGTGTCCAGCATGCCATCGAGGAGCTACGACTCAGACAAAAGCGGCGGCTCCGCCACCATTGGGAAGGCCGTGAAGATCAACGGCCAGATCCACAGTAAAGAGGATCTGTACGTGGACGGAGACGTGGAGGGCACGGTGGAGTGCCCCGAGCACAAGTTGACCATCGGGCCGAATGGCACCGTGCACGCCACCGTGAAGGCGAGGGAAGTCGTGGCGCTGGGGACGATTCAAGGGAATGTGGAGGCCGCGGACCGGATTGAGATCCGCAAAGACGCCAAGCTGGTGGGCGACATCCGGACGGCCCGCATCGTCATCGAAGATGGAGCCTACTTCAAGGGCAGTATCGACATCGTGAAGCCGGAGCCGGCGAAAGCCGCAATGGCACGCCCGCAGGCGGCAACTCCCGCGCCTGCACACTCGCCCGCCGCTGCCGGCGCATCGGACAAGCGCTAAGCGCTCGAAACCGCGATGCCACTTCCCGGACCGTTGAGGAACCTCTTCCGGAGCGGCGTGAGCGAGTCCGTGGAAAACGGAACTCCGCCGCTCAAACCCGCGCGGCCCATCTCACGCGGCGGCGGCGAGTCCATCAGCACGCGGCCGAGCCGCGGCCTGGAGGAGTTCTTTAACTACATACGCGACCAGGCGGGTTTGACCATTCTGGATCTCGGCCCGGCCACGCAGCAGAACGTCAGCTTCATCACGAACCTGGGGCACCGGCTGTACTCGGAGGATTTTCTTCGCATTCTCAAGGAGACGTTCGGAGAAGACGTGCCGCTCGAGGAGCAGTTGAATCCGGGGCGGATCGATTACTTCCTGCGCCAGTCGCTGGACTATCCGGAAGGCCACTTCGACGGCGTGCTGGTCTGGGACGTGCTCGAGTACCTGGCGCCGGCTCTGCTGGCGGCGGTCGTGGAGCGGCTTCACCACATCGTCCGGCCCCGCAGCTACATGCTGGCGTTCTTCCACTCCGACGACAAGCTGGAGGCCGCGCCGCGGTACACGTTCCGAATTCAAGAGATCAATCTGCTGCAGGTGGCGTCGAACGGCATGCGGCGGCCGGCGCAGTTGTTCAACAATCGCAGCCTGGAGAAGCTGTTCGGGCGATACGAATCGGTGAAGTTCTTTCTGACCAGGGAGCAACTGCGGGAAGTGATCGTGAAAGTATAGGGTTTTAGCCACGGGATTTGTTCCCTTTCAGAAAACCGCTCCTTTCAGTCGCGGCTCCGATCAGCGCCGCGACTGAAAGGAGCGGTCTTGCCTGAGAACAAACGAAATCACGCGATCGAGGATCCGGGTTAGCGGTATAACCCTCTGAACCCGTTCCAGCGCACGTGCAGGATATCGGCGAATGCGGCGAGACCGCGGGCGGCGCTGACCTTGGTGCCGGCGACGTCGTTCCAGCGAACGGGAATTTCCAGCACGCGGTAGCCGAGGCGCGAGGCGATATAGAGCGCCTCCACGTCGAAACCAAAACCGTCGAGCCGCTGCCGGCGGAAGATTTCGCGCGCGGCCTGGCGCTGGAACAGCTTGAAGCCGCACTGGGTGTCGTGGAAAGGCAGGCCGGTGACGGCGCGCATGACGAGGTTGAAGAGGCGGCCGGCGAATTCGCGCATAGCCGGCTGGTGTACGCCGACGAGCGAACGGTCGAGCGCGCGAGAGCCGATGGCGACTTCGGCGTTTTCGTTTTCGGCCATGCGCCAGAGCTTATCCAACTCTTCGATGGGCGAGGAGAGATCGGCATCGGTGAAGAGCAGCCATTCGCCTTCGGCTTTCAAAATGCCGTTGCGGACGGAGAAGCCCTTACCACGATTGCCGGGATTTTCGATGACGCGGGCGCCCGTGGCGCAAGCCAAGGCGGCGGTTCGGTCCCGCGAGCCGTCGTTTACCACGACGATCTCGGCGAAGTCCCACGAGCGGGAACCGAGGTAACGGCCAATGGCTTCCAGCGTAGAGGGAAGGCGGCGTTCCTCGTTGTAAGCGGGAATGATAATAGAAATAGACCGGCGCAACGAAGCTTATGATAACGGATTGCGCCAAGGAGAGCTATTTGCCACTGGAAGAAGAGCTGCTGAAACAGCGTCTGGCACACACTCGCGAGATTGAAGCGTTAGGCTACCGTCCTTACGGCAAGCGATTCGATTTCACGCATACGGTTCCCGCCATCCTCGAAGGCTACGGAACGAAGACGGCCGAAGAGCTGGAGCCGCAGGTGCGCGTGCGCATCGCCGGCCGCGTGATGACCATCCGCCACATGGGCAAGGCGGGGTTCGCGCACCTGCAGCAGGAAGGCGAGCGGCTGCAGATCTACGTGCGCAAGGACGCGGTGGGCGAACGCGATTTCCAGCTCTTCAAGGGCCTGGATATCGGCGATATCGTGGGTGTGGAAGGATACCTGTTTCGCACGCGCACGGGGGAGCTGAGCGTGCATGCGGAAAAGCTGGAGTTTCTCTCCAAGACGCTGCTCACCATGCCGGAAAAATTCCACGGCCTGGAAGACGTGGAAACGCGCTACCGGCAGCGGTATCTCGACCTGATTGCCAATCCGGAGTCGAGGCGGGTTTTCGTGAAGCGGGCGCGGATTATCTCCTCGCTGCGGCGGCAATTGGAGGCGCGCGGCTTTATCGAGGTAGAGACGCCGATGATGCAGCCTCTCTACGGCGGCGCGGCGGCACGGCCGTTCATCACGCACCACAATACGCTCGATATCGGCCTGTACCTGCGCATTGCGCCAGAGCTTTACCTGAAGCGGCTGACGGTGGGCGGGCTGGACCGCGTCTACGAGATCAACCGGAATTTCCGCAATGAAGGCCTCTCCACGCACCACAACCCCGAATTCACCATGCTTGAGTTCTACCAGGCCTACACGGATTACCTCGGCCTGATGGATTTCTCCGAAGAGCTGCTGCGGCAGGCGGCAATCGACGCCAACGGTACCACCGAGGTGGACTACGAAGGCAGCCGGATCGATTTCTCCTGCCTGCGCCGTTACACCATGCGCGAGGCGGTGGTGCATTTCTGGGAGGGCGAGGGCCGGCCCACCATGGAAGACGTGAAAAATCCCGAGTGGCTGCTGAGCCATTCCGACAAGGGGACCGCGGGCGAGGCCCTGGCCGACATATTCGAGCGGCACGTGGAGGAGAAGCTGATCCAGCCCTCCATTATTTACGATTACCCGGTGGAGACGTCGCCACTCTCGAAGAACAAGCCGGAGGAGCCGGGATTTGTGGAGCGGTTCGAGATCTACGCGGCGGGCATGGAACTGGGGAACGCGTATACGGAGCTGAATGATCCGCAGGAGCAGCGGCGGCGGTTCGAAATGCAGCTCAAAATGCGCGAGCGCGGCGACGAGGAGGCTCACCAGATGGATGAAGATTACGTGCGCGCGCTCTCCTACGGCATGCCGCCGACGGGTGGCGAAGGGATCGGCATCGACCGGCTGACCATGATCCTGACCGGCTCGAAGTCGATTCGGGACGTGATCCTGTTCCCGCTGCTGCGGCCGGAGGGCCCGATCGAGCTGGTAGAAAAGCTGCGGGAGATGGACGGATAAGCATTGTATTTTTGTTGCGGGGAACGCTCCCTTACCGTCGCGGCTCGGAATCGGAGCCGCGACCGCAAGGCAGCCCTCGTCCGCATTGTGTGCGTCGACTTTTAGCAGGCGAAGTATGACAACGGGTTTTGAACTTTTCGTAGCCAAGCGGTATTTGCGCGCGCGGCGTAAGGAAGCGGTGATCTCCATCATCACCGTGATTTCGGTGCTGGGCGTGTCGGCGGGAGTGATGGCGCTGGTGATCGCGCTGGGAGTGAACAACGGCTTCCGCGCCACGCTGCAGCGCAACCTGCTGGGCGCCATGGCGCATATCAACGTCATTCCCAAGCAGCCGGGCGACGGCATCGACAACTGGCAGCAGATGGCGGCGCGCGTGCGCACGCTGCCGCACGTCACGGGCGTATCTCCAGCGCTCTACGCCGAGGTCTACTTCACCGGACCGCTACAGTCGGGCGGCGGCGTGCTGAAGGGCGTGGACGTGAGCGACGAGTTGGCCATCTCGGGCGCGCTGCGGCACCTCGAAGCCGGTTCGCTCGCCCCGCTGCGAGATGCCGATGCCAACCCGCCCGGCATTATCCTCGGCTCGGATCTGGCGAGCGATCTGGGCATGGCGGTCAATTCGATCGTAAACGTGGTCAGCCCGCAGGGCGAGCTCACGCCGCTGGGACCGCGGCCGTCGGTGCGGCGGTTCCGCGTGGCCGGAATTTTCAAGAGCGGCTTCTTCGACGTGGACGATCACTGGGCTTACACCTCCATCGCGGCGGAACAGAAGTTCCTCTCGATTCCCAACCAGGTGAACCAGATGGAAATCAATGTGGACGACCTGAACCGCGCGCCGGAATTCGCGCAGGAGATCGAGCGTGTTGTCGGGCGGGACCGCTACACCACCACCACGTGGATGGAGCGTAACCACCAATTGCTGAGCGCGCTGAACATGGAGCGGGTAGTCACCATCATTACAATCGGGCTAATCGAGCTGGTGGCGGCGCTAAACATCTTCATCACCCTGGTGATGATGGTGATGGAAAAGTACCGCGACATCGGGGTGCTCATGTCGATGGGCGCGCGGCGCGCCCAGATCCGCTGGATCTTCATGCTGCAGGGGGTGCTGATCGGCATCGTGGGCAGCGCCATCGGGCTGGCGGCCGGCTACACCCTGTGCTACTACGCCAATCGCTACCACCTGGTGCCGCTCGATCCGGCGGTGTATTCCATGAGCTTCGTTCCGTTCGATCCGCGTTGGACGGACGGCATCTGGATCGCGGGCGCGGCCATCCTGGTGAGCTTCCTGGCGACCATCTATCCCGCCCGCAACGCCACGCGGATCGCGCCGGTAGAAGTGCTGCGCTACGAGTAAGGCTTCCGACGTGCGCTTCCCGACTTTTTTCGCGATGGATGAATCGATCTCGCGATGGCGCACGTCCAGCTAGTTGAGACAGGCTTTTGTCTCCTCTCGACTGACCGATTCACGCCATGAAACGAGCTCTCTGGCGTTACGGCTTGCCGGTTGCCTGCACGGCGGCGGCGCTGGGTCTGCGCCTGCTTTTGGACCCGGTGCTGGGCTCTGGCATCCCCTATGCGACATTTTACGTTGCGGTGACGTTTTCGGCGGTGATGGAAGGGGCACTGCCGGGAATGATCGCAACATTCCTGGGCGCGTGGGCGGCGGCGTATTTCATCCTCCAGCCCCGGCACAGCCTGCGGATCGACAGCCCTAACGAGCAACTGGGGCTCGCGCTGGACCTGATCGTCTCCACGGTGCTGGTGGCGCTTGCGGAACGGCAAAGGCGGGCGCAGCTGCGCCTGCG
>DATJMP010000104.1:0-9187 GCA_035508655.1 Bryobacteraceae bacterium
ATTCCATCACATGCGGCAGGGTCACCGCCAGAATGACGCCGTGCGGGACGCGCAGGTCCCAACTTCCAAGCGGCATGGCCAGCGCGTGCGCCAGTCCCAACCGCGTGGGATTCATGGCAATCCCCGCCATGGTGGACGCCAGCATCATGGCATAGCGCGCCTGGCGGCTGTGGCCGTTGAGAACGGCGCTGCGAAGATTTCGGCCGATCAATTCCATCGCCCGCAACGCCAGCGCCGCCGAGATGGGCTGGCAGGCATTATTGGTGTAGCACTCGACGGCATGAGCGAGAGCGTCCATGCCGGTGGCCGCGGTCACGGGCGGCGGCAACTCCAGCGTAAGGTCCGGATCGCACACCGCTACCGCCGGGTAGATAAAGGTGCTGCCGATTGCCACCTTCACCGATCGCGTTTCGTCCGTAAATACGGACCACAACGTCACTTCGCTGCCCGTGCCGGAGGTTGTGGGAATGGCGATCATCGGGAGCGGGCGGTTGCGCACCCGTTGCAGGCCCACGTAATCCAGAGCGGACCCCGGATTGGTGGCCAGCACTGCCACCGCCTTGGCAGTATCGAGCGAACTGCCGCCGCCGATGCCGACGATCAGATCGGCACCCGCGCCTTTTGCCTCCGACACGATCTGGTCTATTAACGCCGATCCGGAATCCGGCTTGACGCGGTCGCAGATGGCGAACTCGGCACCGGCCGATTCCAGCACATGCGTGACCTGGTCGAGCACTCCGGCAGCGCGAACACCGGGATCCGTAATCAGCAGCGGCCGCGTGCCGCCGAGCGAGCGGATCCGCTCCGGCAACGTGGCCAATATGCCGAAACCGAAATGAATGTCGGTGGGAACGGGGAAGAAATTGAAGCTTTGGAGCGTGTTCAAATCCATGGAACCTCCAATCCTGCTGAACTATTCTAGGCCGCGCGACGGCAGGGAAACCGAACTCCCACTTCGCCGCCCAGCCCCACGAGCTGCGCCACTACTTCCGCCGGCAACGGAATTCCGAACTTGCGATTCAGCACTTCCTTCTCGAATTCCATCTCGCCGGGAGCGAGGACTTCGGAAACGCCGGGTGCGGGAGGGCTGGCTTTCAGCATGCGCACAATCTCGTCCATTCTGCGGCGGAATTCCGCCGCCGGAACAAACAGGTCGGTGCGGAACGCGGTGAACACGTGGCCGAGGTTCTGTACCGCGTTCAGGTTTTCCAGCGTGTTCAGGTGCAGCGCGAAGGATGCCCCCGTCAGCACACCGGAAAGGATGTCGATGATGAACGAAATCGCCGATCCTTTGGGACCGCCGAATGGTAGCACCGCGCCCGCCAGGGCTTCCGCCGCATCCGTAGTGGGCCGGCCCAGCGGGTCGATGGCCCATCCTTCCGGAATCGGCAGATTCCGGTGGGCGGCCATGATGATCTTACCCCGCGCCACCACGCTCGAAGAAGCATCGAAGATCAGCGGCCTCTCTTCGCCCGCCGGAATGCCGACCGCCATGGGGTTGGTTCCGAGGAAGCGTTCCCGCCCGCCGAACGCCGCCATGTTCGGCGGGGCATTCGAGATCGCGCAAGCGATATAGCCGCGCTCGATGGCCTTCGCCACATAGTAAGCCGCGGCGCCAAAGTGGTTGCTGTGGCGCACGCCCACGAATCCGGCGCCCGATCGTTCCGCCAGATCCATCGCGGCCTCCATCGCGCGGCAGCCGACCACCGGCCCCAAGCCGTTATCGCCATCCACCAGAGCGACCGCTGCGTAACGCGATTCCACCGTAATGGCCGGGCGGGCCTTCACCACCTTCGCCTGAATGCGCGCGGCGTAAACGGGCAGGCGAACCAGGCCATGCGAATCTACGCCGCGCAACTCGGCCAGCAACAAACATTCCGCCACCTGGCGTGCATCCCGAGCCGGCACTTCCAGCCGTTCGAGGACATCACAACTGAAACGCAACAGGTCGTCGTAGCCGAAGCGCTGCAGCTCGGCCGCTGCGTTTTCGCCGGCGGGAGCCGCAGCCTCTGAATGAGGGCCAGTGCTCACTGGCCGGCGGCCTCCGTGTTCGCCAGGCCGGGCAGATGGAGCAGCTCGATGGTGGTTTTGCCGGCACGCAATTGCTCCATCAGTTCCGCCTCCCGGCTGCGGCGCGCCATCGCGGCGGCATAGATCTCGTCCACGCGCGCGCGTTCCAGAATCACGATGCCGTCGGCATTCCCGATCACCATGTCTCCCGGAGACACGGTGACCCCGCCGAGAACAATCGGCACATTCAACCTCCCGAGCCGTTCCTTCGTACAGGATCCGATCGCCAGCCCCCGGCTGAAAACCGGAAACCGGTGCTCCGTGATTGCCTCGATGTCGCGCACCGCGCCATCCACCACCAGTCCGGCAACACCCCTTGCCTGCGCGGCTACAGTAAGGATTTCTCCCCACGCCCCGGTCAAAACGTAAGAACCGAGCGTCGCGACAATCACCACTCCGGGCCGAGCGCACGCCACCGCATGGTGCAGCATGAGGTTATCTCCGGGCGGGCACTCCACCGTCGCGGCGGGGCCGCAGATCTGCGCGCCTGCCCAAGCTGGACGGATTGTGGGATCGACCATACCCCGATGCCCGGCGGCCTCGTACAAAGTGGCCGGGTCGAAACCGAGGAATCGTTCCACGTCGTTTTCGTATCTGATGTCCATTTATGCTGTCACCTTTTCGGCTTTCAACCGCTCGCCCGTTTGACTGAACTGAACATTCGCCAGGCCGGCCAGGAACTGCGCCGCGGCGGAGAAGTCCTCAGCGCCCCGGCCCGCACTGCTTGCGGAGGCCGGAATCTGCGAAACCATGGAGCTTAATAAGACCGGAACGCCCAGCGACCGTGCCGATTCCACCCCCAGGTTCACATCCTTCTTTATCAAATCCGGCTTGAACCCGGGCTCGAACGAGCCCTTTAACAGGAACTCACGCAGTCGCAGATCCATCATGCGGGAGTAGCCTGGCGATTCCCGGGTGACGTTATATAAGGTGGTGGGGTCGGCGCCGCACCGGACTCCCAATGCAAAACCTTCCCCGATCGCGAGAAGGTGCAAAGCGGCTAGCATCTGATTCACCATTTTTACCACCTTGCCTTGACCGGTGGGGCCTACATGGAGAATCTTGCTTCCCATGCTTCCGAGCAGCGGCCGGCGTCACCTGCACGCGCGTTCGGGTCAGTGCTTGATCGGTGTGTCGGTGGGCGGCGCGGGCTCGGTGTGGCCCTGCACGGTCCAATCCCGCGGGCGCCCGACGCTGTCGTAGATCTTGCCGCGCTTGACCTCGTCGTCTTCGAAGATCCACCGCGCGATCCCCGCCACCTGCTCACCCTTGGCGCGAGGGACGACGGCGACGCCGTCGTTATCGGCCACGATAATATCGCCCGGCATGACCAGCACGCCGCCAACGACCACGGGCTCGTTATAAGACTCCATCCACATGCGCCCCTGGTTGATTCCGCGCGGCGCTTCCATCGGATTTTGATAGACCGGGACGCGTGTCAGCGTGAGTTCATCGGTGTCGCGGCAGACCGCGTTGCCCACCAGTCCGCGCAGGCCTCGCCCCACCATGCTGAGAGCGTTGTTCGATCCGCAAAAGCCGTTGTCGTGCGCATTGCCTTCCACCACCAGCACAGTCCCCGGGTGGATCAGACCCATGTAACTCGGGCCGCGAGCGCCGGTGTCCGTGCGCATCTCGGTCGGCGGTCCCCACTCCCTGGTTTCCCAGACCCGCTCGTCGGCGTGAGATTTGAATTCGCGTGCCGTGGCTTGCGCCGGCACCAGGCGCACCGTCAGCGCAATGCCGTGAATGCGGTGAGTGATCTTCTGTTCATCGCGCCAGAGAGGCCGGATGTGCTTGTCCATCATAGTGACTTCCGGCAGCCCGACAGCATCCAGGGCGTCGATGACATCCGCCACCCGCAAACCCTCGTAGAGTTGCAGCATGCGGCTGTCTTCTTCTGACGTGTACGTGTGAACTTTCAGGTATTGATGAGTAGGCGGCGACGCGGGCGCCTGGTTGGCTTGCCCCCAAGCCATGACGCCACCGAACAAAAGCAAAGCAGCTCTTTTCATAGGCGGGTTCATCCTTTTTTGTTCCGGACCGCGTGAGCCGGTCCAACGAGTTCAAATTTCCGTTGCACCGATTCACGTGTTCGAATATCATATATCCGATATTGAACATCGTGTCAAGCAAAAACGGCTGCGTTCGTTCCGGCGGAGATACACTTTCCGTCAGGCGCCCAGTGAGCGCCCGGAGAAAAGCCTGATGAGATTCGTAACGTTCTGTGGAATCGCGTGCGCGCTATTGCCCCTGGCCGGCGCAGGGTGGGGCGCATCGGTGCACGTGTGGGAAAAGCAGGAGCTCAGTTTCAGCTCTGCCCAGTCCTACGCAAATCCCTATACCGATGTGACGGTGTGGGTGGATCTTAACGGGCCCGGCTTTCGTAAGCGGGTATTTGGTTTCTGGGATGGCGACCGCACCTTCCGCGTGCGTGTCCTGGCCACCGCTCCGGGCACGTGGACATGGCGCAGCGGGTCTACACCGCCGGATTCCGGGCTGGCAGGAAAATCCGGTTCTTTCACGGCTATTGACTGGACCGAAGCGGAGAAACAGGCGAATCCGCTGCGGCGGGGGTTCCTTCGTTCCACTACCAACCACCACGCCCTGGAACAAGCGGACGGCACACCCTTCTTCGTTCTCGGCGACACCTGGTACGCCGCCGGTGCGAACCGCTTCCGCTGGTATGACGATGACCGCGAGCGCCCCATCGGACCGGACGCCGGCTTTAAAGACTATGTCCGCTACCGCCAGCAACAGGGTTTCAACTGGGTGAACATCATCGCCGCCTTCCCAAACTGGAAGACGGACGATCAGCCTTGGCACCTGGTCATGAACGATCCCGAACACACCACCATCCGCTCCGCCTGGCTGGAGTTCGGCACTGGCGCCACTCCCAGGGCCGGCAGCGCCAAGAACATGGACAACGAAGGTGGGCGTCCGTTCGTATTCCCAGGGAAAATCCCCGGCTACGAGAACTATTTCCCCGACATGGACCGCATTAACCCCGCCTACTTCCATTACGTAGACCGCAAGATCGACTATCTCAACGAACACGGCTTCGTGCCATTCATCGAGGTCTCCCGCCGCGACGCCAGCCTCTGCTGGAAGAAGTACTACAAATGGCCGGATTCGTATGCGCGCTTCATCCAATACGTCTGGTCACGCTATCAGGCGAACAATACCGTTCTGAGCCCCATCCACCTGGACATCATCAGCGAGTCGGTCGGCCCGGAGGATTACCTCAATGCCATCCGCATGGTGACGGAGAAGTATGGCCCGCCGCCGTTCGGCAACCTGCTCTCTGCCAACGCGAATCCCTCCACGCTGGAAAACTGGGGAGAGGATTCCTGGGTGACACTGCAACAGACCGGTAATATGCGCGAGCACCACAATTACTGGTATCTCACCGAAATATTCAATTCTCCGCATCCCAAGCCGGCTTTGAACGGCGAGCCATATTATTCCGGCTATGTGGATGCGCGCGGATTGAACGGCGGCTACAAGTACGGCGCTCCCGGTGGCACTGAGAAGGATGACCAGTACGTGCGCTCCGCAATGTACGGCAACTTCCTCTCCGGTGGTTTTGCCGGGCACGTGTACGGAGCTGAGGGCATCTGGGGAGCGGACATCGAACAGGCCGCGCCGATCAAAATGTGGGACGCGTTCCAATGGAACTCGGCGGCCCAGATGAAGCACCTGCGCACGTTCGCGCTTTCCATTGGCAAACGCTACCAGGATCTGGTTCCGATCGCCGACCTGGTCATGCCCCACCAGGATCACAACCTGCGCTCCTACGAGGGATGGGCGTACTGCGCGCGCACGCCCGATAAGGAGATCTTCCTGGCGTACTTCGAAAAGGGCGCTCCGCGAGCTCAGGTACGGGGCGCCAGACTTTCGAGCCTGTATCGTGCGCAGTGGTTCGACCCGCGTAAGGGAACCTGGCAGGATGCCGGCACCGGTACGCTTCGGTCCAGCGTAATCGGAATCATCACGCTGCCCGAGTTTCCCTCCGACATCGACTGGGGGCTGCGCCTGACTTACTCCGGCCCGGCGCCCGCCGGAACGCGCCCCCGCGCAGGAGAGTAACTCACTTATGAAGCCACTCAAGCTTGCCCTCGGCGGCGATCATGCCGGCTTCCCCATGAAGCGGCCTCTCATGGATTTCCTGCGCGGCCAGGGACACACGGTGGAAGACTGCGGCTCCTATGATCCCGCGCCGGTGGATTTCCCCGATATCACCAAAGCCGTCTGCGAGCGCGTCCGCGACGGACGAGCCGAGCGTGGCATCCTGGTCTGCGGCACGGGCGTCGGCGCATGCATCGCGGCCAACAAGATCCCGGGAATTCGCGCCACCGTTTGCCACGACATTTATTCGGCCCACCAGTCGGTGGAGCACGACGACGTGAACGTGGCATGCGTGGGGGCGCAGGTGATCGGGCTGAAAGCGGCGGAAGACTGCCTGACCGCATTTCTCGCCGCCGCGTTCAGCACTGACGAGCAGTTTCGTATCCGCGTGGCCAAACTGGCGCAGCTCGAGCGCTGGGCCGCCGCGCTCGCAGCCGGCTCCGACTAATCGCGGCGCACTATGGATTCCGCCACTCACCACCGGCAGGCGTGGACGCTGCTCGCGCTCCTCGTGGGAGCCATGGTGGTGAGTTTCTTCGACCGCGGGAATCTGGCTGTGGCCGCTCCGGTGCTGGCCCCGGAACTGGGCCTTTCCTCCTGGCAACTCGGGCTGCTTCTCTCGGCTTTTTTCTGGACCTACGCCGCCTGCCAGATTCCTGCCGGGTGGCTGGTTGACCGGATTGAAGTGCGCTGGGTGTATGCCGTCGGCTTCCTGCTCTGGTCAATGGCTACCCTCGGGACGGCGGCGGCGGCGTCCTTCGGCGGGCTTCTTTCGATGCGCCTTCTCCTCGGTGTAGGAGAGTCGATTACTTATCCGGCCACCTCCCGCGTCCTCGCTGCCGTTTTCCCGGAGCAGCGCCGCGGTCTGGCCAATTCGCTGGTGGATCTGGGCGCGAGATTGGGCCCCGCGTTGGGAACCATGTGCGGCGCCCTCTTGGTGGCGGCGATCAGCTGGCGCGGCCTGTTTGTGGTGACGGGCCTCGGCGCGCTGATCTGGCTAGCCCCGTGGCTAGCCTGCGCCCCGCGCCAATTAGCCGCTTCCGCGCACGTCACGGGACCCGACTGGTCCGGCCTGTTGCGGCGCAAGGCGGTGTGGGGAACCTGCGCCGGCCTGTGCGGCGCCAACTACGCCTGGTATTTTCTTTTGAGCTGGCTGCCGTCATACCTCGTGCGCGAGCGCCACTTCTCATTGAACTCAGTAGCCATCTGGGGCGCCATGCCCTATGTTTGTATGGCCATCTCTTCGATCACGGGCGGCATCCTCGCGGACCGCTGGATCGCCCGCGGAGCTTCGGCGGTCCGCGTGCGCCGCGGTTTTCTCGTGACGGGCCTGGTGCTCACGGCCGTTCTGCTGCCTTCCGTACTCCTGCCGCACATCGAATGGGCCATCGGCGGCCTTCTCCTGAGTTGCCTGGCCTTCGGAATCTATGCGTCGAATGTCTTCGCCCTGACCCAGACGCTGGCCGGCCCAGATGCCGCCGGCCGCTGGACCGGGTTGCAAAATGCCTGTGGGAACCTGGCCGGCATCGTAAGCCCCGCGCTCACCGGCTGGATCGTCAGCACCACCGGCCACTTCGCAATCGCCTTTATCGCCGCTGGCATGGCCTGCCTCTGCGGCGCATCAAGTTTCCATTTTCTAGTCAAGGACCATAGTAAAGAACATGGTCAAGCATTACTTATCACTAAGAACACGGTGCCAGCAGGCAACGACCGCTTTGGGAGGCTATAACACCTTGACGTGCCAGTTTCCGCACCGTGATGACGGTTACTTTACTTTCTTTCTAAGATATTTCTTGACCGACTATGCTGTTTTTGATAATATCTCGACACTTAGTTTGGTACAACCGTAGTTTCTACCCGGGAAATACAGGCCGATTGGCCTGGATCAAAGTAACTGTAACTCAGATAAGCCTCTGGCATCCGCTGCCGGGGCTTGACCGCGAGTGACAACCATCCGTGTGGATTCGGTCCACACTTGGCCCGTTAGGGAGGCGACCATGCAGTCAGTCACGACCACTTATCTCAGTGCGATTCGGCTAAAACTGTACGCGGTGCTTCTTCCGCTGCTCTTGGTCCTTCTGTGCAGCGGGAACCTGTTTAGCCAGGACACAGGCACCATAATCGGAACCGTAACCGACGCTTCTGGCGCCGTTGTGCCGACGGCAACGGTCACCATCGTTGCTACGGAAACCAACAGCCGTCGCGTCGTAATTACCGATGCTGCGGGCCGGTATTCGTCAGGCCCCTTGGCTGTCGGCAGTTATCGGGTAGAGGTCCGGGCTCAGGGTTTTAAAAACCTGGTTCGTTCCGGGCTCACGCTCCAGGTTCAGCAGACCGCCGTTGTGGACGCGCAGATGGAGATAGGCGACACCACGCAGCAGTTGACCGTTACCGCTGCCGCGGATCTGGTCAATACAACCAACGCGTCGCAAGGACAGGTGATTGACGAACTTCGGGTCGAAGCGCTGCCCCTGAATGGCCGCGACTACCTTCAATTAGCTTTGCTTTCTGAGGGCGCACTGGAGGGTCCCGGCGCGGACCGCAGTGCAACGGGCGCCAACAATGGGACCGACAGCAGAGCTGGAGGGTTCAGCGCGGGCGGACAACGCACAACCGACAACAACTACTTGTTAAATGGATTCAACAATCTCACCAATGACGCCTCGATGGACGACAACGAAGCCGACATCATCAAGCCCTCGGTTGACGCAGTCGAAGAATTCAAGGTGCAAACCAACGGGTACCTAGCCGAATTCGGGAGAGCCGGCGGCGGGGTCGTAAATCTCACTTTGAAATCGGGTACCAATCGATTCCACGGCACCGCATACGAGTTCCTCCGCAACGAAAAACTGGACGCAAGGAACTTTTTTGTTCCCGGCTCGACACCCCCATTCAAACGGAACGACTACGGATTTACAATTGGCGGGCCGGCACTCAAGAACAAACTGTTCTTCTTTTTCTCATACGAGAAGCTCGATCTACATGAATCCTC
>DATJMP010000105.1:0-9022 GCA_035508655.1 Bryobacteraceae bacterium
GCATAACTGTCGCATTTTTCTCATGGTGTAGGGACCTCAGTTCCCAGACAAACACCCAAAACTTACGCCTAGACCGAGGCGGGCCGAAGTGTTGTGAACCGCACAGCTCTTGGCGCTGGCAAGGATCTTATCATACCGGCCCGTCTTTCTGGAGATATTAGGTACGGGAAGTACTGTCTAAGTGGCGGATCTTGAAAAACGACTGTGCCGTTCTACCCAATCGGATGCTAACTTCGGACAGCGTTCGGGTGGGCAGCGGTTACAATCCGGTTAGGAAAAGGCGGATCGACACGGCGGAAACGACTACGATCGCAGAGCACCCGGAGACTGCCGCGGAAAAGTTCCCACCTGCAGGCAGGCTGTCGAAGGCGGGCAGGGCAATGCGGGGGACGGTGGCGGAGGCGGGCGGGCACTTCGAGGACATCGTCGCCGAGGTGCGTGCGGAAAGCAGGCATGCTGGCAACGGGGCGCACCTCGCCGCCGAGCCCGAAGCTGCGAGCGCCGAAACCCAGAAGCGCTCGCGCCGGCAGACGCAGCCGCCCGGCTCCAGTTCGCACCAATGATTCAGGGTGCGAAGGTAGTCCACCATATTCCGGGAAGGCTGCGTGTGCGGCTGCCGCGTTCGCAGCGGGATCCGGTGCGGCAGGTGGAGATCAACCCGATGACGGGCAGCCTGCTGGTCCGCTACGAGCCTGATCGCACGACCAGATTCAGAATCTGCTCCGCAGCCAGGCGGAGGCATTTGCGACACCGCCGGAACTCGACGCCTCGGACGAATTAGCGGATAAAATTGAACGGGGGGCGGAGTTTCTGGCGGCCCATTCAGAGCTGGCCTGCGGCTGATCGATACTGTGAAGGCGATGGACAGGGAAATCCGGATTGCGACGGACAACACGATAGATCTCAAGGTGCTGCTGCCCGCCGGGCTGGCCGTCTGGGCATTTCTGAAATACGGGATCGAGGCTTCCACGCCGCTCTGGGTGACGCTGGCGATTTCTTCGTTCAACTCGTTCGTCAGTCTGCACCGTCCCACCACGGTACACGTTTCCACCCACACGACATCCATCGAGCCTCAGCGTTGAGCCCCAACCAGCCGAGGACCGCGCGGTGGGAATTGCTGGTGCGGGCGCTTCACGCGCCCAATTATCGGCTGTTTTTCGAAGGGCAAACGATATCGCTCATCGGCACATGGATGACGCGGACGGCGTCGCGGTGGCTGGTGTACCGGCTGACGAGCTCGGCGTTCCTGCTGGGGCTGACGAGCTTCGCGGGCCAGGCTCCGCTGTTTTTCCTGGCGCCGTTCGCGGGTGTGTGGGTGGACCGGTGGAACCGGCGCCGCACCCTGGTGGCGACCCAGGTCCTTTCGATGCTGCAATCGTTCGCGCTGGCGGCCCTGGCGCTGGGCGGCGTGATCACCATTTGGGAAGTGATCGTCCTGGTGCTCTTCCAGGGGCTGATCAACGCTTTTGACATGCCGGCACGACAGACCTTTGTGGTGGAGATGATCGAGCGGCGGGAAGACCTGGGCAACGCCATCGCGCTGAATTCCTCGATGGTGAACGGAGCGCGGCTGGTTGGACCGGCGATTGCCGGTGTGGTGATTGGGGCGGTGGGGGAGGGGTACTGCTTCCTGGGCGACGGAATCAGCTACCTGGCGGTGATTGCGTCCCTGTTGGCAATGCGGTTTCGGCCTGCCGCGGAAGCGGCCCGGCGGGCGAAGCCTGAGCTGGCCGGCGAACTGGCCGACGGCTTTCACTACGTGCGGAAGTCGCGGCCGATTTCGGTGATACTGCTGTTCCTGGCGCTGGTGAGCTTCTTCGGTGCGCCCTATACGGTGCTGATGCCGATTTTCGCCGGTACCGTGCTGCATGGCAGCGCATACACACTGGGCTGGCTGATGGCGGCGGCGGGGCTGGGCGCACTGACCGGCGCTGTGACGCTGGCGATGCGGCCGAGCGTCCTGGGATTGGGACGGGTGATCCTGTGGTCATCCAGCCTGTTCGGCATCGGGCTGGTAGGACTTGGCCTCTCGCGGGCGCTGTGGATTTCGCTGATTGCGGTGGCGGCGTCGGGCTTCGGGCTGATGCGCCACATGGCCTCCACCAACACAATTCTTCAGACCATCGTGGAGGAGAACAAGCGTGGGCGCGTAATGGCCTATTATGCGATGGCGTTCCAGGGAGTGACGCCATTCGGAAGCCTGGTGGGCGGGGCCGTCGCGGCGCGGATCGGAGCGCCGTGGACGACGGTTGGCGCGGGCCTCATCTGCCTGGCCGGCGCGGCGTGTTTCGCCCGGCTCCTGCCTGGTCTGCGCCGGGCTATGCATCCGATCTATGTAGAGCGGGGAATTATTCCGGCGGCGCCGGCGCCGGAGCCGTAAAATGCGGGGACCGGACGGCCCGGCCCCCTCACGGTCGGATTATGCGGAGAGGATCGGCTTACGAAGCCGGATTGACCTCCTGTCGCTGCATGAGGCGGGTTTCTTTGACCCCTTCATGGCTAGTATGAGCTACCTGCCGGGCTTCGCTGTAAAGGTTGTGGAAGTAGACATGGTAACCGGGAAGCCATAACTCATCCTGATGGGCATTTAGGAAATTGATGGCGTCGGTAGTGTTATCGGCCATGAGGGGGAGAACGGCGGCAATCCGTTGGATCTCGGTCTGCTGCCATGGCGCGAGCCCGCTCTCAATCGATTGCAGCTTGCACAGCTTGGCGCCCATTACGTTGACGTTATGTCTCAGGAGTGTTAGCTGATCGCCCTGAACGACCCAATCTACCTGGTTGGAGCGGTTTTCGGCGCGGAGACGGTCGGCCCGGAAGCGGGCATGAATGGCTTCGTCACGGATGTCCTGGAAGAGGGAGTTCGCTTCCTTCTGGACATTGACATCGGCAGATAACGCGGTAGTCGCGCTCGACGTGCAGGACTCCGGCAAGGCGTCTGCCACCGCCGGGCCGGTAAGTATCGCCATGCCACCGGCAAGGCAACTGATTAGAAACAGATTACTCAGTCTCATATTCGCCCTCCACTGAATTAGACGGCCCGGCACAGCGCGCGGACACGTACTCTGGAGTGCAGTTAGGAAGGGAAAAGTGAAGTGCGGGACGTTACACGAGCCATACCATTTGTCAAGCGCGCCCAATTACCAAAGCAGCCCAAGATAGCCGTATATAGAAGTAACCTCCGAAGGCTCGGTTACGCCCGCGGCTCGGAGCCGCGAGCGTGAGCCGGCGGTTTCCACGGTCGAACTGCTAGCCCTGGACATGAATGGATTGCGCCACGTCGCCGCGACGCTCGGGAATGAAGCGCAGGCGGACATCGTGATTCTCGTATTGCCGCAGGTCCTGGATAGTGAGCCGCTGATCGCCCGAGACGATCCGGGTACTAGGTCCCACGATCATGTCGAACGGAATGCCATTGGCCGCCTGGACTACGATCAGCCTTTGAGCGGGAATCACCATTTCGATTTTGCCGGAAAGCATCTCCGGGGCCCATGCCATGGGCACAGCGGACGCGCTTACGGCAGTGTGGCGAGCCCCAGTGCGCGTAGGGGTAGCAGCGGCGGGAAGGGCGAGGCAAAATGCGCACAGAGCCCCTGTCAGAGTCAGAATCAATCCTTTGTGCATAAGTATCTCCAGTCTGGAAATTATTGGGCGGGCCGCCGAAAAAAGCGCCGCCGGGGAAACGGCTTGCGGGTCGTTTCAGGTGGCAGCCCTTACGGCAGTCTGCTCGAGAGCTTACGAAGCCGATGGGGCGAGCTCACGCTGCAGGTTGCGGTACTTGCGGGAAACATGCGCGTAAGCAACGGCCTCGCGGCTGGAATGGGCCAGGCGCGAGGACTCGGCGTACAGGTTTTGGCTGTAGCGCTGATAAGCGGGGAGCCACAATTCGTCCTGGTGGGCGTTCATAAAGTTGATGGCGTCAGTGGTGTTATCCGCCATGAGCGGCAGAACGTTGGCGATGCGCCGGACCTCGCGCTGCTGCCAGGGCGCAAGCGCGGTATGGATGACTTCCAGACGGCAGAGGCCGGCTCCCATCTGGTCGATATCGTGCTTGAGCGCCTGCAGTTGTACCTCCTGGACCTGCCAGTCTATCTGGTCAAAGCGATTCTCGGCCTGCAGTTGGTCAGCGTGACTGCGCGCGAGTACGGCATCGTTCTGGACATTTTTGAAGATGGCGTTGGCTTCTCCTTTGAAGTTCCAGGTGTAAGATGCCGCGGTGGGCTTGCCGGGCACACAGCATTTAGCCGCTGCGGCACCCATGGCGGGGACCGAAAGTACCACCAGGCCCGCGGAAACGAAACTTAGAATCCATGACTTTGTCATTTCGAGTTTTCTCCTCCACTTAGTTGGACGGATCCGCGGAACAGAAGGGCATCCTATAGGGACAGTAGCGGGATGTACAACCGTAACGTAGTGCACGGGCCGCGAGCGCGTTTGCGGCGCAGGGCTACCAGAGTAGCTTGAGCCCGAATTGGATCTGGCGCGATGAAGTGGATGTAGCGGTGATGACGCCGGCGGTGGGGGACACGCCGGAGGGCGTGAAAACCACTGCATTCGGAGTATTGAAATTGGCGTGATTCAGGAGGTTGAACAGCTCGGCGCGGAACTGGACGCGGGTACGCTCGCGTATGGTCGTGTCCTTGAGCAGGGAGAAATCCCAAGTGGCAAGACCCGGGCCGATGAGGGTATCGCGGCCGAGGTTGCCGTAGAAGCCGCTGGCGTTCGGCGGAGCGAGGAAGGCAGCGGGATTGAACCACTCGTTCGGGCTGCCCAGAATCGCCGGGCCGGTAAAAGTGGGATTGACAAACGGGCGGACGGGGTTGCGGGTATCGCCGTTGTTGGACGGATTGTAACTGAGCTGCGGTGTGAACGGGAAACCGCCCTGGAGGGTCACGATGGAATTGACCGTCCAGCCACGGGCCAGCAGGGATTTGCCGATGGGCAGCGCGTAACTGGCATGGATGGCAGCGACGTTGCGGACGTCGAAATTGGCGAGGCCGCGGTCGGCGCGAAGATCGAAGGGATTGGAGACGAGGGCCGGCTCGCCGCCGGAAGTGGTGGCGTTGACGGAATCGCCGTCGTCGATGACTTTGGAGCGGCTGTAGACGCCGCGAAGCAGCAGGCCGCGGCTGAAGCGATGGTATAAGTCGACCTGCAAGGACTGGTAAGAGCTGTCGCCGAGGGAGAAGTAAGTCCATGTATTGGCAATGGATGGATTTGCCTTAGTCGACGTAGGAACATAATAAGTACCGGTGGGAATCGCAGAGCCGGCCAGGGAAGCGGGGAAAGTGGCAGGGTAAGTGGCCGGGCAGGCGGGATCGGGGCAAACAACGGGGAAAGGCTCATTGGCGTCTTCGCCGAGAATCTCATGGTAACCGTGAGAGCCGACATAACCGAGTGTGAGGGCGGTGTTCGGTGCGATCTCCTGTTCGAGGCGCAGCGACCAGGTCACGAGGGTAGGGGTACGAAGATCGGGCTGGGTGCCGCCGGGGACCAGCTTGGCCCCGGAGGCGACGGTGCCGGCAGCGAGAGGCAATTGCGATATCGGCAGGTTGGGCGCGCTGTAAGTGGGATTGAAGGGAGCGTTCTGGTCGGTGCGGTAGCCGAGGGCGTCCTGGAGGTCGTTGTACATGCCGAAGCCGGCGCGGATGACGGTGGTGCGGCGGCCGGCGATCGGGCTCCACGCCAATCCGAGCCGCGGCTGGGGCAGAAATTTGGCGTGATTGACCGTGAATGCCGAGGATCCGACCTGGGGCTGGGAAGAGATGATGCCGCCCGGGAAGGTGTAAGTGGAGGCGCGTCCGAAGGCCTCGTTCCAGCCGGTGGAGAATTCGTCGCGGAAGCCGAGGGTCAGTTCGAGTTGCGGGGCGAGACGGATGGCGTCCTCGATGTGCCAGGCGCCGAACCAGGAACGCCAGCCGAGGGGTGTGGGGGAGGGATCGTACAGGAAGCTGGCCACGGTTCCCTGAAGGAACGTTTGCAGGCTGGTGAAGGTGGCTTGGCCATACTGGCTGAGGGCGAGATTTTCATTCGAGCGGAGGTGCTGGAACCAGACCCCGGCGTGCACTCGGTGCCGGCCTTTGGCCCATGAGACGCCATCCTCGTAAGTGAAGAGATTGCGGGCGACGTCGAGATTGCTGCCGTTGTTGCTGCCGGCGAGGCTCACCTGGGCGGTGGGGTTGGAGGCGGCGCTGCCGCCCACGACGACGGCGCCGATCGGATCGCCCGCAAGGAAGCCGGGGAGCGAAGCCGCGGGTGTTCCGGGAGTCGGCTCTCCGGTGAAGAAGTAGCCGGCGCGTGAGAATCCGGCGCGGAAGGTGTTGAGCCACTGCGGCGAGAAGACATGGGTCTCTTCCGCGCTGAGCACCTGCTCGCGCAGGCTGGTGACGTCCGTGCTGTAGGCGTTGGTGCTGGTCGGAGTGAAGTCGGCGCTATCGTCGATGGTGTAGACGGCGCTGAACCAATCAGAGGCGGAGAAGACGCGATCCATTCGGACGGTGCCGAAATCGTCCCGGATGGTTTGCAGCGGATTGTTGAAGGCCTCGGAGATGCCTCCGAAATCCGGCGCGCCGGAGCTCGGCGCAGGCCACAGATTGATGAGCGGGGAAACACCAACGAAGGCCGTGCCAGAGGCGGGGCAGGGGTTGGGTGCGGGGCTGATCAGCTTGCAGGGCAGATAGCCGCTACGGGCGGCGGCGTCGGGGACCAGATCGACGCCGGTCTGGTGCAGATCCTGGCGCAGTCCTTCGTAATTGGCGAAGAAGAACGTCTTGTCCTTCTGTACCGGCCCGCCGAGCGAAGCGCCGAATTGATTGCGCTCGAATCCGGGTGCGGAGGAGCCGTCGAAGAAGTTGCGGGCATCCATGGCGTTGTTGCGCAGGAACTCGTAAACGGAGCCGTGCCAGGCATTGCTGCCGGAACGGGTTACGATGAGCACTTGGGCGCTGGGGCGCTTGCCGTATTCGGCGCCGTAGGAATCGGTGAGGAGGTTGAACTCGCGCACGGCGTCGGCGCCCAGCAGTTGCTGGCTGGTGCCGCCGGGCTGCATGTTGTTCTCCGCCGCGCCGGTGAATTCGATGCCGTTGAGGAGGAAGAGATTCTGCTGCGGGCGATTACCTGTCACCACGAAGTTATTCCCGGCGGTGGAGTTGGAAACGCCAACGCCCCCGGTCTTCTCCCAGGTGAAATTGACCACGCCGGGGTTGAGGGCGAGGAGCTCGTCGTAGCTGCGGCCGTTGAGCGGCAGGTCCTGGACCTGGCGCTCGCCGACCAGGCCGGAGACATGGGCGGCGTTCACGTCAGCGAGTTTGGCATCGCCATTGACCGTGATCTGCTGGCTGGATTCGCCGATGCGCAGGACGAGATCGGTGGCGGCGCTCTGGCCGGCGGCCAGATTCACGCCCTGGAGGACGGTTTCGGAGAATCCTGGCTTGGTAGCGCGCACGGCATATGGGCCAACCGGCAGGGTGGTGAAGAGATAGTGGCCGTCCGGCGAGGTGAGCGTCTGGCGGGTGGCACCGGTTTCCACGTTTTCTGCCGCGACCCTGGCGCCGCCGACGGCGCCTCCCGATTGGTCCGTGACGGCTCCCGAAAGCTCCGCCGCCACCTGGCCCCACGCGGGGCAAACGAGAACGAACCACAAGAACCAGCGCATCAGACAACCTCCCTGGAGTGTGTATCCTAAAAATGTCAGTGTACCGTAAACAAGACGAAATGCCGATTGAAAATCACTTGGCCGGGCTGCGACAAAAGCGCGGCTTTTCGGCTTCGCGGCTGGCCTCGGCCGCAGGTGTAAGCCGGCAAACGATCTACGCGATCGAGGCGGGGCAATACGTGCCGAACACGGCGGTGGCGCTGCGGCTGGCGCAGGCGCTGCGTGTGGGAGTGGAGGAGCTGTTCGCGCTCCCGGCGGATGCCGGGACTCCGGAATTGCCGGAGGCGGAGGCTTTCGTGCTGCCGGGCGCGGACGAGCCGCAGCCGGGGCAGCCGGTGCAGCTTTGCCGGGTGGACCGGCGGCTGATGGCCTCGCCGCCGGCGCCGGTAGCATGGCATTTCCCCGATGGCGACGCCATTTTCGCCGGCGCAGCCAAACGGGCATCCAAGGCCAGAGTGCAGATTTATCGGGCGGAGCGCGATTTCCGCAACCGTATTCTGGTGGCGGGGTGCGACCCGGGGATTTCGGTGCTGGCGCGCCACGTGCAGTCGGCAGGGGCGGAGCTGGTGCTGGCGCACCGCAACAGTTCGCAGGCGCTCGAACTCTTAAAGCGGGGCTCGGTACATGTGGCGGGCACCCACCTGCGCGACGAGACAAGCGGCGAATCGAACCTGCCGGAAATTCACCGGCTGTTCGGGCGGAACGCGGTTGCGGTGGTCTCGTACGCGGTATGGGAGGAGGGGATCGTCACGGCGCCGGGGAATCCCAAGGGCATTCGTGGGGTGGAGGATTTGGCGCGAGCGGACGTGGAAATCGTGAACCGGGAGGAGGGTGCGGGCAGCCGGCGGCTCCTTGACGAGCGGCTGAAGCACCTCGGAATCGGCGCCCGATCGATTCGCGGCTATGCCACGCTGGCATACGGCCATCTGCCGGCGGCGTGGCAGGTGCGGTCGGGCGCGGCGGATGCGTGCATCGCCACGCGGGCGGCGGCGCGGCTGTTCGGGCTGGGATTTCTGCCGCTTGTGGCGGAGCGCTACGACCTCGCCATTCGCCGCCAGCACTTGAACCTTCCGGCAATCTCGGTGCTCCTGGATACCCTCAGCCGTGCGGGATTCCGTCGGGAGCTGGAAAGCATCGGAGGTTACGATACGAAGGTGTCTGGGCAGCGGGTGCTGTAGGCTTGTCGGGTTCGCATTCACACGGAAACGCGGAGGACACAGAAACCGCGCGGAGAGAAGCTCTCAATTTCTCCGCGTTGATTCTGTGCTCTCCGCGAAACCGGTCTTTCTGTCTTTTACAGCAGCCGGAAATTGACTTCGATGGTGGCCGCGACGGTAACGGGGTGGCCGTCCTTCTGGCCAGGGCGGA
>DATJMP010000106.1:0-2994 GCA_035508655.1 Bryobacteraceae bacterium
CCCGCTCCGCCGGATATTCCTCCACGTACCCATACCCGGCGAAAATCTGCACCACGTGATCCACCACCATGTCCAGCATCTCCGAGCCCCACACCTTGGCGATCGAGCATTCCACCGCGTATTCCTCGATCCGCTTCTGGATCTCCCGTGATGCTCCCTCGGCATTGGAATCCACGCCCGCGAGCGCCGCGTCGATCATCCCGATCGTCCGGTACGTCAGCGATTCCCCCGCGTACACGCCCGTCGCGCTCTCCGCCAGTTTCTCTTGGATCAGCCCAAATTCCGAGATCGCCTTCCCGAATGCCTTCCGCTCCTTTGCGTACCGGATGGCATTGTTCAGGCTGTTCCGCGCGCCGCCCGTGCACGCCGCGCCCAGCTTGAACCGCCCGATGTTCAGAATGTTGAACGCGATGTGATGTCCCTTGCCCGGCTCGCCCAGCAGGTTCTCCACCGGCACGCGGCAGTCCGCCAGAATCAGAGGGCAAGTTGACGATCCCCGAATACCGAGCTTGTGCTCCTCCGCTCCCACCGAAAATCCCGGTGTTCCGCGCTCAATCAGAAATGCCGAAAACTTCTCGCCGTCGATCTTCGCAAACACGGTGAACAGATCGGCGAATCCGGCGTTCGAAATCCACATCTTCTCGCCGTTCAGGATGTAATGCTTCCCGTCCGGCGCCAGCACCGCGCGCGTGCGGCAGTTCATCGCATCGCTGGCCGACGACGATTCCGAAAGCGCATACGCCCCGATCCATTCTCCCGTCGCCAGCTTCGGCAGGTATTTCTCCTTCTGCGCCGCCGTCCCGTACCACACAATCGGCAGCGTCCCGATCCCCGTGTGCGCGCTGAACGCCACCGAAAAGCTCGCCAGTTGGCTCATCGATTCCGCAATCACCGCCGACGTGACCTTATCCATCCCCAGCCCGCCGTACGCTTCCGGAACGTCCACGGCCATCAGGCCCAGGTCGCCGGCCTTCCGCAGCAATCCGCGCGTGACTGCAAAATTCTTGGCCTCGATCTCCGCCGCCGCCGGCACCACCTCATTGGTAGTAAACTCCACCGCGGTCTTGGCGATCTGCCGGTGCTCCTCCGTGAAGTCCTCCGGCGTAAAAACCTCTTCCGGCCTTCTTTCCTCGATCAGAAAGCTGCCACCCTTCGCCGCTTTCACCGTTACTTGCGTAGTGCTAGTTGCCATAAAAACTCCTGGAAGTCAGAAGAGAGAGGTCAGGAGCCGTCCGCTCCCGACCCGCGCCGCCTCGCCGCATTCTGTCTCCTGTCTCCTGACTTCTGTCTCCTCCATTCTTCAATTCATCCTCTCGAAAATCCCCGCCGCTCCCATTCCGCCGCCCACGCACATCGTCACCATCCCGTACCGCGCCTTCCGCCGCTTCATCTCCTGTAGCAGCGTCGCCGTCAGCTTCGCTCCCGTGCAGCCCAGCGGATGTCCCAGCGCGATCGCGCCTCCGTTCACGTTCACCTTCGCCGGGTCCAGCCCGGCCAGCTTGATCACCGAAAGCGATTGCGCCGCGAACGCCTCGTTCAGCTCGATCACCTCGATCTGATCCAGCGTCAGCCCCGCCATCTTCAGCGCCTTCGGAATCGCATACACCGGGCCCACGCCCATTTCCTCCGGCTGGCAGCCCGCATACGCGTACGCCACGAACCGCGCCACCGGCTGAATCCCCAGTGCCGTCGCGCGCTCTTCCGACATCACCACCGCCGCCGCCGCCCCGTCCGAGGTCTGCGACGCATTCCCCGCCGTCACCGTCCCCGCTGCGTGAAATGCCGGCTTCAGCTTCGCCAGAGCTTCCAGAGACGTATCCGCCCGCGGCCCTTCATCCACGCGGAAATCGATCGTCGTCTTATGCGGTTTCGATTTTCCGTTCGGCGTCGTGAACGTCACCTCCACCGGCACGATCTCGCATTCGAACTTCCCCGCCGCCTGCGCCGCCAATGCCTTCTGGTGGCTCTCGAGCGCGAACTGGTCCGCCTCCTGCCTCGTAATGCCGTAGTGCCGCGCCAGCCGTTCCGCCGTCAGTCCCATCGAAAGATACGACCCCGGGAATTTCTCCACCAGCGTCGGGTTGGCCGAAAACTTATTTCCTCCCATCGGCACGAACGACATCGATTCCGTCCCGCCCGCCACAATCACGTCCGCCCCGCCTCCGCGAATCCGTTCGGCCGCCAGCGCGATCGCCTGCAGCCCCGAAGCGCAGAACCGGTTCACCGTCATCGCCGCTGCCTCGATCGGCAGCCCCGCCCGCAGCGAGCAGATCCGCGCCACGTTCATTCCCTGTTCCGCTTCCGGCATGGCGCAGCCCATAATCACGTCTTCGATTTCCTTCGGGTTCAGATTGGGCACCCGCTCCAGCGCGCCGCGGATCGCCGCCGCTCCCAAATCGTCCGGCCGCGTGGTCCGCAGCGTCCCCTTAGGCGCCTTCCCCACCGCCGTCCGCACCGAACTCACAATCACCGCGTCTCTCATAAAATCCTCCGCTCCTCAATCCGCCCCACTTCTCGCGACACCCTCAATCCGCCCGTAGCGCCGCCTTCCAGGCGGCCATGCCGGCGTCCTCGCCGGCATACCCGACCACCCGAACACCCGCGACCGAACCCACACTCGCCGTCCCTTCCGCGAACGCCCGATCCGAGCCGCGACCGTAGGGAGCGGTCCGGTCCCCGGCCCCCGGCCCCGGCCCCCGGCCCCCGGCCCCGGCCCCCGGCCCGGGCCACCGGCCCCGGCGTCGGGGAGCTGGCGAACGGCCCCTTCGGCACATGCACCCAGCCCGCCTAAGTCGGGACGACGTGGGGGTTCGCCAGTTAAGGGTCACCCCCACGTTGACGCGACGTGGGGGTGCGGGCCGGGGCCGGGCCGGGGGAGGCGGGTGTTGGGGCCGGGCCGAGCCGGGGGGGCCGGGGAGGGCAGGTGCTGGAGCCGAGCCGGGCGGGCCGGGGTCAAAGGACGCGCTAGGGGAGGGCGGCGTTGGCGTAGCCGGC
>DATJMP010000107.1:0-7699 GCA_035508655.1 Bryobacteraceae bacterium
ATCAACGACGTGCAGATATGACGACTTACGAAAGCAAACTGTGGGGTAGGCCTCCAGGCCTGCCCGGCGCCCGAAGGGCGCAGTCCAACCGCAGGCAGTCGAAGCGAACAAACCGCCGCGCCGGCGTCACCCTGATCGAGATGCTGGTGGTGGTAGCCATCATCGGCATGTTTGTGGCGCTGGTCGCGCCCGCCATGTTCAAGCGGGCCGATACCGCCCGCATCACGCAGGCCCGCGCCCAGATCCAAAACCTCATGACCGCGCTCGGCTCTTACAAGCTCGATACGGGAGTCTTCCCTACTACCGATCAGGGCCTGGCTGCCTTGCGCATCAAGCCGAACGAGGACATAAACGGCTGGAACGGTCCTTACCTTCCGCAGGATGTCCCCAAAGACCCCTGGGGCCACGACTACGTCTACAAATACCCGGGCGAGCATGGCGACGAGCCCGACATCGCTTCCCTGGGCGCCGACGGCCAGCCGGGCGGTGAAGGACTGAATGCCGACATCTTCAGCTGGAAAAACCAGTAAGGGGCCAGGGGCCAGGGGCCCGGGGCCGGGCATGCACCTGGTATGCGGAGCGGATCCGCTTCCGGAATTCCTGTGGGGCAGGTTGGAAACCTGCGGCGGGTTGTCAACCCGCCCATCGCCTCAAAAGAGCGCGAGCTTGCAAACGCGTGGCTCCCTCCCCCGCCCCCAATCCGGCGTCACACTCATCGAAATGCTCGTCGTGGTCGGCATCATCGGCCTGATCGCGGCGGTCACCGCGCCTTCGGTTGCATCGGGCCTCGATGCCGTTCGTATGGCCTCCGCCACCGAGTCGGTCGCCACGTTTCTCAATGCTGCCGTCAATCACGCCCAGCGCCGCGAGTTGCCCATCGAACTGGTCTTCTCGTTCAAAGAAAACAAACTCGATATGTATTCGAACGAGCCGGGCTTCAGCCGCGAGCTGAAACTGCCGGATGGCGTTCTGCTGGACGCGGTTCTTCCCAAGACGGAAGACGACGACCAGGGTGTCCGCCGCATCATCCTCATGCCCGGCGCTGCCGCCCCCGGCATCGGCGTACAGCTTGCCAACCGCCGCGGCAGCAAACGTATCGTGCGGCTCGATCCCATGACCGGCTTTCCGCGCACGGAGATCGTCAAATCAGAGTAATGGATCAGCGCGGATTCACGCTGCTCGAAATGATCGTTGCCACCACCATCATGGCGGTGGCGATTGTCGGCCTGCTCGCCGGCCTCGCCGGCACGACCCATAACGCCGCACGCCTGCAGGATTACGACCGCGCCGTCGAACTCGGCCGCGAGCGCATGAACGAGCTGATCATGGATCTCCGTCTCCCCCACGACACCCCCATCACCGGCACCTTCGGTCCCGCCGAAACCGTGGGACTCGATGCCGGCTGGCGCGCCCGCCTCACCACCTTCGAATATCCGCCGGTGCTCCAGGCTGGAGAGTCGGTTCTCGATCGCCTGGAGCTCGAGATCTGGTGGAAGTCCGCCGGCGCCATCCGCACCTACACGCTGGAAGCCTACCGCCCGCGCGCATCGACTCCCGAGGATTTCGCGGCTGCGGCAGCGGCGGCTGCCGCCAAGGCCGCGCCAAAGGAAAACCCATGACCCGGCGCGGCGCCTCCGGCGTCACCCTTCTCGAAGTCCTCATCGCCGTCACCCTGCTCAGCCTGCTGACGGTGGGCATGTCCATGGCGCTGCGGCTCGGCCTCTTCGCCTTCGCTCACACCAACGCTCGCCTGATGGAGAACCGGCGCGTCGCCGGAGCGCAGCGCATCGTCGAACAGGAACTGAAAGGCCTCATGCCGGTAGTAGCGCCGTGCGGCAGCGGTGGGAATGGCCTCGCTCCGCCGGCGGTGGTTTTTCAGGGCCTGCCCGACACCCTCACCATGGTTTCCATCTTCTCCTTGCAGGAGGCCTGGCGCGGCCGCCCGCAAATTCTGCAATTCTTTGTGATCCCCGCCCAGGACAAGGGCGGCGTCCGGCTGGTGGTCAACGAGATTCCTTATACCGGTCCGCTCTTCGCCGGCGCGCTCTGCCTGGGCGTGGCGCCCGACGCGATCAGCGGTGCGCCCATCCCCCAATTCCTTCGGCCCACCGCGACGGAAAGCACCTTCGTTCTTGCCGACAACCTCGCCTATTGCCGCTTCCGGTACCTGGCACCCGCACCGAATCCCGCCGAACCTGACCAATGGCTGTCTTCCTGGAACCGGGCCGGGTGGCCTGCCGGCCTGCGCATCGAGATGGAGCCTGTCGACCCCAACCCCGCGCGCCTGCAGCCGGTCAACATCACGGTTCCCGTCTTTATCGCGCGCGACCCAGGAGTGAAATATGACGACCGGTAACAGGGGCCGAGGACCGGGGACCGGGGGCCGGGGACGTCCCTGGTACGGGGAGCGAGTCCCTTTGTGGTTTGCCGGACTACAAAAAAAGACGCAAGCCCGCAACCCCGTGACTCCCTCCCCGGCCCCCGGCCCCCGGCCCCCAGCCCCTGATCGTGGCAGCGCCCTCCTCATGGTGCTGTGGCTTTCGGCGGCGCTGGCGGCCATCGGATTCGCTTTGGCCGGCACCGTCCGCGGCGAGGCCGAGCGCACCGCGACGGCTGTGGACGGCCTCCGTGCATACTATCTGGCTGTCGGCGGTCTCCAGCGCGGCATGACCGAACTCCTTTGGTCCGCCCTGCATGCCGAGCGGCGCGTGCTGCCGCAAGGCACCACCGTGGTAAATTACAGCTTCCCCTCCGGAGTCGTAAAGCTGGAGATTATCCCTGAAGCCGCCAAGCTCGATGTGAACACCGCTTCGCTAGCCGACCTGGTCCGCCTGCTCATCGCCCTCGGCCAGCCGCCCGGTCCCGCCTCGGATATCGCCGCCGCCATCGACGAATGGCGCCGTCCGCTGCAGGGCGCCAGCCAGTTCGATGGCGATTATCTGGCCCAGGTTCCGTCTTTTCGCGCACCCCACGCGTCATTTCAGGAGATCGAGGAATTGCTTCTGGTGAAAGGCGTTACACGCGACCTCTTTTACGGAACTTACGTCCCCGCCGATGCCGACCGGCCGGCCGGATCTCCCCGCCTTGTGCCGCGGGAAGGCCTCCTCAATTGCCTCTCCGTCTATGGGAATGACGGCCGCGTGGATGTGAATACGGCATCACCCGCCGTACTGCTGGCCATCGGATTGCCCCAGTTCGCCGTCGATGCCGTCATCGCGCACCGTCCGTTCACACAGCAGACGCTGGCGCAGTTCATGGCCTCACTCGAGGTCTCCTCCGCGCGCCTGCGAGTGGAAGGAAATGCCATTGTCAGAATGCGCGCTACCGCCCGCCTGCTCACCCCCTCCGGCCTTTCCGATCTGAGGCGCTCGGTGGCTGCGCAGATCCGCTATTTCCAGCCGGGCTCGCGCACCCCCCTGAACGTGCTGCGCTGGTACGATTTCGAGGCGCCCAGCGAACCCGCTCTTGCTTCACAGGGGCGTGACACGGCCTGGAGCAACTGACGCCCGATGCCCACCGCTCTCACCATTCCGGCCGATGTTCGCAAGCTGCTGGCTTTCGGGTCCGGCATTGGCATCGAGATCCATCCCGATTCGCTCGAAGTCGTGGTGGCGCGGGTACGCCCCACCGGAATCCGCGTGCTGGGTCGGCTCGCCATTGAAAATTACGCCACGCGGCCGGCCGCCGAGTGGGGTGCCGTGTACGCGCGCTTTCTGCGCTCGCTCGGCGTCGGCTACCTGACCGCGACCGTACTGCTGCCGCGCCGCGAGGTGATCGTCCGCCAGCTTTCCCTTCCCGGAGTTGCCGCCAAGGATCTGGAAAGCGCCATTCGATTGCAGTTGGATCTGCTGCACCCCTACGGCGAGGAGGAAATCGTCTGGGGCTCCTCCCCGCTCACGCATGGCGCCGTGCTGGTGGGGATCGTCCGGCGGGAGGTCATGGAGCGCTACCGCCGTCTCTTCACCGAGGCCGGCATCCTGGTGGCGAGCTTCACCTTCTCCGCCGCCGCCATGCATGCCGCGATCCGCGTCAACGGCAAGATGCCGACGAACGGTAATGGGTTCGTGGCCCTCGGCCGCAATGCCGCCGGCGCGGTGGAAGTATATGGCGAGAGCCCTGCCAGGCCGGTCTTTTCCGCCGAGTTCACATTCCCGCCCGAGCGGGCCGCCGGACTGGCGCTGGCGGAACTGCGCCTGCCTCCCGAAACCGCCCCGCGCCGCCTCGACGAAATTCTCCCTCCGCCCGCCGTCAACCCCGTGGAAAACGATCTTTCCCGGAATGCGCTGCCGTACGCGACGGCAGTCGCGGGAGCCTGTCCCCGGCTCGCGCCGTCCGCGAACGTGCTCCCGCCGGAGCACCGCCGCTCCAGTTCTCGGGCGGCGCTGATTCCGACGCTGGTACTGGCCGGCGTGGTCCTGCTGGCCGGCGGATTCATGCTCTTCTGGCAGAATTACACGCAGCGCCGCTATCTGAGCGAGCTGAACGCCGAGATTCGGAAACTCGAACCGGTGGCGGCGCGCGCCGCCACGCTCGATCGCGAAATCGCCAAGGCTCGCGCCCAGGCCGAGTTGCTCGATCGCGTCCGCGCTTACACCCGCGACGATCTCGACGCGCTCAACGAACTCACCAAGCTGATCGCGCCTCCCGGCTGGACCAATTCCATCGATCTGAACCGCGATTCGGTGCGCATCGCCGGCTCGGCCCCCGATGCCGCTCCGCTCGTCAAAATCCTCGATTCCTCTCCGCTCTTCCAGAATTCCGCTCCCGACGCGATCATTCGCGCCGGCAACGGTGGCGGAGAAAACTTCACCATTCACAGCAGCCGAAAGGTGCGCCCGTGAACGGCAAGCTCGATCGGCGCCTGGTTTATCTGCTCGTCTCCATGGCCGTTTCGGTCGTGCTGCGCTACACCTTCCTCGATAGCAGCAGCTCGAAAGTGGTAGTCGTCGCGCCCGCCGATTCCATTCCGCTAGCCGAGCAGCGCCTCGACCGTCTGCGCCGGCTCGCCGCCACCGTTCCCGCCAAGGAAGCCATGCTCAAGCAAGCCAAGGCGGATCTCGCGGTCCGGGAGAAGGGCATCATCGTGGCGGATACCGGCGCGCAGGCCCAGGCTCACCTGCTCGACATCATTCACCGTGTCGCCGCTTCCGCCAATCTGGACGCGCGCGGGGCCGATCAGCTTAGCGAGGTTCGCCCGCTGGGCGCCGATTACGGCATTGTCTCCGTCACCGAGAGCTTCACCTGCGGTATCGAGCAGCTGGTGAATTTCCTCGCCGCGATTCACGCCGAACCCGAAATCGTCTCCACCGGCGACATCCATATCAACGGCGGCAACGACAAGCAGAAAAATATCCATGTGCGCCTGAGCCTCTCCGGCGTGGTACCCAAGAGCCTCGCGCCCAAAAAGAAAGGCCCCGGCGTATGACACGCAAGTTGCTGTTGCTTGACCTTGTCCTGGTGGCGATTGTCACCACCGCCGGATTCCAGTTCCATAAGGCGTGGGTGGCCGCCAAGTCTCGCGAATCCGCCACCTTGCGCCGTACCGTGAAACCGGTCGCCCTGCCGCCCCTCCCGCCGCTGGCAAAAGAGCCCTCGGTGACGCCGGCCGCCTATGTGGATGTCGCCGCCAAAATGCTCTTCGACCCTTCGCGCAACCCGAACGTCGTCATCGAAAAACCGCCGCCGCCCCCACCCAAGCCCATGCCGGCTCTGCCGCTCTATCACGGCATGCTGAACCTCGGGGCCGGCCCGATCGCCATCCTCAGCATCACCGCCAACTCTCCCCACGAAGCCGTTCATCCGGGAGAAAAGATAGGGCCCTTCACCCTCATCGACGCCAACGGCGAGGAAGTCATCCTGGACTGGGAGGGCAAGCAGGTGCACAAAAGCCTGGACGTGGTGGGCGGCTCCGGGCAGAATGGCGGCGCGCAACAGCAGGCGCAGGCGGCTTCCCGTACCGCCTCTCCTGCCCCCGACACCCGGACCGAAGCTCCGCAGCCCCCGCCGCAGCAGGCTCCTCCTCCCAAGGCCGGCCCCGGCGAGATGACCAACTTCGGCTTCCGTACCTGCAACCTGAACGACGGCCTTGCACCCGGAACCGTGATGGAAGGGTTCCGCAAGACCATGAATGCCACCCCCTTCGGCCAGACATGTACCTGGGACCCGGTGAAATGAGAGGGCGGGCCGTTTCGGACCCTCCCCGCAAAGGTGAAATGATGAGATTCTTCCGCTATCTTCGTCCGGCCGCGCCGGCCCCGTTCCGACCTCTCGATGGCAACCGAGTGGTGCTGCGCAAGCTGCTGGCGGTGATGGGGCTGGTTTGTGCGGCGGCCGGTTGCCTCCTGGCGCAGGCCGTTCCCCCCGGGGCTCAGGCTCCGCCTCCGGCGCAGACCACTCCTCCCGCTCAGGCGCGTCCGGCCCAAACCCCGCCGGCCCCAACTCCCGCTCCGGCTCAGCCCGCTCCGCCTGCCCAGACTCGTCCGGCGCAAGCCGCCCCGCCCGCGCAAACTCCGCAAGGCCAGACCACTCCACCCGCGCAGGCTACGTCACCGGCCCAGACCGTGAACGTGCAGACCACCCCTCCCCCCCAGACCGCTGCGCCTGCGGCCATTCCGGCCGCTCCCGCCAGTCCGCGGCTGGCCGAGAGCCGGGGCTTCCTGCTCGGCGGCGCCTCCCTCACCGAGATGATCGACGTGCTGGCCAAGATGCTGAAGATCAACTACATTCTGGATCCGCGCGTGAAGGGCTCGGTCACCATCTATACCTACGGCGAGGTCAAGGAAGTCGACCTCATGCCGCTACTCGAGACCATCCTCCGCGTCAATGGCGCCACCATGGTAAAGGTCGGCGACCTCTACCGCATCGTCCCCGTCGGCAGTGTCTCGCAGCTCCCGCTCGATCCCGCCATGAATGCGGACCCCAAATCGCTCCCCGAAGACGAGCGCATGGTTCTGAATCTGATCTTCCTCAAATACGCCACCGCCCCGGAGATGGATAAGCTGCTCGCTCCGTTCTATGGCGAAGGCGCCTCGCATTCCGTCTACGAACCTGCCAATCTCCTCATCATCGAAGACAACAGCCGCAATATGAAGCGCACCATGGAGCTCATCTCCATGTTCGATTCCGATACCTTTGCCGGCCAGCGCGTCAAGCTGTTCGGAATTCAGAACAGCCGCCCGAGTGACCTGCAAAAGGATCTGGACTCGGTCTTCAAAGCCTATGCCCTCTCCGATAAGGCCGCGGCAGTCCGCTTCCTCCCCGTCGACCGCATCAACACTCTCATCGCCGTCGCTCCCAATCCCGGCATCTTCGAGGAGGTGCAGAAGTGGATTGAGAAGCTGGATATCCCCGTCAAGCTCACCGCCGGGTCCGTCAGCAATTACGTCTACCGCCTGAAATACGGCAACGCCATGACGGTGGCCATGGCCATCATGGCCCTCTATAGCGGCAACCCCTTCGCCATGATGAGCCTCGCGTCATCGATGAACATGGGCATGGGTGGCTACGGCGGAGGCGGAATGATGGGCGGCTATGGCATGGGTGGGGGAGGAATGGGAATGGGCGGCTACGGTATGGGTGGATATGGCGCAGGCGGAATGGGCATGGGTGCCTATGGAGCCGCCATGGGCATGGGCGGCTACGGCATGGGGGGATATGGCATGGGCGGCTATGGCATGGGTGGCTACGGTTACGGCATGGG
>DATJMP010000108.1:0-7027 GCA_035508655.1 Bryobacteraceae bacterium
ACGATCGCCACGCGCAAGTATACCCAGATGTATGTCTCGCTCTGGTACACCATGGGCACGATTCTGTGGACCGCATTCGTCTACATTACGGGGAATTTCGCGGTGGAGTTCACCACGGGCGTGAACCAGGCCAACTTGAACTGGATGTACGTGCATAACGCGGTGGGGCTGATCTTTACACCCATCGGCCTGGCGATCGCGTATTACTTTATCCCCAAGTCTTCCGAGACGCCGCTCTACAGCCACCGGCTCTCTATGATCGGCTTCTGGGCGCTGGCGTTCGTCTACGTCTGGACGGGAGCGCACCACATGATCCACGGGCCGATTTCGCAGTGGCTCCAGACCATCGCGATCACGTTTTCCGTGATGCTGCTGATTCCCGTATGGGCGGTGGTATGGAACTTCTTCGCCACCATGCAGGGGCAATGGCATCAGCTCCGGGAGAACGTGCCGCTGAAGTTCCTGATGTCCGGCACCGTTTTTTATCTCCTTACGTGCTTCCAAGGCCCGATGCAGAGCCTGCGCAGCGTGAACGCCATCGTCTCCAAGACCGACTGGATTCCCGGCCATGCGCACATGGCGCTGCTCGGGTGCTTTTCGTTTTTCGCCATAGCCGGCGCGTATTACGCGGTGCCGCGAATGTGGAACACGAGGCTGTACAGCGATGCTCTGGCGAACTGGAGCTTCTGGTTCATGATGATCGGGGGCCTGGGCTTCTTCGTGACACTGTGGCTGGGCGGATTCTGGCAGGGCTGGCAATGGAACAACCCGGCGATTCCGTTCATCGACACGGTGATCGCGCTCAAACCGGTATGGCTGGTACGGTTCTTTTCCGGCTCGCTCATCTTCTGCGGCATTGTGAGCTTCGCCTACAACATCATGGCGACCGTCATCCGGAGGCAGGAATATGTTCAGTAAAGCGGACAGAAGCGCGGCCTTCGCGGTGGCGGCGGCCCTGGCGCTGTTTTTCATCGGCGGGCTACTGACCACGGCGGTGCCGCCGCTGGTGGATAAGAGCTGGTCGCGGCCGGCTCCGGGGCTGCGCCGGCTGACGGCCTTGGAATTAAAAGGCCGCGCCATTTACGTGCGGGAAGGCTGCTGGTACTGCCATACGCAGCAGACGCGCACGCTGGTGGCCGATACCAAACGCAGCGGCTGGCGCGGCGTCGATTCCCCCGTCTCCACGCCGGACGAATTCGTCTACGACAACCCCCACATGTTCGGGACAAAGCGCACGGGGCCCGATCTTTCGCGCGTCGGCGGCAAGTACGATACGCAGTGGCACCGCACCCATTTCCGTAATCCGCGGGACCTGGTGCCCGGCTCGGTGATGCCGCCGTTCCCCTGGATCGCGAACAACGACGAGGAATTCACGGCGCTGGTGGCCTACATCCAGACGCTGGGGCGCGCCAAGGACTGGCGCCCCGATAAGGACTACGAGAAATGAACGATTACACGTGGCCGAGCGTCTATTTCGCGTATTTCTTCTTTGCTCTCTGCCTGGGCGTCGCCATTTTCTTTTTCCTGCGCTCCTGGAAGGACGGGTATTGGACGAAGGACAGCGAAGAAATCAAGTATCGGGTGTTCGACGAGGAGCCCTCGTCCAAGGAATGACCGCATGCAACCCAAAGCCAAGATCAAAGAGTATGCCGACGGGTGGATTACCGAACGCGAAGGCACCGAGGTACCGCGGTTTTTGAAGCTGGCCTACATCGTGATCGCCGGCGGGGCGCTCACGTACTTCATGGTTTACATGTACGGTGAGGTGGATCATCCCGAACGCGGCCCGCTGGTGCGCGCGATGAACGCAGCCACCGAAGCTTCGGCCGGCCTGATGTACGCCATTGCGGCGCTGATCCTGATTTTCGGCGTTATCGTGGTTCTGTTTTCGTTCGGGAAGTCGAAACACGACTGAGGGAACCGATGCAGAACGGCTTTTATCAGGTGAGAGTGCCGGACGCGACCGATTACTGGGTCGAGATGGTGAAGTGCCGCCACGCCTGCCCGGTGCACACGGATGCCTGCGGCTACGTGACGGCGATCGCGGAAGGGCGGTACGAAACGGCCTACCGGATCGCGCGTGCGCACAACCCGTTCGCTTCCATTTGCGGGCGCGTGTGCGGCGCGCCCTGCGAAGCCAATTGCCGGCGCAAGGACGTGGATGCCGCGGTCGCCATCCGGCCGCTCAAACGCTTCGTCACAGATCAGTTCGGTCCCGAGACGGGCGATTACACGCTGCACCGCTCCGCCAACAATGACGCCATGCTCCCGCCGGGCCGCGGCGATTACGAGCGGGTCGCCGTAGTTGGCGCGGGCGTTTCCGGCCTCACGGTAGCGCATGACCTGGTGCGCGCAGGCTACAAGGTCACGGTGTTCGAAGCCAGCGCGGAGCCGGGCGGAATGCTCACCGCCGGTGTGCCCGTGTTCCGCCTGCCGCGTGAACTGGTGCGGCACGAAATTAGCGCCATCCTTTCGCTCGGCGTGGAACTGAAGTGCAACATGCGGCTTGGCCGCGATTTCACCATTGCTTCTCTGCGCGCCGAAGGCTACAGGGCGATCTTCCTAGGCATCGGACTGCCGAACGGGCGGCGTTTATCGTTGCCCGGCAACGACGCCGAAGGCGTGATCGACGGCATGGAATTTCTGCGCGCTTTTAATGGCGGCGCGCCACTTGCGCTCGGCAAGCGGGTGATCGTGATCGGCGGCGGCAATGTCGCCTACGACGTCGCGCGTTCCGCCGTACGGGGACAGGACGAACATATCGCTTACGATGTGGCGCGCTCCGCCCTCCGGCTGAGCGGCGACAAAGAAGTACACGTGGTTTGCCTGGAGAGCCGGGAGGAGATGCCCGCCGATGAGATCGAAGTGATCGAGGGCGGGGAAGAGGGGATCAAGCTGCACAACAGCCGCGGCCCGCGCGAGATCCTGCACGAAAACGGTAAGGTGACGGGGCTGCGGACGGTCCACTGCACCGCGGTTTTCGACGCGCAGCGCCGTTTCAATCCGACGTTCGACGAAAGCCGCGTGGAAGATATTCCGGCCGACAGCGTGATTTTCGCCATCGGCCAGGCATCGGACCTTTCCTTCCTTCAGCCGGAGGACGGCGTGGAAAGTGAGCGCGGGCTGATCAAAGTCAACCGCGAGACGTATCAGACTACTGCGCCCGACGTTTTCGCTTGCGGCGACATTGCGCATGGGCCAAGGTTGTTCATCGACGCCATCGCATCGGCGCAGATCGCCGCCCGGTCTATGCATGATTACCTGCGGCGCACGCGAACGGACGTGGTGGTGCGAAAGAAATGGATGCCGGCGGCGTACACCATGGCCGAGCGCTGGAACGTGATTCCGCGCGGCAATCCGCCGGTGGCGGAGAGCGAGCAGCGGGCGGCTTCGAACGAGATTGTGGAGCGCAGTTACCCGGAAGTGGAGGCGCGGCGGCAAGCATCACGCTGCCTTCGCTGCAACGTCAACACGGTTTTCGACACCTCCATGTGCGTGGCTTGCAACGGCTGCGTGGACGTCTGCCCGGAAAGCCTGATCCGGCTGGTGGGGCTGAGCAGGCTGGTGGAAGATCCGGAATGGATGGCGAAGGCGATCGAGGAATTCGGGGATATCCGCGCGCTGGCGCCGGAAGAACTGGATCAATTGGGTGCAGTGATGATGAAGGACGAGACGACGTGCATCCGCTGCGCCATGTGCGCCTCCCGCTGCCCCACTCACGCCATCACCATGAAGCAATTCGATTTCTACCGGGAGTGCGTGAGCGTGCCGACGCCCAATCCTAAGGTGGTGTACCAGCCCATGGCAGAAGCCGGTCTCCGGCACCAGATGGGATCTGCGGCCACCAACCTGCCTGCCGGCGGCCGTCCAAACGGGGCTTCTGCCATGGGGACCCAGGCATGACAACACTCGACTTCAGCCTCATGCTTTCGCTGGGTCTGGTGAGCGGCATGCATTGCCTGGGCATGTGCGGCCCCATCGTTCTGGCGTACAGCCTGCCACTGGGACGCAGGGGGGTGTGGCGCGCGCATCTTTCCTATAACGCGGGCCGCATCCTCACCTACATGCTCCTGGGCGCGCTCGCTGGGGCGGCGGGCGGCGGATTGGGAGTGCTCGGCCGCATGGCCGGGCTGGCTACGGGCGCGCGTATTTTCGCCGGGGCGGCCATGATCGTGGCCGCGGTTTGCATGATCGGCTTCGGTCCTTCGAGCGGCCTGATCACGATCCGCAAAGGCGGCATCGCCGGCCGCTTCCACCGCGCCGCGGGCAGGCTGCTGCTTGCCTCGCGCGAGAAATTCACCCTCGGCCTGCTGCTGGGTTTTCTTCCCTGCGGCCTGGTCTATGCGGCCCTGTTGAAGGCCATGGAATCCGCCGGCGCGCTTTCCGGCGCGCTCACCATGCTGGCATTCGGCCTGGGAACGGCTGTAGCCCTGCTGGCGGCCGGCGCGGTCTCGTCCCTGGCCGCTGTGCGGGTGGGACGCTGGAGCAATCGCCTGGCGGCGGTTTCCATCGCAATCGCCGGAGCGGTGCTGCTGTGGCGCGGGCTGGCGGCTCCTCATTGCCATGGGTAACGAACCCGGTGGGGCAGGATGGAATCCTGCGCGCCGGTTGGCGACCGGCGCCCGGTGGCGGGTTGCCAACCGGCCGCAGGTTAGCAGCCTGCCCCACCTCACTTGCCCGGTGGTGTCTGCATGAACTGGCACCGCATTCGCAAGCGCGTTCACCTCGCCTGCTTCCTTATCTTCCTGGCGCTGCCGTTTCTCAACATCGTTCGTTTTGACATTCCGCGACAGCGCTTTTACTTTGCCGGCCAGGAACTATGGATCAGTGAATTCGGCATCGTCTTTTTCAGCCTGATGTTTTTGATGTTCCTGGTGGTGGTCTCATCGGTCTTCTATGGCCGCGTCTACTGCGGCTATCTCTGCCCGCAGATGATTTTCAGCGAGGCCTCACTGGCGCTGGAGTCGCGCCTGCGCCGCCTGATCACCAGGCACTTCATCGCCTGGAAGCCGGCTGCGCGAGCATGGGCGGTCCGCATTCTGTTCTACGGAGCCGTCGGCATCGCCTCGGTTTTTCTGGCGTTCATCTTCATTTCTTATTTCGTCGAGCCACGCGACCTTCTCCACCGCCTGCTTTCGTTCGATATCCGGACGGCCGGGGGCATCTCCGGCGCGGTCGTTACACTGATCACGTTCTTCGATTTCACTCTCCTGCGGCAGCGGTTTTGCACCACCGCCTGTCCTTATGGCTACCTGCAGGGGATGCTAAGCGACGGCAAAACACTGCTGGTGCACTACCGAGACCCGCAGAAAGAATGCATCGAGTGCAAGAAGTGCGTGCGGGTCTGCCCGATGGGTATCGACATTCGCAACTCGCCTTTCCAGATCGAGTGCATCCACTGCGCGGAATGCATCGATGCCTGCGCCGAAATCCTGGCCAGGCTGAAAAAGCCCGGACTCATCCATTACACGTGGGGCGAGAAGGGTCCGCTCACTGCACAGCAACCGCAGCCCTGGGATGGCAAGAGGATTATCGTCCTGCTGGTCCTGGCGTTCTACGCCTGCGGCCTCATGGTGGCGATGGCCACGCGCCGGCCGGTGCTGGCGCGCATTCAGCCGGAACGCGCCACGCTGTACCACCTGGGCTCCGATGGCCGCGTGTACAACACGTTCCGCTACACGCTGGCTAACCGCAGTTCGAAGCCGGCCACGGTCGGATTCTCGGTCCGCGCTCTTCCCGGCGCGATGCTTTCGCTCGATTCCGAAGTGGTTATCGGCGCCGGTGAATCCCGGTCGGGGCAGTTTGAGATTTCGGTTCCGGCGGGCGGCCGCCGCGAGATGGTAACGCATTTCGCCATCGTCACCACCGCTTCCGGCCAGTCCGCCGAAGCCAGCCCCATGACGTTTATCGCTCCGACGGAGAAAAAATGAAAAAGCCTGTCCCCGCCCTCATCCCGTTCCTGGTTTTTGTTTCGATGGTGTTCATCGGCATCCTGGTTTATGCGTACATCGAGACGAAAAAGGCCAATCCGCAAATGATCGAGACCACTCGGGGCGGAGCGAACGCTCCGCTTGTTCTGGCGGCATCCCTCCCGGGACAATGCCGGCTCGAAAGCCGGCCCTACGCGGAGGCACTTCGCGGATGACTGCATGACCTGTAGCCTCTGCGGGCTCGAGTCGGGGTCCGAGCAGTTCTGCTGCGCGGGCTGCGCCAATGTGTATGCCATCCTGCTGGAAAGCGGAATTCTGGCTTCCGGCCAAAATCTGCGCGACACCGAACTGTTCCAGCGAAGCCTCGCCCTTGGCCTTGTCTCGAACCGTGCAGCCGCGGCGCAGCAGGTGGGAAACGGCACGGCGGCTGAAACCCGCGAGGCCGTCTACCAGCTCTCCGGAATGTGGTGCACGTCCTGCGGATGGCTGATCGAGCACGCGCTTACGCGCCTCAGCGGCGTGGTCTCCGCGGAGGTCCTCTTCGCCTCCGACCTTCTCAAGGTCCGCTACTGTCCACAATACGTGCCGCCCGAGCGCATCGTCGATCGCGTCGCCTCGCTCGGCTACAGGGCAGCCGAGTACACCGGCCGCAATGGTGTGTCCGACGTCGAGCGCAAGGACCTGCTCCTGCGAGTTGGTGTGGCCGCTTTTCTTTGGATGAACGTGATGACGTTCAGCCTGGTGGTGTATGCCAGCTATTTCGAGCGCGTCACTTCGAGCTTCGGCCGTTATATGCCGTTCGTCCTGATGGCGCTGGCCACGCCGGCAGTTTTCTACTGCGCCGCGCCCGTGCTGCGCATTGCGTGGACCGGCGCGCGCGAAGGCGTGCTGCGTATGGAATCGCTGTTGGCCATGGGCATCCTGATGGCATATGGTTATAGCGTCTCGATTGCCTTCGCCGGCGGCAACCACGTTTACTTCGATACCGTCTGCGCTATAGTCACTCTCGTCCTGGCTGGCAAGACCATCGAGCGCGCAGCTAAAGAGAAGACCTCGCGCGCGGTTACCCTGCTCTACCGCCTCATGCCGAACAAAGT